>CAYOMV010000011.1:0-19464 GCA_964405175.1 uncultured Gammaproteobacteria bacterium | reverse complement strand
GGTAAATCCTGTTAAATCAATCCTGTTAATCCTGTTAATCCTGGATATCCTGGTAAATCCTGTTAAATCAATCCTGTTAATCCTGTTAATCCTGGATATCCTGGTACATCCTGGTAATAAAAAACAGCCCCTTAAAGGCTGCGAGTGGAGTTTTACAAAACCGCGGATCTTGCTCGGTAACCGGGCTGAGTCTTCATTGCCGGGCGAGGAGCTATACGCAAGTCCTTCTGAACTTCGCAAACCATCGAATACTTGATCATCCGAGACGCCTCATTCACTTGTTCAAAACGAAATGCAATTTGCGTTGTACCCGGCGGCACACCGCGTCCTCGCAAAGGCGGAAAACAAAAACGAATTTTACTTTTATATTCATCGCTTTCAATAATCGCCAAAGCCCTGCGCTCACGGCGCACGCCGTCTTCACCTCTTACCAAAATCCAATCTGAAAACACATCTCTTCCCAAAACCTTGCCCTCTTCATCGATATAAAAAAGTGTACACTCTTTAAAATCAGGAACCAAGTACGCAAGCAATAGGTCCGAAAATTTCACTCGGAACTTTCTCGCGTTTTCTCGCTCAACTTTGCCCCCGCCGATAAAGCGCCAGTTACGAAATGCTTTATCATGGGCCAGTTCAATCCCCCCTCGAGGGGTGATGGTAACTTCAAATGTTCCATGGTTGCTGAAAAGCGCTTTCCCAAGATGATGAATTTTCACCGTCATTTTGTCTCCGTGGTTTGTAAAACTGCTAGGTTCTACCACAATATCACATTTTTCCGCTATGTCAAGGGTAAAATTGTCAATCCAAAAAAACAAAAATTTCCTTAAAATCAACCCTAAATTCTGAATCTTTGCCCATAACTTATAACTAATAATCAACATGTTTATACACTTTTTCAAGATTTTTTTATACATATTGCCAAAATTGTTAATATTAGTTATCATCCACAAAGTCCACTCCCAAACCACCCCTGGAAGTCCGTAGGACGTAGTGGGGTAATTGGCCTTCGAGGCTCTGAGGAGCCCTCAGGCTCTCGAAGAGTAATCGGTAATTGAAAGAATGGCGGGATAGCTCAGTTGGTTAGAGCGTGGGACTCATAAGCCCGAGGTCGTGGGTTCGACCCCCACTCCCGCTACCAAAAAAATCTCCTTGAGGAGATTTTTTAATAACCAAAAAACAATTTTCAATAACCAGAGGGGTCGAACAGGAAGGGGTCGGGAAACCTGGGTTTCCCGTTGTGGAAGCAGGTTCGATCTATGATCGAACCGTTGAAACCGCAAGGTTTCAAAGAGCGCAGTCGAGCTTAGCTCGACGAAGCGAGTGAGATCCCCCACTCCCGCTACCACATCAAAAAATCCCTTTCGAGGGATTTTTTGAAATACCAAATACAAATTATTCAACTTTAAAAGTAGAAATCAGAAATTAGCAAATAGCAATTATTACTTAGAATTCCGCTAATACCAAAAAATTCGAACTTCGACGCTTGTGTCGTGATAAACAGATTCTCGTTATAAACGTGATGAACGTTATAAACGTAGTTAACCGCTAGAAGCTAGTAGCTAGTAGCTTGTAATTCGACGTTAGAGGTAGTTAATTGTACTCTATGTTAATGAATAACTGGCACGTCTACATCCTGCTCTGCGCGGACAACACCCTCTACACCGGCATCACCA
This sequence comes from uncultured Gammaproteobacteria bacterium, assembly GCA_964405175.1. Lineage (GTDB taxonomy): Bacteria > Patescibacteriota > Patescibacteriia > 2-12-FULL-60-25 > 2-12-FULL-60-25 > MWCR01. The sequence goes on along the minus strand of CAYOMV010000011.1, from coordinate 17,791 downwards.
CAGATCTCACCCGCCGCCTCAAAACACATCAAGACGGCAAAGCCTCCAAGTACACCAGGTGCCGCCTCCCGGTCAAAATAGTCTGGAGTGAAAGCGGCCATACCGAAAGCTCCGCCAAAAAAAGAGAAGCTGAAATCAAAAAATTGTCACGAAAAGACAAGCTCAACCTACATTAGCCTCTAGCTTCTAGCCTCTAGAGGCTCAGAGCTAAACCCCAACCCAACCCCAAACCCCCTTACCCGTCCCACGTAACTTTAGTGTAGTAGGATCAGGGGGCTTGTTTACATAGTTTACAAGTCTCCCTAGTAGGGAGATTTAGAGGGTAAAACCAAAAAGTTCGATGTATCGTCAATTCGTGATGAACGTGATAAACGTGATAAACGTTATCAACGTAGTTAGCTGCCAGAAGCTAGAAAAACGACGTTCGACGCAGGTGTTTAGAATATATAATATCGCATTAGCGATTCCATCATCGTTAATCGGTAATCGTTAATCGGTAATTATTAATCGGTAATTATTAATCGGTAATTAGTATTCGGTAATTAGTATTAGGTAATTGTTAATCGAAAATTGCATTTTATTTCAGCGCTTCGATCACAGCATCCGCACTCTTCTCCCAACTGAATTCCTCAGCTCTTCGCAATCCCATTTCCGACCTTAACTCACACGCTCTTTTGTCCGTAATACAAGTTAACATCGCAGTAGCCCAAGCTTGCTCATCGTGCGGATCAAGCACCATTCCCGCCTCCCCCACAACTTCCGGCAATGCCCCACGGTTACTCACTGCCACAGGTGTACCGGCTTGCATTGCCTCCAGCGCCGTAAGCCCAAAACCCTCATCCAAAGATGGCACCGCAACCATGCTTGCCCCTAGAAGCAATGTTCTCTTTTGCTCATCGGTAACCGCACGATAACGATAGAAAAATTGCTCTTCAGTAGCGGATAGCAGTTTTATCTCCGCCTCCACGTCTTCATACTTCCAACCGTTAGCTCCGGCCACAACCAAATCCGGCGCTTGCGCGTTTTTTTGCTTAGCCAGCTTCCAAGCTCGAATCAGCATCGCAACATTCTTCCGCGGCTCCACCGTCCCCAAACAAAGCACAAACTCTCTCGAAAGTCCCAACTCCCTCTCACAAAACTCACTCGCCTCCCTCCGTAAATCGGTAATCGGTAATCGGTAATCGGTAATTAAATCATCTCCTCCTTCACGCGTCACCACTATCTTGTCTCCCTCGATTCCAAGTAATTGCACAATTTTCGACTTTGTATATTCTGAAACCGCCAAAATAACCGGCGCCCTCTTTAATCCTTTTGTAAAAAGATGTGTGGTAATTTTTCTCTGCATCCAAGTTTGGTTAAACCATTCCGGGTGCTCAAAAATAATCAAATCATGAACCCAAGGAATTGCCGGCACTTTAATCGCCGGCGCAACAGACCCTCCCGGTACAAACAACAAATCACAAGGCTTTTCCCCTAAAGCACCTCGCAATGATCGCCCGGTCGCGTCTTCAAGCCTCTGAACATCCCCACTCCCCCACTCACTACCCTCCGGCACATAGTACCTAAAACATACGTTCGACGTTTTACGTTCGACGTTAGACGCGATGGCACCGACAAGCGCCCTAGCCGCGTGCGCCACACCCGCCCCCGCCGAACCATCCCGTGGCAAACATCGCAAATCAACTCCAATTACTTTTTTAGTCATATGGGAAAAAGGATACAAATTCCAAGGACGCAAATCGAGCTGAGCTCGACAAACAAATTCAAAATACTAAATACAAAACATAGCACGCGTTTGAAATTTTGAATTTTTGAATTTGTTTGTACCTTGTGCCCTTTGAATTTGTAATTATCACCAAAAATATGCATCAAAAGCCCACGCGGTAAGCGCTTTCACATCATCGTATCTCGCAAAATGATTGTTACTGCCCAACAAAACCGCTACCACTTGGTCCCCGTTCGCGTTTTCCGTTACCTGCGCCAAATTATAACCCGTGGTAGGCAAAGACCCTGTTTTTGCTCCGATTATCTTATATGGTTCTTTGTTCAAATATGAATACATCAATAAATTAGTCGTGTTGATTGTGTATTGCCTTCCGGTTTGCGTGGTCAAGATAACAAATTCTTTTTGCATGGCTTCTCGTATTTCCGGTTCTCGAATGGCAATCGTTAGCAATGCCGCTACGTCGGCCGCGGATCCCATATTGCCTTCATCTAAACCGGTTGGATCAGTAAAGCGCAACGAATCTAAATTCAGCTCTTCAGCTTTTTTATTCATTAGCTCAATAAACTCCGCGTAAGTTACTCCGCTGGTTCTGGCAAAAGCGTTTCCGGCTTCATTAACAGACCCTACCATCAAAGCATTAAGCACATCCTCACGAGGGATAGAATCCCCAATCCTTAAAGTTGACCTGCTTTCCCGGTCAAAATCTTCGTTTACAAAAGTTATTCTCTCTTTCATGTCCAAATCCAAATCCAAAACAACAAGCGCTGTCATAAGCTTTGTTAAACTCGCGATCGAATAAACGTCGTGCGGTTTATGCGCGTACAAAACCCCGGCGCTTTCCACATCCGCCACAAAAGCGCTCTTGCCGCTATGCAAAATACCCAAATTATTCTTATCAATTTTTTGCGGCGGCTGTACAACTCTTTCCTCAATATTCGAAGCCAAAACCATACCCGAATCAACAGGTGTATTCAATCCATACATCCTCATCGGATTCATGTACGGCTCGGGAGCCGGAGCCATGGAAAGCACTGCTATAATTGCCAATAAACTATTCAACATAAAACTCAACAAATACAACCAAGATACAAATCAAACCAAAAACCTTTGTTTGGAAAATATTTGAAAAAACTTGGATAATAATTGTTCATATTTATACACTTAATTCCTCACTTTCAGCGCCTTCTCCACTATCCCCCGATTGTTTCTCTTCCGGTTCTTTAAGCTGATCCAACATATCAGATATGGCGCTGTGCCCGCGGAGCTCGTCATAATCCGGCAATTCATTGATATTTTTCAGTCCCAGATGATTTAAGAAATCAAATGTAACCGCGTAAGTCGCTTGCCCCAAGCGCATATCTTCCTTCTGTTCCACCAAACCCCTAATCATCAGATTTCTTAATATCATAGACGACTGCACTCCGCGGATTTGCTCCAATTCCGGCCTGGTCATCGGCCCGCGATACGCCAAGATGGTCAACGCCTCCAAAGCCGCGCGCGTAAGCTCGCCCTGCTCTTCATCTTTAACTACCTTCTTAACATACTCCGCCGCCTCCGGATGCGTAACCAACTCAACCTCTTTCTCATATCTCTGCAAAATAATCCCCCTATCAACCAATCTGTCTTGCAACATATCCAAAGCCTCCGAAACTTCTTCGACTTTTTTACCGGTCAACTCAGCCAGCTTTCGCTCGCTCAAAGTCTTCCCCGAAGCAAACAATATCGCTTCAATTATTTGTTCCAAATTCATATTATTTCTTAGCTTCTAGCTTCATTTTTAGTATCTAGTATCTTGTATCTAGTATCTAGCAGACTTTTAACCCGTGATAAACGGATTCTCGTGATAGCTTCTAGCTACTAGCTTCAACTTTAGTATCTAGTATCTTGTATCTAGCATCTAGCAGACGTTCAACCCGTGATAAAAGGATTCTCGTGATAAACGCGACTATTTGACGTTAAACGTTCGACGTCGATAGTTAGTAGTTAGAAATTAGCAGTTAGAAGTTAGAAGTTAGAAGTTAGTAATTAGTAGTTAGAAGTTAGAAGTTAGAAGTTATTGATGGATCTGTTTCCGGAGCCTCCGGATGCGCGCTAATATTGATATCGTTAAAGATCCCTTCCTGATCCACTGTCACAAACCTTTGCTTTATAAGCTCGAGCAGTGCCAAAAAACCGACTATCGCTTCTTGTTTGTGCTTAGCGCCTCCAATAAATTGCTTAAAAGATACTTTTGCGTGCTGTCTTATCCTACCGTATAAATCTTGTATCTTTTCATGAATCGTAACCGCCCTGGCCACGGCCGCTTTGGGCAGCCTGACTATCGGCTCTATCCTGGCAATCACTCGGCGCATTACCTCGAGCATCAAAGTAATATCAACTCCCTTTGGCGGCACAAACCCTGCCTCGCGCTTTCTCCTAACCACCATTGGCCTGGGGTAAGCGTTCTTACCGGCGTTCCACATTTCATTCAATTCTTTAGCCGCCGCCACAAACATTTGATACTGCCTTAACTGCGCTTCCAAATCCAAACCCTCCTCCATTTCCTGATCTTCAAAATCCGGCATCAAAAGCTTGGATTTCAAATAAATAAGTTTACTCGCGATAACCAAAAAATCAGCCAGCTCCTCTGGTGGTACTTGGCTGTTTTCCATATAACTGACGAATTGGTCGGCAACCGTTGCCAATGATATTTCGGCAATTTCCAGCTCGTTTTTTTCAACAAGCTGAAGAAGAAGGTCTAAAGGACCTTCAAAATGCTCTATCTGCACCGTATATGCCATGCAAGAATAATACTAAATATCCTGTTTTTTGGCTAGATCTTGACATTTTTAACTTTTCATGATGAAATCGCTCCAGACCTTTAGCTCTTCCGCTCCCGTGTGTCACAATGTTCGCTTTTTACGAAAGGAAGCCTGCATGTTGCAATCCGATGAATTGCTTACCTGGGAACTCATACGATTGCAAGCCATCCAAATGGGTTGGCGACATGTACTCATCAAAGAAAGCATCCAGCATTTTCTACGACTTCAAAATCTCGACGAAGTCACCGGCTATCAAACTCTTCATGCGTTTTACAGCCGAATCGCAACCCCGACCGAACAGCGAGCCATGCTCAAAGCCGGTTACAATCCACCCTGCTAAACCCTACTGCCACTTCGGTGGCTTATTTTTTTACTAAAAAAAATTCTGAACGTTCGACAATGTTTGTTAATAACTGAAAGTAATTGAGAGTAATTGAGAGCAATTGAAAGTAATTGTGAGCAACTGAAAGTAATTGAGAGCAATTGAGAGTAATTGAGAGCAATTGTAAGCAAATGGAGATTAACGCAAATCACACCCAACAGCCTCCTCCACACTGGCAAAACCATCCTGTTTCAACCTCTTGGCCAATTGCTTTAATATTTTGGATGGCCAAAGCGGCCCATGATAAATCAAACCCGTTACAATCTGCACCGCGGATGCCCCTAGCCTGATTTTTCGGTACAAATCATCAGCCGAATCAACACCTCCAATTCCAATAAACTGATATCTGCCAAGTCCATGCTTAGCCATAAAAGCCAGCACTCTATCCGCCTTGCCCCTCAACCCCGGCCCCGAAGCACCGCCCTTCATCTTGTCATTCAGCTTGGGCGACTTCAAACCTTCTCTTCCATGAGCCAAGTTGCATAGCACAAACCCCCTCGCCCAAGAGTATGGCTCGGTATCGCGTAAAATTTCCAGCATTCTTTCCTCGCTCATTTCGGGCGAGAGCTTAAAAAATACGGGTTTAAAAGGCTTCAATTCATCCAAACGCTGTAAAAGATATCTATAAATATCAGCGTCTTCGCAATACAAACAGCTGTCACCCACATTGGGGCATGAAACATTAACTGTTACGTAATTTGCGTAAAGCTGTAATTTTTTAAACGCCGTCAGTAAATCATTCATCCCATCTTCTCCCGCCAAGTCCGGCAAGTTGGATTTTGCCACAGACACACCAACAGGAATCGGCCAAGTTTCAGAATCTTTAGCAAACCTCTGCCTTGCCGCGTCCGCTCCCCCGCTCACAAGCCCATAATTGACCACGAGAGCGTTATCTTCAGGCAAGCGCCATAATCTGGGCCTGGGGTTCCCCGGGCTCATCTGCCCGGTTACAGTGCCCACCTCCACAAAACTAAATCCCACTTCTTTTAAGATGGTAACTATGCGCCCCTCTTTATCAAACCCCGCGCCTACCCCCAAAGGATGCGCCAATTTCACACCCGCGATTTCCGTCTCCAAAACAGAATCGCTAACCGGCCGGCAAACACTCCTCACTATCCATCTGGTAAATTTATTGGAACCCAAAACTCTGCCCACAAAATTAAAAAAATGATGCATCCCTTCCGGATCAAACAAAAACAATATGGGTTTCAAAATCTTTTCGTACATATTCTTATCATCAGAGGTGACTTGATTACCAAACCGATTAACATTTCAAATAAACATAATTACGATAGGTGTAAAAAAATTTATCCCTTAAATAATCAAGACACGTCGTTCGCGAACGACAGTGTCAAGTAAATTTGAGCGAAAATCATGTTTAATCAAGGTTCAGACAGTTTATATTAGCCTCCGCTATCTGCTCGGTCGGCAACTCCGACGGCGCGCCCATCATCAAATCCCTCGCGTCGCCCGTCTTTGGAAAAGCTATCACTTCGCGAATCGAGGGTTCATTGCAAAGTATCATGGCCAAGCGATCCAAACCCGGCGCCGAGCCCCCATGCGGAGGAGCTCCATAACTAAACGCTTCAAGCATATGCCCGAATTTTTCCCGTATCTCATCATCCGACAAGCCCAAAACTTCAAATATCTTCTTTTGAATTTTTGAATCATGTATCCTTATGGATCCGGACGAGAGCTCATAACCATTCAATACCAAATCCCAAGTATCAGCCCGCACTTTTAACGGTTCCGAATCCAACAACTCCTCATCCTCTTTATTTATCATACAAAAAGGATGATGCGCGGTTGTCATCTCACCTTGGCTATTTAACTCAAACATCGGGAAGTCAACAATCCACGCGAAAGCCAGTTCATTCGGATCATTTTTATCTTCACGCAAATCCGGCTTGTCCGTTCCATACTTTTCCATTGATTCCGCGTAAGTCAAAATCTTAAACGGCTTAAACGTCAACTTTTTCTCCGGCACAACCTCTTGCACCATTTTAATCATCATTTCCTCTAAAACATTCAAAATATCCTCACGCTCCACAAAAGACATTTCCATATCAAGCTGGGTAAACTCCGGCTGCCTGTCTCCCCGCGCATCCTCATCCCTGTAACATCGAGCGATCTGATAATATTTCTCAACTCCGGCCACCATCAACAATTGCTTAAACTGCTGGGGCGATTGCGGTAAAACATAAAACTTCCCCGGATGCACGCGCGATGGAACCAAATATTCCCTAGCCCCTTCCGGCGTACCCTTAACGAGCGTCGGAGTTTCAATCTCCAAAAATCCTTGGTCATCAAGAAATCGACGAAAACTCGTAATCATCTTAGATCTGATTTCCAAATTCTTTGCCATCCTCTCGCTCCTCAAATCCAAATATCTATACTTCAACCTCAACTCCTCGCTCACGGGCGATGTATCCTGGTCAACCTCAAACGGCGGTGTCTCCGCGTGATTATAAACCTCGATATCTTTTGCCAAAACCTCTACTTCTCCGGTGACCATATTCGGATTTATCTGCTTTTCCCCGCGTTTATTTACTACACCCGTAACAGCCAAACAATCCTCGGCGCGCAAACTGTCCATAACCTCTTTGCCGCGGTCAGATAACTCGCTTGGCACCAGCACAACCTGCACTATCCCGCTCTTATCGCGCATATCCAAAAAAATAATCTTCCCCATGTCGCGCCTCACATTCACCCACCCTTTTATCACCACTTCTTCGCCAATTTTCCGCGAAGTTTCGGTATTCATAACTCTATTCATATGCCAAAAACATTACCTAAAAAACCCGCCTCTGGCAAGAACCATCTGTCACGCGTAGGGATAGATCTTGCCTGTGACCTTTAGGTTATGCCTATCCGTGCATACTTAACATAAATGCCCATTAACCCAATACGGAATCAACTCATCTAATTGAACCTTAATAAAAACAGATAAGCACAAGGCTTATCCCTACAACAAAAAATTTACTACTTCGCCTTCAGTGATATAGTACGGGCGAACACAAGGTATCGCCCCTACTAAAAAACAATCCAAAAAACCACTGATTGGTTATTGAAATTTGATGATTGATTATTGAATCTCATTTATTGATTATTGGAATTTGATGTTTGGTTATTGGAGCTCGTAGGCGGCTGTGCCTTCCCCGGGTCATCCGTCACATGCACGCACACACCCTCATTTGTTTCCTCATTGGTAATCTGACATTTATTACCAGGCATGCACGGCAAACGTTTATCCCCTCCGCAAAGCGCTCCCTCCGCTCCCAAACCTGCTTGCGGGTTAACGGTAGGCGCGCTAAAAGTGGTTTGTTCTTGTTTTTTTAATAAAAAAACCGCCGCTAAATATCCAGCCGCTATCATTATAACGATAAAAAACACGATTTTTACAATTCCTTTTTTTACTTCACTGTCCATAATTTTTTACTTCCCAATATTCTTTACTTATCTTACTAATTCCGCGGACTTTCGTCCATTCTAACTTTTTCCAAATAAAATATTGCGGTTTTTTCCGCTTCCGCCAATTCCCGTTCATCACCATCACCCGAAATATCCATAATCTTAATCTTATCCCGTGATGTATAAACCAAGTCATCATCATCTATAAAAAATAACGGCATACCTTGCCCGATCTTCCTGTCGCTTGTCGCTGTCTTCAAAAACAAAGACGTATCCGCGGTTTCATAAGCAATCACGCCCTCTCCCAAAGCATACTTGGTTATTACACTGTCATTTTGCTTGGCAATTTCCTTCTCCTCTCCTTCAAAATTCAAGCTAAACAAAATACCCGGGGATACTTTGTGTTCAGTTCCGTTATCACTTTGAATTTTTGAGGTTAAATAATAAATCGCGCCGTCTCTGATTTTATAATCATACGCATTAGCTTGCACACGGCCTATCGGCCGGGCTCCCAAACCCAAATCCCAAGCATATGCCAACTTGGATGAAGATGCGGACCCTGTAAACAAAATCGTTTTATCATCTTGCCAACCGATAATCTCCGCGTTCTTTATTATTTCCCCGCCATATCTCAAAATACTCATGTCCTCGTCATTTCCATATGTAACGATAAGAGGCCTCGAACCATCCGCTCTTTCATCTTTTAAATATACCTCTCTCCTGCCGTCGGGCGATCTATGCCTTGTGCCCGAAGCCGCGAAAAAACCATTGCCAAACCAAGCTTCTTTTCCCGTAACAGCATCAACTCCATTAATCTGCGACAACGGCTTATCAAAAATTGCCGTGTCACTGGGCCAGCTTAAATCACGGACACACCGCCCATCCACGCCAAACAGGCGAGCCCCCTCCGAATTCAAGACTACAATCCCCGGCGCGTAAATAACTGTCGACGTAGCCTGCGAAACTTCTTCTTTTAATTCCTCCATCGTATCCCCGGCCAAATATCCTACCGCGGCAACGCCAACCACAACCATAATCGTCGCGAAAACCGCCACAAACTTTCTAATCAACCAATCCACTCCCCCCTCCTTTTTACCAACTCTTCCCTTGTCTTTGGCCATATTACCTAAATCTTACCACCCAATCCCCCAAACAACAAAACCAAACTCTCAATATAAACAATTATTTACAAACATTCACAATTTTCCTCAATTACTTCCAAACAACTAACTGAAAGCAATTGAGAATAACTGAAAGTAATTGTGAGTAATTGTGAGTAATCGTGAGTAATTGTAAGGAATTGAAAATAATTGTAAGCAATTGTGTGTAATTGTGTGTAATTGAAAATTCAAAAAACCCCCTCAAGGGAGTCAAGCTAGTGCCAAGAATACCTCTGGGATCTGGGAGGCTTATTGCGATATCCTCTCCTCTCCCCTTTGGCGCGTCTGTTGCGTTTTTTGTTGTAAGCGGATGGAGTTACCACGGCTACTACCCTAAGAACATCATGCTCTTGATTCAATTCCGCTATTGCAATCACCTGCCTGGGGCGCCAAACTCCGGTTCTGCCGGAAATCGCTTTTCGGCCACGAGGCAATTCGTCTTTTAGCACCCTGCCTTGTGAGGCAACGCGTACGATATCCACCTCGATCTCGTAAAAGATCTTTTTGGCTTGCGAATCCAGCCACTCCACCCAGCTCATATACCGGAGCTTCTGTTCCAGATCATCCAAAGATTGCAAACGGTTTTGCAGTTTTAGCAGTTGCACGGGAAAAGCCTTCCGAGCTTTATGGCGGCGCTTTGCTTTTTGCCACAACCGCTTTATGTCACGCTGTACCTCATTCTTACTGCGGTTGCCGCTCGCGATTTGCCTCATAAGCGCAAAGAGCGTTCCCAAATCCAACTCTTCGTGCCTACCGGAAAGCTCCCTTTCCAATTGAGCTCGCTTTCTTTCATACACCTTTTGAGGCCAACGCTTTCTCTGAGCCTTTGTCTGCAAATTCCTCAGCTCCGAATGCGGCTCCTCGATAGCTTCACGAGCCTTCTCGAGCCTATCCATAAGACATTGGTAAATCAAACTTTCCAGCGGATCTTGATACCAACCATGAGAGCTCATTTGTATTTGAGCATATTTATAAGAAACCCTGCGAAAATCTCTTATGAGATTCAGCTTTTGAGGCCTGGGTTTGATGCCCACGCTCCTTGCCGCCGCCTCCTCGATCCAAACATGATCCGGAGGCTCAAATTTGAGCGGCTGTTCATTGGGCCGTACCGCGCGCATCATCGGCCTCACCTGACGCGCTGTACTTGCTTCCGCCAATGCAAAAGCGGTTTTACCCTCCTCTGCCCTTGCCTGTTGCTTCACGGCTCTATGGCTGGAACGGAAGATCGGTTTTGTTGGCATTTCCCATCCTTTGCGAGATGATTAAACGCATTTCAAAGAACCGCTCCAAGTTAACCAATTCTGACAGCTAAAGTCAAACAATTGAAAGAATCGAGCTATGCTCGACTCCATCATTGGTGATTGGTGATTGATAATTGGTAATTAACTTACGGCTCCAACCTATTTATCATCCTCGGAAACGGTATCGTCTCCCTCACATGATGCAAACCGCAAATCCAAGCAACAAGCCTCTCAAGCCCGTAACCAAACCCGCTATGCGGTGCCGAACCGTACTTGCGCAAATCCAAATACCAGCTAAATGCCTCTTCCGGCAAATTATGCTCACGAATGCGTTTTAACAATTCATCATAATCATCCTCACGCTGGCTCCCGCCGATAATTTCACCATAACCCTCGGGTGCTAGTAAATCCGCACACAGAGCACGCGTCGGATCCTCCGGGTCGCGCTTCATATAAAAAGCCTTCACCTCTGCCGGATATTTTTCGATAAAAATGGGCTTATCATACATCTTAGTCAGCATCGTCTCATCATCAGCTCCCAAATCATCCATGTCACCGATATCACTTCCATTCTCGCGTAAGATCTTAATCGCCTCCGCGTGCGTCATCCTCTCAAACGGCGCCTGAACTTTCTTAAGAGGTTCAATATCTCTCTCAAGAATCTTCAACTCTGCCTCACGATTCTCGAGCACTCTTTTTACGATGCAAGATATCAACTCTTCCTGTATCTTCAAATTTTCTTCATGCTCCACAAAAGCCATCTCCGCGTCCATCATCCAAAACTCTGTTAAGTGACGACGCGTCTTGGATTTCTCCGCGCGAAACACCGGCCCAAAATCATAAACCCTGCCAAGAGATGCAATCGCCGCCTCAAGATAAAGCTGACCTGATTGTGACAAATAAGCTTTTCGCTCTTCGAAATAATCGATCTCAAAAAGCTCTGTCGTCCCCTCACAAGCACTCGGAGTTAAAATCGGTGAATCAAATTTGGTAAATCCGTGTTTATGAAAATAATCATAAGTTGCTGTAATGATCTCATCTCGTACTCTTTGCACCGCCCACTGTGACGGAGCGCGTAACCAAAGATGACGGTTATCAAGTAAAAAATCCGGCCCATGTTCCTTTTTGCCTATGGGGTATTCCTCGGCCTTCTGAATCAACACAAGCGACTTCACCTGCAACTCATAAACTCCCTCTTGCTTTGGATGCTTGGTAACCTCACCCGTAAGCTCAAGCGATGATTCAATCGTCGCCTCAGTCGCAGCAGCCCAACTCGCCTCATCTACAACCGACTGCACAACCACAGCCTGCACAAAACCAGACCCGTCACGGACCTGCAAAAAAGCAATCTTACCGCTCGAACGCACATTATACGCCCAGCCTTTTATTGTAACCTGTTCACCAACTTTAGATGAAAACTCACTAATCATTGTTTGCATAAATCATTAACAAAAAATCGTTTAACTTCTTACTACCGAAAAACCACCACTTGGAGCAACTCCTAATACCACTTTACAAAAATTTTGGTTAGGTTTGCTTTTATTAAATTGCAAAAAAACTTTCATAAAATTGCCATTAGAATCAGTGGCAAGTGTCTGTTCTGATTGTATAAGATCATCTACCCCAAACCGAACATGCCCCGACTCATCAAAATACTCATCCAAATCATAATGACCAAAAACCGCTTCGTCATAAAAAAATTCAACTGGAGTACGTCGATATTTTTGATTAACCTTCAATTTGATTAGTGATTCCATCATTTTTTTAGGATTTATTTCTTTCAAAAATGCAATTTCCTCAAGCTTTTCGTCAGAACAATCTGCCAGCTCATTATCATCAGCCCATGACGCAACTCTATTACGAAGTTCTACCGTAGAATCCAGCAATGAAAATTTAAATTTTTTTATCGGTTTTTCAATTAACACCCAACCCGTCCGTGGTGTATCAAAATTCAACGCTTGACGAAGAGACTCATCAAATTTTTTCTCATCTATTAAATAAGCAGCAGGAAACCCTGGTTTTGGTCTATAAACCATCAGTCTATAATTGAATCTATGTTGATAATACCTTAGATCTCGTGATTGCTGAAGTTGACTCATATATTCTAAGGTTAAATCGTCATAATCTCCTTCAACATTCTTAATTTTGTCTATACGTAGAAGAAGTCTATCACCTCGTTCCTTGGCACGCTTTAAATCAGCTAAAGTAAACGGCATCGGAGGAACTTCTGAATCATCTATATGTGTTTGAAATTTTTGTTCAATTTCATCAGGACCTATCATGAGGTAGCCCATGATCTCCTTTGCTTTTTCAATACTAACCGGCTCCACCAATTCCACAATCCATTCTGGTAAATAAATCTTCCCGGTTTGTATCTTCGTTCGAGTTTCAACTGTAGCGTAATATGCTTCACGTTTTAATGGTTGCAATTGTGCAACCAAATTTCGCTCTTCAATCTTGAGGTGTCGCAAACGCTTAATCATGTCTGCCAAAACAGGAACAAGGCTAAGTATACGTTCGTGTGATACGGGCGTAATTTTAAAATCTTTAGAAAACCCGGTTATTTTTTTTAAAGAATCAGACACTACCACCTCTGTCTCATTATCTTTTTCACCATTCAATGCAATCGCTTTACTCATAATAACAGCCTCTTCTTCTAAGGTTGAGATCTCATTTCCTATTAAAATAAGCCGATCTAAGACATTGGCCTCTTTTTCTGGTGAAAAACGCGACGCATCAACCTTAATCGTGCTAGGATCATTTATTTCTAATTCTTGTTTTGGCGAAGTGTTGGGTGTAAGTTCCTTCATATTTTTTTACAATTCTTGCCTTCATCGAACAAATATCTAAGCAGCAAATTAAACACGAAATTAACAAATTATGAAAAAATTAATAATACCTAACTCACTTATCATTGTTTGCATAATTGAGGCTATTTTGGCGGAAAAACAAAAAAACGTCAATCTTTCAAAACAGCCGTAAGGGGTTCGTCCCTGCAATTTTTGTGTTTGTTGCAGATAAACAAACCCAACCCAAACCACAATCCCCACCTCAATCACAAAAGTCCAATGAAAAACAAAATTCCAAACCCAAAAATCATATCTTGCCGGAACTTCAAAAAAGTAAATCGCTTTATCACTGAACGGGCACAGCCATTCAACCTTGCCTACAATCGTATCTAAAAACAAATGCAAAAATTCATTACTAAAGAATATTTTCGAATGCCCAATTAACAAAATTTGCGTTAGCAATGTTCATAACGAGCTCTGATGTCACTTCTGTATACAACTGCTATCCGCTATCAGCCATCAGCTATCCGCTATCCGCTATCAGCTATCAGCTTTTGTATCGATGTAAACCCATGCGGCTCAAAATCCAACGGCGCGTGCTTGCATATCTCCCTCGTCATCACCACGACCGTCTCAATCAAATCCACCTTAGCGGTGACTCTCATAACATCTGTAAGCGACGCACTGCGAAGGAATTGCAACAGGTTCATGGCATGCGCCGGCACTCGTATCAAAGCTTCACTGATATCTTTTCTGCAATCCAAGCAAACGATCGAATTTCGCTCCGGAGCATAAAAAACTTCCGTGGGCCCCTGTGCCTCACCGCACACCGAACAAGCCTTAAAAAACGGCCCATAACCCAACAAATCCAGCAATCGGAGACTTACCGCGGAAAACAGTAATTGAGCTCTTAAAGGCGAAATTTCGGCCTTAAATTGGGCTAAAATACCTGCTAATTCCAGCCATAACCTATAAATCCTCTCATCTGCCACTCCGGGCTTTAAAAGCTTCAAACAAAGGTCGGAAAAAGCCCCTGCCACGGCAAACGCTCCAACCGCATTAAACCTCTTATTCGCCTTCCCACGCACCGCAACCGCTAGGTGATCATAAGCTCTCCCCTTCGCGATCATCACATCCGCAAACGTAAACGGCTCAAGTTGCGATGCTTGCTTGGCTGATGGCTTCATAGCTCCGCGAGCTACAGCAAACAAAAGCCCATGCTCCCTGCCATACAAAAAATACTGCCGATCCCACTCCCGAATCGACATCTTTTTTAAAACCACAACTTCATCACGAATGTAACTCATACCCTTCGAGCAAACATTACCAAATATTAACCAAGATACAAATATTAACAAACATTTTGTTTGTGTCTTGTTTCTTCGGAGTTATTAGGGGAATATTTTTACGAATCACTCCCTTTGCTTTAAACTTCCGTCTTGTCTAAATACGATTGAAGCAAGATTGCGGCCGCAACCGCGTCATCCTCTGCCTTCGACCCGGATGCTTTGAGCGAATGTTGTGCTTGTGAAGTCGAAAGCATCTCATTAACCTCATCAACCGGAATATTTATCGACCTCAAATCAGAAATAAAAGTTCTCACAGCCTCAGCCTGTTTCGACTCCTGAGACAAATCCCTTGTATCCATAGGGATTCCGATTACCACTCTTTCAACACTCTCATTCTCAACCACCAATTTTATCTGCTTAATCAACTCCCCGTGCCCCGTGTTATCCAAAATCATCCACGGACTGGCCATCCGCGTCTCCGTATCCCCCAAAGCGATACCAACTTTGCGCTCGCCGTAATCTATTCCTAAAATTCTCATAGCTTCATTTAATTAGAAATTAGCAATTAGTGATTAGTAATTATC
Organism: uncultured Gammaproteobacteria bacterium; assembly: GCA_964405175.1. Taxonomy (GTDB): domain Bacteria; phylum Patescibacteriota; class Patescibacteriia; order 2-12-FULL-60-25; family 2-12-FULL-60-25; genus MWCR01. The sequence continues at coordinate 2,408 of CAYOMV010000011.1, read as the reverse complement.
TCTTAGTTGCCAGAATGAATTGCTCTCTGCTAATTTCTAATTGCCACCTCTTGCTTCTTTACTGATGTTTTATCAGTCTTTACCATAACCGATTTGTAGCGCATCTTCAACTTCTGTGTCCAAAAGTTTTTTAAAACTATGGGCAAATGCCTTACCCCCAACTTGAGGTCAAAATTTGTGATCTCAATTTTTCAAATTAATACTCATCCAGCTGAACCTAAAATCCTCCGGAAAGAATCCATATTGCTCATAAACTACAATTCCCTAACTATGACATCTTTCAAATACTGATTTTCAAAATCTGTTTTTTCACCAATCCTCGACCTACCATCAGAAACAAACCGCGCTGAAAGAGGCTTTTTGTACTTATTGGATAATTTTTGAGTAACTTTCAAAATATTTAAAATTCTTTCCTTATTCTCATTAATAGCGATCGGGTAGGTATCAATTCCTAAACCTGAATGCAGTGATAAAAATAAATTTCGTTCAATTGAAAATTTACCTAAATCATATTCTTTCGCCAATTCGAAATCTTCCAGACAAGGAAGCATTAAACCGCACAAACCTACTGGTTTAGGATTGTTCTCTTTAATATACTTAGTGATCCTTAAGTAAGTATCCGTCAAAACCGAAGCTTCAAATGAACCATGTAATCGCCTAATAAATTCAACCAAGCTGCTATTACCCTCAAATAGTGGAGCAATAGATGAATCAATCCCCAAATAATCCTCATCTCCTTTAAACATATCATCCAATTCTCTCCAAACCTGCAACATATTTTCGAACCACTCATCCAAACTTGAACATCCCTCTGCTAAATCGGTTGGCTGCAAGCCAAGAGCAAAACCGTCTTTCTCATAAACCGCTGAAGGGAAATACGGACTCGACGGAAAATTATTAAAAGTATAAGTAAAATTAAAAGACTTGCTAGGTTTACGATTGATGACATCAAATAGAAAATCAATATGATTATTTGTAATCTCAACATCTGTCAAATCAAAATTTAGTGAACAACGATCTACTTCTATAAACTCATCCATCTTCTCACGCAACTGCTGTTCGTTAACTGAACCAATACTCAATAAAATATCCTTATTTTGTACTGAACTATCAAACTCTTTTATAGATTGACATGGAACGCAAATTCTCTTTGTTTGTAAAACAAAACCAGCGTCTTTCAATTTCCGCGCCAAAGCATTCAACCGTTCCAAAACAGCATCATTATAAGACGATGCGAAGTAGCACACGCTTCTCACAACTTTATTCATAATTACGTTCATCACGTCAATCCGCTCATCACGAGTTTATTTTATCACTCTTGCTATTTGTTCTTTTTTTATTTATTATTTGTTATTTAGTAGTCGGCCACGGCGTAATCAACTCATAGCCATTTTCAGTTACGCAAACAGTTACCTCCCAATGCGCGGCAAGCGATCCGTCTGCTGTAATAATAGTCCAGCCGTCATTTTTTTGTTTAATGCGCCAATCTCCCAACGCCACCATGGGCTCTATCGCCAAACACATCCCCGCTTTTAATTTAACCGGAGGCAAGCGCCTATCATGAAAATGCGGTATTTGCGGGTCTTCGTGTACCGCGTGTCCCACTCCATGCCCAACCAAATCGCGCACTATCCCGTAACCTTTTGGCTCTAAATAATTCTGAATAGTCTTGCCGACTTCATGCGACCAGCTTCCTTCCTTGATTGTTTCAAGCGACATTTCCAAAGCCTTTTTCGTCTCACTGGATAATTCACGCGCCGCTTCCGGCACATTGCCAACCAAAACCGTGCACGCCATATCGGTTGCCATGCCCTCATACCAAAGGCCAATATCCATCTTCACAACATCACCATCCTTGATGACTCTATTTGGAGTCGCCGGTCCATGCACGACCTCCTCGTTTATCGAAATACAAACAGCCGAAGGATACGGCGGATCCGAGCTGTGAATCTGATAATGCAAAAACGACGGCTCTCCGCCGGCTTTCGCAAACTCCTCCCGCGCCAATTTATCCAAATCTTCGGTATTAGCGCCCGCTACACATTTTTGCGCGAGCAAACTCAAAGTCCGCGACAAAATCTCACCTCCGCGCTTCATCTTTTCAATCTCTTCTTTTGTCTTTAATCTAATCATAACTTACACATAACATATACCACATAACTCATAACATCAAGCCCGGGTGTATCTGTAATTAAAAATACGGATAGACACAAGATCTATCCCTACAAAATCGATGTTCTATATTCCAAGTTCTATGTTCTATGGAAGAAATCCCAATTTCGCAATCTTATTGATTATATCCTCAAAGACATACTGAATCGGCTGCTCTCCGTTTATCGTAAGCAATATGCCTCTCTGGCGATAATAAGCAGCCATCGGAGCTGTAAGCAAATGATAAGCCTTTAAGC
>CAYOMV010000010.1:4980-24581 GCA_964405175.1 uncultured Gammaproteobacteria bacterium | reverse complement strand
GCATACGGCGTTGCCTTCAAATGTACACCCCAGCTGCGCTGGGGGTTTATAGGATAATAAAAAAACCCTGCAATCAGGGCTTAATTATTTTTTACAGCGGACTCCGCTATAGCGGTGGTTTATTCTTTATTATTTGTCATTTAACATTAACGTCAATTATTTTTCCTTGTGCCACATACCCAAGCATCTGTTTAACTTCTTCCTTGGCTCTGTCTGTAGCCCGCTCCACAAACTCCTCCCGTGTCGCGGTCTCTTCCGCGATCATTGATAGCTCGCTCAATGCTTCATTGTAGCCATCCTCATCTTGCAAGATGCGTTTTAAAATTCCTTGCTTGTTTTCCACCTCGATTGGGCCAACCAGCCTTACGTTAAATAAAGTGGCTTTAGGTATCTGAATAGTCACCTTGTCTTCCTCAATAGTTACATCATCACTCGAGATATTGGCCAAGTCGATTCCCATGTTAACTTCCATGGCTCCTCTGGCCGTAATCGTCTGCCCAAAGAAAAAATCTTTAAAAGCGCTTCCGCTCGTTTTTTCGATTGTAACCGGCTGGTCAAAAATATAAGTCTGCGTTACCAAAAAACCTCTGTCCCGCAATGCAGTTAATATAACCTGCGCGTCAACCGTTCGCGTATACTCGGCTGGCCTAGAAACGGTCCATCCCGCGTAAAACCCCAAACCAGCGAGCAATATCATTAAAATTCCCAATACAATATATAAATGTCTTGTTTGCATATAAAATAATTTAGCCTTATTCACAATTTGAGTCAAACATAGACCAAGTCATTGTGGTCATTTTAATATCATGTTAACTTTTCTGAAAGATTATTAGCACAACTCTATGAAACGAATATTTTTAGCTTTCTCTTTTTTATTAGGTATTGCTTTGCTTCTACCGCAATTTGCTCAGGCTCACCCTGGCTCCACGGATTCCAAGGGCGGCCATTATTGCAAAACTAATTGCGATAATTGGGGTTTGTATCAAAACGAATATCACTATCATAACTCCAACGGCACTCCTATTTTCACCTACAACAACAACTCTGGTTTTTATAACCAAGCAATGGCAGATCGTTTAAAAGGCCGAATCCTCTTGCAAGTCGAAGACCATGGCGAAGCTTGGTTTGTTCGAAATAAAGATTCCATGCGTTATTACATGCCCGACGGCAACGCCGCTTACCAAATGATGCGTCATTTTAGCTTGGGAATAACGGATTCTGATTTGGCAAAAATCCCCAAGGTTGCCGACACCTCCGAAATGAACAAATCAACCTCCGCCTGCCGTTACAATTCTTTGGCTAATCGTTTAAAAGGGGAGATTTTATTGCAAGTAGAACAGCACGGAGAGGCATATTATGTAGACCCGGTTAAATGCCGTGCTATATACATGGAAGACGGCAACGCTGCTTACCAGATAATGCGTTATTTGGGATTGGGTGCCACGAATGAAGACATTAATAAGATCGTCTTGGGAATGTCGGATACTATCTTGGAGTATTTGTTGGAGATACCCGACACCGAAGAAACCGGATTGCCCGCCGTGGATCCCTCTCGCGATCACATTAAAGGTCCGGCTGATGCCAAGATAACTCTAATCGAATATTCGGATTTCGAATGCCCGTTTTGCGCGCGCCACAAAGCCACCATGGATGCGATCAGAAATACTTACCCTAACGACGTACGCATAGTTTTTCGCCATTTCCCCTTAGCTTTTCATGCAAGTGCCGAAAAAGCTGCCGAAGCCTCCGAGTGCGCGGCCGATCAAGGTAAATTTTGGGAAATGCATTCCAAGCTTTTCGAACTCAATCAAACCGGCAGTATGAGTGTGTCGGCATTTAAGCAAGCCGCCTCTGATATCGGCTTAGATCGCGGTCAATTCGACGCTTGCTTGGACAGCGGCATCAAATCAACCCATGTTAAAGAAGATTACGATCAAGGCGCCATGGCCGGCGTACAAGGTACTCCCGCCACATTTATTAAAGGCGAACTTGTTTCCGGAGCCCTTCCCCTGGATTCATTCTTAGGCATACTAAGCCAACTCGGAGCTGAAAACTAGAAAATTAAAACCTCCATTGGGATATTTTGCTATATTGACACATTTTCCTATTCGTGTTCTAATATCTTCATATGAAAACACAACTTCATACAAATCCGAATATGTTTGCTCTTGTATCTGATATTTATATCGGCTGCATTTCGCATTCCCGGATTTGTATGGAGACTAAGTCACCCTCAATAAACTAAAACTTGCGTACCCCTATTTGTTAAAGAGGGGGCTGGGGGTAGTTGGTGCCCTCACAGACTCGGGAATAACCCCGGGTTTTTTGTGTCCAAAAAGGGAGAGTAAATGTTCCTTGCACAAGTGAAGAAATACGAGATGCGGATTGAGACAATTTACATCTCCTTAAATGTCATGCGCATGGTGGGAGTGTTTCTCATCTCTACCATCTTCGCACCTTTCCAAAAAAGCATTGGTATCTCATTGGATGAAATGGCCGTCTTGGAAGCTTTGTTCTGGATAGTTGTGGCATTGATGGAGGTTCCAACCGGAGTACTGGCTGATAAAAGAGGCAGAGGCTGGTCCGTAAAAATGGGCATCGCCTTCTTTGGCCTTGGGCTTTTTGGCTACAGCTTGGCATTTAATTTTTGGAGCGCTTTGTTATCCGAGATTATGATCGCCATCGGCATCGCTTTTAATTCAGGCGCTTCAGACGCTTGGTTAACGGATGCATTAACCAGAGAAAACAGGAGTGAATCTCTCGGAAAGATTCACGCACAAAACGCCAGTTATATCACATATACAGCGTTATTGTGCGGTGTGGGCGGAGCCTATATCGCAAAGTTCCTCGGCTTTAGAACGGTCTGGTTGCTTGGCGGTGTCTCACTTTCTCTTGCGTTTGCCATAGCTTTGTGGCAAATAAAAGCTCAAGGTGAAGTAATTGCCGGCAGTAAGTCAAATGATAAAAACGCCAAGGAGGGGAGATGGAGTACTGTCCAAGATAGTCGTGATGCTTGGCTTAAGGGTGGATCTTTAAGATGGGCTACGCTGATAGTTATGGCTTTCCCATTGGGTTTCGCCTTCAATCATTACTGGACCATCTATCTTAGCGACCCATGGGGCATGAAAGACAACCTTGGAATTGCCTGGTTAATCTTTTATCCCATGTTTGGCTTGGGTCCTTGGCTCATAACTCGCTATCATGCCGGCAGAAGCAAACAAAACAAAAAGGGCGCCGACCTCACCCGGAAGTACGAAAAAGAATTGATAATATTAGCCGGTTTGCTTAGCGGCATAGGTTTGTTGGGCGCGGGTTTTAGCCGCATGCTCCCAAGCGCGTTATTATTCTGCATGATCCATGAAATCGGCCGCGGTCTGTTTAGGCCGGTTTTAGTGCCATTCATACATAGGCGGACACAGAGCTCTTACAAAGCCACTTATGATTCGTTGCACAGCATTATCGCAAGCTCTGCAACCGTGGTTGTGTACTTAATTTGCTCCTTCATCCTCAAAAATGGCGGCCAATCCGCGTTAGAAGTAGCCAACCTCTGGATAATCACCGGCACAGCACTTGTTATCATATCTTCACTCATCTACCTCATTCGCCCCCGCAAGAACTAACCAAAGCCTCCCAATCGGGAGGTCTTTTCATTATCTACCATAAACAGCTTCTAGCTTCTAGCCTCTAGCTGCATCTTTAGTATCTTGTATCTAGTATCTAGCAGACGTTCAACTCGTTATAAACGGATTCTCGTGATAAACACGAGACCGTTCAGTGTCAGCTTTATTATTTATTATTTATTAATTCCGTCGTTCGACGTTAGACGTAGTTGACTTGTATTTATCGGTTATGAGGTCTGCCGCGATTTTGCCGGACTGGTAAATCGTTGGAAGCCCGGAACCCGGGTGTGTGCCTCCGCCCACCAAATAGCAATTATCCAAATCTTCAAATTTATTTCTCGGCCTTAGCCAAAGCATATGTCTAAGGTCGTGCGCCAAGTTAAATACCGCGCCTTGGTAAACCATGTAATCTCCCTCAAATTCATCGGGCGTCAAAACCTTCTCTTCCTCTATCATATCCTCGATATCATCCATGCCCAATTTTTCTTTCATCGCATCCAATGTCCAGCGTCTTAATTTATCTTTTTCCTGCCTCCAATCGATAGAACTGAATTTATTGGGAACCGGAACCAAAACGTAGAGTGCGGATTTGCCTTCCGGAGCGAGCGTCTTGTCGATCAAACCGGCATTCCTCACGTAAAAACTCAAATCCGGGCCGATCAACTTACCCTGCATTATATTTAATATATTGGTTTTATAATCCTTGGCAAAAACAATATTATGGAACTGCAGATCGTATTCTCGTTTTACGCCTAAATACATCATAAAAACTCCGCAAGAATAAGGCTGTTTGGCCAAATATTCCGGTGTGTATTTTTTTAAAGCTCCCGGCGGCACCAACTTGTTCATGGCCATCGCAAAATCAGCATTTATAATAACCTCATCTGCCATAACTTTTTCATCCTCCAGTTCCACTCCTTTTACGGCTCGCCCCTCCATGATCAACTTCTTAACCGGTGTATTGTAATGGAATTTAACGCCAACCTCCTCGCAAAGTTTTGCCATGGCATTGCTTAGCTCTGCCAAGCCTCCTTTTACATGGTCTATGCCAAACTCATGTTCAACAAAGGGGATTATCGCGAAAGCTCCCGGGCATTCGTAAGGGCTCATGCCCAAATACTTGGCTTGAAAAGTAAATGAAAGCCTGGCTTTATCTTCCTCAAAATAATCTCCCAAAACTTCATAGATCGATCTTCCAAAAGCAGCCTTGGGGAATTGGCTGATAAACTCCCAAGTAAGCGCGTCCCAAGGATTTGTATTCGGCCTCTCCAAGAAACCTTTTATCGCGTTAAAGCGGTTTCTTTCAACCTCTTTAAAAGCATCGTATCCCTTCGCGCTTTTAGGAAATACTCTATCTAACTCGGCTTGAGTCTTCTCCTTCTCCGAATAGATGTTTATCACCTTATCGTCAAAAAACAGCCTATACATAGGGCTTAGAGGCATAAGCTCAACATAATCTTCCAACTTTCTGCCGGTTTCAGTAAAAATCTGTTCCAGCAAGTAGCGCATGATTAAAAAAGTAGGGCCAACATCAAACTTATAATCACCCAGCATAAAAGAGGAACATCTTCCTCCCGGATGGCCCTTGGCTTCGTAAATATGAACGTCAAAACCATGGTGCCCTAACAAAATTCCGGCGGCCAAACCCCCGGGACCCGCGCCAATAATGGCTATTTTTTTATCTTTCATATGTATAGATTTTACTCGCATGCCTTGGAGGCGTCAAAATTGGGGTGCGATTTTGCCTCTTCTTTTGCAGATATTCAAACATATAGGCCAAAATATACTTATCGCTTTCCAACATTTTGAGCTTTTTTACAGCTTCAAGCTCAAACCAACCCCAGTTTTGCCCTTCTTGCAAACGCAGTGTTTCAGGTGTGTCGCAAAAGTCCAAATAAATCGCTAAATTGGCCTTAGAAAATTGGTGTTGAAAATTTGTTTTCATGATTAAAATCGGATTTTTGGGTTTATAACCCAGTTCTTCCTTAGTCTCTCTTATCATGGCTTGATAGGTGTTCTCGCCCGGCTCTAAACCGCCTCCAAAGAAAGACCAATACCCCGGTAAAAATTTGCGGTTATTTTCGCGCTTTTGCAATAAGATCCTATTATGTTCATCATGCAATAAAATTATGGAAACATCTCTTTCTTTTTGGGCCTTAATCCACTCGTTTACATAAAATAAAAGAGCTCTGTCGTGCTCTTGCATTTTAATGGTATCTAACTGCGAAACATCAAACCATCCCCAATTTTCACCGTCTTTTAAACTAATTTGATGTTTTGCTGAATATTCTTCCGCAAAAATATGTAAATGGGATTGAAAATCCTGATGTTCAAATGAAGTGGAGAGAATATACTTGGCATTTTTAACTTCGTAATTCAATTCTTGGCAAGCTTTTCTTTTTAGAGACTCGTAAGGCGTTTCGTTTTTATTGATACGTCCTCCGAAAAAACACCAATAATGCGGTAAAAACTTTCTTCTTTTCGATCTCAACTGCAAAAGAAAGCGCCTCTTTTTATCATACAATAAATAGACGCAAAAATTTTGGCCGCTACGCCCATCTTCAAAATTTTTCATAAGCCATATTTATTCTCTACCATTACATCCAAACAAGGTCAATACCCGCCTCCAAAAAAAACGTTAGTATCTAGAAGCTATAAAATGACTACTAGATACTAAATGGTAGATAATAAATTATAATTATTAAATATTGATATGATTATACATCCACAGTCGCTTTCTTGGCGTGTGTTTGGATAAACTTTTTACGAGGCGCTACTTCCGAGCCCATAAGGATCGTAAATGTCTCATCAGCTTCCGCGGCATCCATAATAGTGATCCGCTTCATTACACGTGTTTCCGGATTCATAGTGGTTTCCCAAAGCTGATCCGGATTCATTTCACCCAAACCTTTATAGCGCTGTAAGCTGATACCGGCGTACTTTTTCTTCTCCTCATCTTCCTCTTCACCTTCTGCCGGCTCAGCCTCCTCGGCCGCCGCTTCCTCAGCCTCAACTTCCGTCTTTTTATCTTTCTTCTTCTCGTCCTTAAGCTTTATGAGCTCGGCAAGAATTTTTTCTTTTTCGTCTTCAGTATAAGCGTATTGGACATTCTTGCCTTTCGCGATTCTATAAAGCGGAGGTTGGGCCACATAAATATAACCGTCGTTAATCAGTTGCGGGAAATACCTGTAAAATAAAGTCAGTAAAAGCGTCCTTATATGCGATCCGTCAACATCAGCATCGGTCATGATCACAATCCTGTGATACCGCAATTTATCCATGTCTAAATTTTCTCCGATACCTGTTCCAAGCGCTATAACCAAATTTTTTATTTCATTGTTCGACAGCATTTTATCCAACCTGGCTCGTTCCACGTTTAATATCTTGCCGCGCAAGGGGAGTATGGCTTGGTGTTCGCGGTCGCGTCCTTGTTTGGCCGAGCCTCCTGCCGAATCTCCCTCAACTATGTATAACTCGGAAGCCGAAGGGTCTTTACTCGAGCAATCGGCAAGTTTGCCGGGCAATGTCAAGCCCTCCAGCGCTCCCTTTCTTATCACCGTGTCGCGTGCGGCTCTGGCGGCCGCTCTTGCTCTTTGCGCCAAAACGCATTTGCCGATTATAGCTTCCGCGTCTTTTGGATTCTCTTCTAAGAAAATCGCTAATGACTCGTTCATCAATGATTCTACCGCGCCTCTGGCCTCCGGATTACCAAGTTTGGCCTTGGTCTGCCCTTCAAATTGCGCCTCCGGAATCTTAACAGAAATAACTGCTGTTAAACCTTCTCTAACATCATCACCGCTCAAATTATCATCCTTTTCCTTTAAATAACCTTTATTGCGCGCGTAATTATTTAATACACGAGTTAGAGCGGTTCTAAAACCGATTACATGCATTCCTCCTTCAGGGTTGTAGATATTATTGGCAAAAGCCATCAAGGTTTCTTTAAAGTCATCCGTATATTGGATTCCGATTTCCACGTTCACGGTATCAATCTGTTTTTCTACATAAAAAATATTATCATGCTTTCGCTGTTTTTTGCTGTTTAGGTGCTTTACATAAGATTTAACTCCGCCTTCAAAGTAGAAACCGTATTCTATCGGTTGGCTTTTATCTCTGTTATCCACGATCAAAACTCTCACACCTTTGGTTAAATAGCATTGCTGGCGCAGGTGATCGTAAACGGTCTTTAAATCGAATTCGGTAGTCGAAAAAATACTTGCATCCGGTTTAAAGGTAATGGTCGTGCCGTGTTTTTTACTTGGGCCCACTTTTTTAACTTTGGATTTGGGTTTGCCGATTTCATAACGCTGAAACCATTCTGCGCCGTCGCGATAAACGGTTGCCTCCACCCATTCGGATAAAGCGTTAACAACCGAAACACCAACTCCGTGCAAACCTCCGGATATTTTATAACCAGAACTGTCACCGCCAAACTTTCCTCCGGCGTGCAATTTTGTAAGCACAAGTTCCAGCGCGGAAACTTTATATTGTTTATGGATATCAACCGGAATACCGCGGCCGTTGTCGGACACGCTCACACTGCCATTATCGTTTAATGTAACCGTAACCAAATCAGCGTGCCCCGCCATGGCTTCATCAAACGAGTTGTCTACGACCTCCCAAATCAAATGGTGCAAACCGGTTTCGCCCGTGGAACCGATATACATTCCGGGGCGCTTGCGAACCGGCTCCAACCCTTCCAAAACCGAAATCTGCTCGGCTCCGTAAGAACCCTTTTTTGCCTTGCTTTTAGGCTTCTTTTCTTCAGTATTTTTTGGCATATAACGAGCATATGTTAGCTAAAATACCCGCAGTTATCAAGCGGGATTGTCAAGCCTCACAAACGGCATCCTCCCGGCATCAGTAGGGGCGAACCCAGTTTGTAACCCGTAACCTAGAGTGAAGGGTTGTGTTCGCCTATTGCTGTAGACACTTGTCGGGCGAACACAAGGTTCGCCCCTACAAAACGGAGGCTCCTTCAAAAGTATTCAAAATATTAAAAAAAGCGCTGCAAATCGGTTTGGGGCATTGACTCATGTCGCCCATAAACCGGCAGCGCTGAAAGAATTGCGCGCCACTCTCTTATGTTCCGATAATTATCGGCCATAAGCCGAGAGCGCGTCGGCTGATCCCCGTCACGACAGGGATAACCAACTACAAGGCCATCAAACGCAGTCGACTGCGTGTCCCCCAGGGGACTCTGACCAAGTATCCTATAGAATGCGCACCGCAATCAAATGTTTGGGCGATTCACAATAGGGCACATTGCCCACAAATGTCCGCCCGATCAAAAGTGCGGTGCGCGATGGCTCGAAGAGGGTCAAATGACTCCTCAACGGACGAAAGATGCAAAGCGGCCGCATCCATCAGTCTTCGCCCCCCGCGGGTTCAAAAAACCGCTTATCCCGCGATTATCGTCAACCTATCATGGTTTACATGTATTGTCAAGAGCCCATGCTCGATATTGTGCTTTGCATCGCTAGAAATATATAGAAATTTAACTCCTTCAGTAATCATGTTAATATGAGCGAAAATCATGTTTAATCAAGACACGTCGTTCGCGAACGACAATGTCAAGGTTCAGACAGTATGAAAATCTACCTAATCCGCCATGGCGAAGTACAAAATCCCGAAGGAATCAACTACGGCCGTCAACCCGGCTGGCACTTGTCGCAAGCCGGAGAGAGTCAAATCACCAAACTAAGCTCAAAGCTAAAAGCTCAAAACTTAAAGCTATGCTCAATCACAGCGTCGCCTTTGGAGCGCGCGCAAGAAACCGCATCCATCTTGTCGCGAGCGCTTGAAGTACCGGTCACGTTGGATGAACGCTTAACCGAATGGGACATGGGGGATTGGGTTGGGCGACCACTGCAAGATTTTTTCGAAAATTCGGGATACTACTCATCTGATTTTGTCACAGATGGAATGGAGCCTCTAAATGACATGGCCGATAGAGTGATCTCCGCTATCCAAGATTCTGTAGCAAACTGCCCGGAAGGAGACGCTATTATCTGTTCACATCGTGAACCGATGGCTTCGGCAATCATAAAACTGCAAAACTTGCCCTGGCCCAAAATCCACAGCATCGATATGCCCATGGGCAGTGTCTGGGAACTTAACTTCGAATCCGGTACATTTTTATCCGCAAAACGCCTAATATAAACAAATCACAAGAACACAGGTTAAAGAGCTCAAATTCAAAGGATACAAGATACAAACAAATTCCAAACCAAAAATTCAAAATTTCAAACGCATACTATGTTTTGTATTTAATATTTTGAATTTGTTTGTCGAGTAGAGCTCGATTTGCGTCCTCGGAGCTTTTATCCTTGGAGCTTGTATCCTCTTCTTTAGTTTTGTATTTTGAATTTGTTTGTACCCTTGGAATTTGTATCCTTGTAATTTAATTGTTTATTGGTATTTGGTGATTGGTCATTGTTTGATTATTGGTCTTCGACTCCGAGGTCGCTCAGACTCGAGGAGAGCTTGGTCATTGGCCATTCATTGATTATTGGTATTTGGTGATTGGTCATTGTTTGATTATTGGTCATTAATTAATTGACACATATTTATGGTATAATAAGCCCATATGGCAGAAAACACAGTAGTGGGCCGCGGATTCACCGAGGGCGAGCTCGAAGCGGCTTCATGGTGGGTGCGTAACCGCCTTGTAATACGCAGATGGTTTCGGATTGTTCTTATTGTTTTAAACGTGATCGTATGGGGTTATGTACTCTGGGGTCTGTTAGATGCCTATGCCATCAGCTATCCTCGCGAATCTCGAATAACTTTAGAGATTGCGTCCAACCAACAAAATTTAGACCGTATCATGCAAGACAGGCCGCTTAATGTGGGTACTTCGGCGGTTCTTGTTTTCCCAACAACCGAAGACCGTTTGGATTTGGCTGTAGATTTGGAAAATCCCAACGAACAATGGTGGGCGGAATTTACTTATCGGTTCAATGTGGCCGGTGAGCAGACTCCTGCTCGCCAAGGCTTTGTATTGCCCGGCGAGCTAACAACTCTTACCGAACTGGGCTTTAAGTCCGCCTCTCCAAATGCCAGAACTGCGCAACTAATTATCGATAATGTCAGATGGCACCGGCTGGAACCATCAGAAGTCGACTACGATTATCAAAAGTTTATCGACGAACGTTTTGGCGGAATATCAACCCAAAATGTAAACTTTAGCACGGCTCAAACAACTGCCGGCCGAAGCGTATCCCGTACAACTTTTGATGTTGTAAATAATGGCGCCTACGGTTATTGGTCACTGGATTACGTAGTCAAACTCATGCGCGGCCGCACTGTTGTGGCGGTAAACAAAGTTAATATTCGCGAACTCAAGCCCGGCGAAACTCGTTCGGTGGATCTTTATTGGTACGACAGTATTCAATCGGTAACCCAAACCGAGCTCACTCCCGTCATAAATCTCTTAGATACTAATGCCTATCTACCAACAAGCAGGCTCTGATCAGATCAATAACTCACCACCCCCACCGAACGCTCCGTGCTTCGTGCTTCGTGCTTCGTGCTTCGTGCTCCGCGCTGTAAGCTCCTCATGTACGTTTGACTCTTCTTCGTGTTGGTGTAAATTATTGTCATGGTAGCGTCATGGGCTGAATTTTTGCGCAGAATAGATTGGCTCTTAGTCGGTTCTTTATTTGTATTGACCACTTTGGGGCTTTTAATGATTTATGGAATCGGCACTTCATACGAAATCGCCAGCTTATTACAGTTTCGCAAACAGCTCATCGCGGTTTTAATCGGTTTGGTTGGAATGGCGGCTTTGATGCTTTGGGATTATCGGCGCTTAAGGAGCTATGGATTGGTGGCCTATATCATAGGCTTTCTTTTGCTTGCCGGTGTGCTCATTTTTGGAACCGAAGTCCGCGGCACTCAAGGCTGGTTTAGGTTGGGAACTGTTGGTGTTCAGCCTGTCGAAATCGCTAAAGTACTGTTTGCTTTATTTTTAGCGTCGTATTTTTATCAACAAGTTCACAAAAAACTGGATTGGATTACATTTTTGGGAAGTTTTTTTGCCATGAGTTTGTACGTTGGGTTAATCATGCTGCAGCCGGACTTCGGTTCGGCTATGGTTGTTTTATTTATTTGGCTTGTGGGAATCGCCTTTGCCGGTCTAAGTAAAAAAACCTGGGCTCTCTTAATCGGCGCAAGCCTAACGACCGCGTATATAGCTTGGAGTTTTCTATTGGCTCCATATCAACAGGATCGTATTACTTCCTTTCTGAATCCCGAAGCCGACCCCTTGGGTGCCGGCTATAATGTAATTCAAGCCGAAACAGCCATAGGTTCGGGCGGTTGGTTCGGCAAAGGAATAGGGGAGGGCAGTCAATCACGCCTGCGTTTCCTGCCCGAAGCCTCCACTGATTTTATGTTTGCTGTGATGGGAGAAGAGTTGGGCTTTATTGGGCTTGCGGTTATCATGTTTTTGTTCGGAGTATTGTTGCTTAGAATTTTGTTTGTAGGCTATCAATCACGCGACGTCTTTGTGCAAACCTTTAGTGTAATGATAGCGGGAATGTTCGGTTTACATATCTTAATTAACGCGGGCATGAATATGGGCATCATGCCGGTTACGGGCATTCCTCTGCCGTTTGCCTCTGCGGCGGCCTCATCTTTGGTCGCGGGCTACATTGCTATTGGCATAGTATTAAACATGCAGATTACTTCACATTCGGCCGACAGTAAAAGCGCACTTGATTAATACGTTTTTTGAATATATTCTTATAGAATATGAATAGCGGAAACATGCTTCCTCTCATGACTCACTGTCCGATGTGTAAATCGCTCTATCCTTCAGAATTCGTAAAGCTGATTAATGAGAACGCGAAGGTAAAATTATACCACTCAACCTGTGCGGCTTGCGGGCATGGCCTTTTTTATCATGTGGTTTTGGGGGAGGCGGGTGTAAGCGCGATAGGCTTGGTAACCGACGCGGCCGCCGAAGACGCTTTAAAGCTCCCAAAAGCCGATGTGATCAGCTCTGATTATTGCATCAAAGCTCATAAAATAATCACCCAACAAAGCCAAGACTTGTGCCAGAATCTACTTGACATACGGGAAAAACTCGCTTAATATCGAACAAACTAATAAAAGTCTAACGTTCACGTCAAGCGTAAAAAGTGCGTAAATTCGACGTTATGGCGTTAAGACATTAAGGCGTTTGACTTACCATTTATGACTGTATTAACAGCAAAAACACGCAAATCAGAGGAAGTCGTAGAACCGATTAACGGCCGAGAACCTTTAAAGGCCGTTGTCTATGGCAACGGAATTCCTTCCGTATCCTTATATATAGGGCCTTCGGATTTCTTGCACTTATATCGCGAAGTGAAATATTCCTCTTTATTTGATTTGATAATTGACGATCAAAAGCCGGTTAAGGCTCTGATTCAAGATGTGCAAGTGCACCCGGTAACAATGGCACCCATTCATGTCGATTTCCGACAAATCCGCATGGATCAACCGATTACCGTAGAAGTTCCGCTTGTCTTTGAAGGTGAATCAGACGCTGTAAAGATGGGTGGTACTCTTATCAAAAATCTTGAAGAAGTGGAGGTTGAATGTCTGCCCGCGAATCTTCCCAAAGAATTGGTGGTTGATTTATCTGCATTAAAAACCTACGAAGATCGTATCTTGGTAAGCTCGCTGTCTGTAGCGGATGGAGTAAAGATTAATCACGAAAGCGATCAGCTAATTGCCGCGGTTGAAGAACCTCTCTCTGAAGAAGAGCTCAAGAAACTCGAAGAACAATCGATTGGCGATGTCTCCGAGGTAAAGACAGAGGGCGAAGAAAAGAAGGAAGATGAAACTTCTGAAGAAGGCGGTACCGAAAAGAAAGAAGAGTAATATACGCAACATGATAAAGCGTCAGGAGGATCAAACAACTAATAATTCAGGCAAGGCTGTAAAAGCGGAGCAATGGGTAAAGCGCCATTTACTGCAATTGGCAGTAGGCGCTTTTTTAATCCTAATAGCAATAGCCGTAGCTCTAACCTATGCAATCAGAGAGCCGAAAGCCGCGCCTTTGGCTGATGATTCAAATCTCGAAGTTCCGCAAAAGACGGAACTAATTATCGAAGGCATGGCAGAGCGCGCGTTAGACGGTATTATAGTTCCCGAAGAAGAAGCAAATCTTCTACCTAGGGCAGTTATGATCGAAAATCATGTCGATGCTCGCCCTATTTCCGGAATCAACCGAGCAAGTCTGGTTATCGAGTCTCCTGTCGAAGGAGGTATAACGCGTTTGTTGGCCGTTTTTGACGCGAAGGCCGAAGTTGATGAAATCGGCCCCATTAGAAGTGCTCGTCCTTATTACGTTGAGTGGGCGAGGGGATTGAATGCCATATATGCCCATGTGGGGGGCAGTCCCGAGGCGTTAAACAGAATCGGCGGGTTAATCGGTTTTAGGAACTTGGACGAAATGGCGGGTGAATCGTATTTCTGGCGCTCCAAACATCGTTACGCTCCGCACAATGTTTACACAAGCAGTGAAAATTTAAAACAAGTAGAAAAAGATAGACAATGGGAACCAGGTTTCTTCACTTCATGGCATTATACCGACACTCCCCAAGATTTCGTGCCGGGGGAGGTAACGGATATAACAATACCGTTTAAAGGTTCTTACAGAGTGCGTTGGGTATACGAACCCGAAACAAACTCTTACGCCAGATTTCTCTCTAATGTCCGTGATAAAGATAAAAAAGGGGCTGATATTAACGCAAAAAATATTTTGGTCTTAAGCACGGTTCAAAAAGTATTAGATGATAAAGGCAGGCTGTATATAAAGACAACCGGCCAGGGCAGGGGATGGTATTTTGGCGGCGGTGAAGCTATCGATGTTCTTTGGAGTAGAGAATCGGACGATTTCTATAAAATCACAACGGCTGATGGCAGAGACGTGTCTTTTTACAGAGGTAATACCTGGATAGAAATTGCAAGTCTTCCCGATTATGAACCGCTATACTAACATTGTCATAAATTAACGGATGATTGCGTTTCAAACTATATGCAAAAAAATTCACAAGCTTATGTAGTTAGAGGAGGTAAGCCATTAAACGGTACGGTTAAGGTAAGCGGCGCAAAAAACGCGGCCACAAAACAATTGGTCGCGTCTCTTTTAACTGATGAAGAGGTTACGCTTGCCAATGTACCGGCTATAAGCGATGTTACCGCTACGCTGGAACTGCTCGAAAGAGTTGGAGTCGGAGTGCGTCGAGAAGGTGATAAGCTGACTATCAAAGCCAATGGAATTAAAAATGGAGACGTGGTTTCTGCTTATAGCCGCAAGAATCGAATACCAATTTTACTCATTGGTCCTCTTTTACACCGCTTTGGCGAGGCTAAGATACCAATGCTTGGCGGCTGTAAAATAGGTGCCCGGCCGGTAGATATACATCTGGAAGGTTACAAAAAAATGGGTGCTGAAATAATCTGTGAAGACGATTGTTATACCATCAAAGCAGATAAACTTAAGGCCGCGGTTATAGAATTGCCGTTTCCTTCGGTTGGCGCAACTGAAAATTTAATGTTAGCGGCCGTGCGCGCCAAAGGCACGACAACCATTTCAAATGCCGCGATCGAGCCTGAGATAATGGACACAGCCAAGCTCCTGCAATCCATGGGCGCTATCATAAACCTCGAAGCCAATCGCACATGGGTAATTGAGGGCGTGGACGAGTTAAACGGCGCCTCGCATGAAGTAATTGCCGACAGAATAGAAGCCGCCTCTTTTGGCATCACAGCAGCTCTAACTGGTGGAGAAGTTTTTGTTGAAGGCGCCAAGCAAGATCATCTTTTATCATACCTAAATGCTTTGCGCCGGGTCGGAGTCCCTTTTGAGATAAAACCCGAGGGCATCATGTTTTATTCAGCAAAAAAATACCAACCTATTGTGCTTGAAACCGATGTACATCCGGGCTTTATGACCGACTGGCAACAGCCTTTTGTTATGCTCTTAACACAAGCGGAAGGTGTTTCTATAGTTCATGAAACAATTTTTGAAGATCGTTTTGGCTATACGGAGTCATTGAATAAAATGGGAGCCAAAATCCAATTGCATTCCGATTGCCTTGGATCCAAAGAGTGCCGCTACAAACATCAAAACTATAAACATTCATGCATTATAGTAGGCCCGACTCCGCTTACCGCTTCAGACATTCAAATCCCGGATTTACGGGCCGGTTTTTCTTATATACTTGCTGCTTTAATGGCCGAAGGCTCGTCAACCGTTACGGGAGTCGAACACATCGAAAGAGGTTACGAAAATATAATCGGCAAACTAAAAGGGCTTGGCGCGGATATCAATGTTCTGTAGCAATAGTTAAAAATCTTTTTCTTCCGCAAAGATCTTTTTTTATTTCAACCTTTGCGCTGGGGAAATTTTCTTTAGCAAATTTTTTAATCGTTTCAGCTTGCGGGGGATCGATTTCAAAATAAAAATTCCATTTATTATCTTGGATTACCGATTGGTTAATAAAGTTTTTAAATTGTTGAATACATTTTTTAATCAAATAAGCACCATCATCATCCGCAAAAAGCGCAATTTTGGGTTCATAATCGATTACGTCTTTTTGCATATGTTGGGCATCAGAGTGGGGGAGGTAGGGGAGGTTGGCCGCAATGAAGATTGATGTTCCGCCTTTTCTCGATAAGCATTTTTTTAACTCTTCAGAAAGTTTTTCATCTAATAAGTTACTGTGGATAATTTTTAGAACTGTGGATAATTTTTTAGCATTATATTTTACGACACTTAATGCAGCAGGGGAGATATCGCTGGCAATTACGTTTGCCTTGGGTACGATTTTTTTTACATAACAGGCGATACAGCCCGAACCTGTACCAATATCTATTGCAAACATTTTTCTTTTATCCGCCCCTGGCTTATTCATATCCTCTACTAACATCTGTGCCAGTGATTCAGTCTCGGGACGCGGTATAAGAACTGATGAGTTAACTTTAAAGTCGTATCCCATAAAAGGCTGAAAACCTAAAATATAAGCCATTGGTTCGTTTTTTAACCTGCGGCTGGCTGAAACCTCAAATTTCCTATACTGCGCCTGCGTAATTTTGTAATCCGAATGGGTTAGTACATATTCTTTGGATTTGCTTATAGCTTTTGCCATAAGCAACAGCGTATCTTTTATATTAAGTTGCGTATACGCATCTAAAGCGTCTTTAATTAACGGCATGCTGACATGATTGCTCTTTTTGCGGTTTAGGTCAATGCGGCCATTGATGTCTTTTGTAAAATGTGGTAAGTCATTTATGTACTTTACAAGGAGATTTGTGTGAACTCCCATGGTCTCAAGCTAAAGCCGTTTAGAGAGTTATCCGCGGACCACGAGCAAATATTTGTTCCGGCATTCCAAGAAATTCCTGTTTGCGAAACCCGCGCCATGCAAATAATCCGTCGCGAGCTCAATCTGCGCCGCAAAACCATAGAACGAATCAGGGTCGCGCAAAATCCTGGTGATACTTTTCATCTTAACGCGACGAAAAACAGGATATTGATTTGCTTGCTCTTGGCTCGGGTTCCTGAAGAGCTTGGATATAAAAATCTGCTTCGCCACCTGCAAACAGCGCTAAAACATCACGATATCGGCGATGCTGTTATCGGCGAAGGCTTCCTGGCGCCAAACTCGTACGGTGATACCGACCCTGTTTACAATGGTTTTAATTTGCTCTGCAAAGCGCTAAGAAAAATCGCTTTCAGCGGAACGGTTTACGAGCCTCCGGAATACTCCTCTGCCTTTAGCATAGATGAAGGTATCAGCGAAACTCACTGTATAGTTCGTCCTGATGGCAGTATCACGCCTTCGGTTCCCCCTACTCTGCTTAAGCTCAGCAGAAAGAAAGTTTGAAAGCTAAGGCCTCCGCATTCGGAGGTCTTTTTTATGATATAATGTTTGCATGGATGTAAAAGCCATTTTTAGTGGCCTTGGTATTGGCGCGAGCCGCAATTTTTTTGTTGACCGAAAGAAAGTCAATTGGTCGGTCGTATCCGGTTCGCGCGCTTTGGAAAAACTTTCCAGTTTGCCTTTTGAATTACAGTACGCCCTGGCTATACATCCTTCGCGGTTGGATGAAATACAAAAAATTTTAAACATGGGCCATGGTTTGGCTATGGCAAAAAGAAAAAATGTAAACAATGAAATCTTGGAAGCCGTTTCTCATATTGCATACTCTTATAACGGCGCGATCCACCCCTGGCTGGAAGATTATATTATCAACCGCTCTTCTCCCAAATGGACTGATGCCGATCTGGAGAATGCTTTGGATTTAGGCGTAAATCTGGAGGTGCAAACTCAAGTTCTTACGGATTTTTGTTGCTCTTCTTGCCGGTTAAAACTCATCCAAGCTCCTGAGCACGAGATCACACGCGAAAATCATTCATTGATAAAAGCAATAGAAAAAGATATCAAGGAAATTAATCGCATGGAACTTTCCGGTAACATTATATCTGCATATTTGTCTCGTCGTTTTGATATAAAAACTCTATCACTGCTCGCGTTATTGCTTTTCGCTCCCATTATTCATCTGATAAACCTTATTTATCCGCCCATGGGTGTATTTTTAGCTGCCATACTGCCGGGTTTGTATGTCCTTTCCGCGCAATTATTTAAAAGATATTCTTACGGCGCCGCTCCTTGGCAGATCTTAGAAGGCTTAAAAGAACATGTTCCCGAACTATTCCTAAGTCTTTTTTTCGCAGTACTATCCGCGTATTTTTTTGCTGTAGGTGGCTTTATATTGTCGGGAATATTTTTTGCTCTAGCCTGCACAGCGGTTTTCGCAGTATATGAATTACGCCGGCTTAATAAGGCTCGCGGTATCCAAAATGAACTCATGATAAGCGGTAAACTTCAAAGCGTATCAAGATCAACTTGGATTAAAATGTTTCATGGCTCCTTGTGGTGGGCGCCAATTGCGGCTGTCATTATTTCTTTGTTTACCATAGTACCTGCGATGTCACTGGCTTTTTCATATGCTTCAAACGGTTTATTTATAATATTATTGTCGCTAAGCCCCTGGCTTATATTTTGGCTTGTATTGCAAGTTTGGAGCGCTACCGAAAGCCTCCGCAGCCGCCACAGGGTCAAAAAACTATTGGCCAAATCAATAATTAGCTAATTTAAGGCAAATATACCACTAGACAAACTATTTTTTTTAAGCTAATATAAAGCATAACCAAAGTGGGTGCGTAATATATTTATTAAGTTTAATTTATGGGATTTTTTAATAATTCAATGGATTCAGATCCTGGTATTTCAGGCGACAATTCCAGAGTCGCTTTGCGGTTTTTTTTGGAGTTGATTCAGGTTGTTGCCATCTCCTTGGCCATAATAATTCCCGTTAGATATTTTCTTATCCAGCCTTTTTACGTTAAAGGTGCTTCCATGGAACCCAACTTCTTTGATCACGAATACCTGATAATCGACGAAATCAGCTACCGCTTTGCCGAGCCTGAACGCGGAGATATCCTGGTTTTTCACTACCCCGAAGATCCTAAAAATTATTTCATCAAACGTTTAATCGGATTGCCCGGTGAAACAGTGGAAGTTGCAAACGGCCAAGTCAAGATTTATAACGACGAATATCCCAACGGCATTGTTTTGGACGAGGGTATTTATCTCTCCGATCGTTACACCGCGCAAACCAGGCGCGATACTTTAAAGGCTGATGAATACTTTGTCTTGGGAGATAATCGAGCCTCAAGTCTGGATTCACGCTACTTCGGGCCGATTAGTGAAGATGTTGTTGTGGGTAAAGTTTGGATACGGGGTTGGCCTCTCGACAGATGGAAAATCTTTAATACCCCCGAATACAATTTATAAAATATGAGCACCGTAAAAAAGACAACCGCTAAAAAAACAGGAGACACTCCTGCAAAAAAAACGCCCCAGCCGCTCTCTTCCGTGCGTGGAATGAGAGATATTTTGCCCCAAGACGAGCTGT
>CAYOMV010000010.1:0-4970 GCA_964405175.1 uncultured Gammaproteobacteria bacterium | reverse complement strand
TGGCGTATGGCCTATGAAGCCGCGCAAAAAATTTGCGACGATTATAGCTTCGGCCGCATAGAAACGCCCGTTTTGGAAGAAACTTCCCTGTTTGTGCGCGGAGTGGGCAAACAAACCGACATAGTTGAAAAAGAGATGTACAGCTTCGAAACTTCGGGTGGTGACAAAGTAACCATGCGCCCCGAAGGCACAGCCTCCATTTGCCGCTCTTATATTCAGCACGGAATGCTCAACCAACCGCAACCGGTCAAACTATGGTATTGGAGCTCTATGTTCCGTCACGAACGCCCTCAATCGGGCCGCTACCGCGAATTCTGGCAGTTCGGAGCGGAGATGTTGGGCGACGACGATGCGGTTGTTGATGCTCAGTTGGCGTTAATTTCTTGGAAGTATCTGCAAAGTCTCGGTATAGATTCGGTTGTGCGGATCAATTCCATCGGCACTCCCGAAAGCCGCCTAAATTATCGCAATGCCTTGGTGGCTTATTTTCGTCCAAAACGCAGCCGCATGTCCGAAGATGATAAAAAACGTCTCTTAAAAAATCCATTGCGCCTTTTGGATTCCAAAGATCCAATGATTACCGAAATGAAAATGGAAGCTCCTCAAATCGTGGATTGGCTGGACGAATCATCAAAAAATCACTTTATGCAAGTTTTGGAATATTTGGATGAAGTTGGCGTTCCTTATCAGCTGGATCCTTTCCTGGTTCGCGGGTTGGATTATTACACAAAAACAGTTTTTGAACTCTACGAAGCCGTTGATGAACCGGTTGAAAATCAAAATGCTCTTGGAGGCGGCGGTCGCTATGACGGGCTCATCGAAACCTTGGGAGGCAAGGATACTCCTGCCGCGGGTTTCAGTATCGGTCTGGATCGTGTCATCGGAGTTTTAAAGAGCCGCGAAGAGCTCGCTCCCCCGGAAAAAAAGATCGAAGTATTTGTGGCTCAGCTGGGAGAGGGCGGGCGTAAACGCGCTTTAGCGTTGTTCGAAGAATTACGCGTTGCCGGCATTACGGCAGCCGAATCTTTCTCTAAGAGTTCCATAAAAACTCAAATGGATAATGCCAATCGGCTTGGAGCCAAGTGGACACTGATAATCGGTCAAAAAGAGGTATTGGATGGCACGGTTATTATTCGCGACATGGATGCCGGTACTCAAGAAATTATCGACGCGCAAAAAATGATTCAAGAGCTTAAGAAGAAAATGATTCAAAAAAGCGCTGAAGAAAACTCTTAATTGTTTAATTTGACTAATTAAGCCAAATACTATAAACTTTCCATGTATCCAAAAATAGGATGCGAAAGTTTTATATTATACAGAAAGGAGCAATTAAATGATCGAAGTTAAGCGAAAAAAAGGCGAAACATTTGAATCTTTATTACGACGCTTCCAACGCAGGCAACAACAAAGCGGAGTCATATTGGAAGTACGTAAAAAACGTTTTCGTTCGCCGGCAAAGAACAAAAATCAAGTTCGCCAAAGCGCTCTGCGCCGCGAAAACAAGCGTGCCGAGTATCAATATTTATACAAAACCGGCCAGTTAAAAGATGGCCGCAAGTAAGAGGTCTAAACAAAAAAAATTACCAATACTCAACCATGCGGAAAAGTTTCGTCTGTTGTGAAATTGGTAATTTTTTGTTAGTGTTAATTGCGAATTTATTACCCATTTACAAATAATATGCCACTCACAGAACAAATCAAAATCGAGTTAATCAACTCCATGAAAGCTAAAGATGAAACTAAAACTTCAATTTTAAGAATGATTAACTCGGCTCTTAAAAATAAACAAATCGATCTCGGTCGAGAATTAACCGACGAAGATGTTCTGGCGGTTATAAAAACCATGGTCAAGCAGGGAAAGGATGCTTTGGCTGATTTTCAATCGGCTGGCAGAGACGACCTTATCGCAAAGCAAAAAGAAGAAATTGAATACTTGGAAACCTTTTTACCCGAGCAAATGTCAGATGAAGTATTAGAAGGACTGGTCATTAGTGCTATACGGGAATTGGAAGCTTCCGAGCCTTCTGACATGGGTAAAGTAATGGGATTGGTGATGAAAAACGCCCAAGGCCGGGCCGATGGCAACCGAGTACGGGAAATTGTGCAAAAACATTTGGCGAAATAATCGCTGTTTGTAAAAATTTGTGTTATAATCCAAGCATGGGGATTGCTTAAATTTAGCTTATCTCCGCTAGCTTTTATATAATCCATGCTTAAGGAGGATTTTGTAACGAGAATTCAAAAGTTTATTATTGGTAAACGGCTTATTTTATCCGTATCGTTTTTGTTTATCCTGCTTGCCGGTTTATCTTTGTCTTGGCCGGTTTTGGCGCAGTTCGAAGGTAGTCAAGCCAATGTAAATACCGTTGCCGCGGCCGCGGATGTGGGAGAGAGTACGGATTTGTTTACCATTATTGGCCGTATCATCAATATCGCATTGGGATTTGTCGGGGTGGTGTTGCTGATAATCATCCTCTACTCCGGTTTTGAGTACATGACGGCGGGTGGTAACGTGGAAAAAGTCCAAAACGCCACAAAGAGAATTCGCAATGCGATAATCGGTTTAATAATCATATTCTTGTCGTTCGCGATTGTTAATTTTGTTTTGGGAATATTTGCCCCGGGCGGAGGAGGCGGCTTTTTTCAGCCTTCCGGTTTTGGATTTGGAGGTCCTGGTGGATTTGGTCAGTGGGGCAATAGCGGCGCATTGGGAACCGGAGTTATCGAGTATCATTACCCCGAGCGCGATCAAAAAGGTGTCCCCCGCAACACAGCCATAACTATAACCTTTAAAGAACCTATCGATCCGGCTTCATTTATCGGCAATTGGGATCCTGCGATTACACCACCTCCTTTTGAATTAAACAGCGATCTGGTAAAAATCCACCCCGAAGATAATGCGTCAGCCAATCTTCTTCCCAACCAAGCACGCGTAAGCGTCTCCGACGACCAAAAATCTGTTATCATCAAACCAAACGAACCATTGGGCAATGCCAGTTCCAACACATTCTACGAAGTCGTGTTAGAGGGCGGTGCCAATGGCATACTCAACGCTTCGGGAACCGCGCTTTTTACCGGGGAATTTGATAATGGATATTCCTGGAATTTTGAAGTTTCCACCGAAATCGATAATACTCCCCCAAAGATAACTTCCTTTATTCCCTATTCTGCCGGGACTTACGCGCGTAACATCGTGGTACAAATTAATTTTAACGAACCGATATTGCCAATGAGCGCGTCCGGTTTTTATGACCCCGCTTCTCAAACCGGTAATTTTCAAAACATCATCATCTCAGCCGATCAAGGCGGCGGCAGTGAAGTTATCGCGGGCGAGTATCGTATCAGCAACGGATATCGCACTGTAGAATTCATTACGGACGAAGAATGCGGAACGAACTCTTGTTTAATCACCATATATTGCCTTCCCTCAAATTCGGCTATAGATGTAACTGTGAAAGCCGCCACCTTAAGCACAACTCCGCCTTTAGCTGTCGAAAGCGGCGCTTTTGGTTTTGATGGAATTGTGGACATGGCTGGCAACTCTTTGGATGGCAACGGTAATGGTGTCGCGGAAGGCCCTCCGCCGGGCGGCAGTGATAACGGCTTATTCGCCTTTGCCACAAACGATGAAATCTTTTTGGACCCCCCTGTAATCAATTCAATATCGCCTCAAATATTGGAAGGAGGCGTAGAAGTTAGCGCGCCGGTTACGCTGGATTTTGATTCTCCAATGCTGTCCCATAGTGTTAACGCTGGAAATATTTACATAAACCGCTCCGGCCCGGCTGAAGAATCTTTAGGCGAAAATACCTGGTATTATTACTCTCTTTTAGACCATTTAAACGCAGCCGGAGATCCTGTCCAATTGGGTGAAGAGCCGGTCGGTTCCAGAATAACAATCAAACACCGCCCGTTTTTACCCTCTGAAACACCAGCGCAAAACCAAGATCCATGGACGGCTATGAGCCTGTATTCGCCGCATGCCAACCATCGCTTGCTTAATATTTACCAAAACTGCTTTAACCCCGCCGCTTCAGATTTGGATAAAAACGGCATTCCATTTAGCGGAGGCCCAAATAACCCCAACCTCTGCAACGAAACTCCCTGGAACACTGACTGTGAATCATCTCCCGCCTGGAAGCCTTAAACACTATGAGATACTCCAAGCAACTGTTTATTATCTTGCTAAGCCTATCCATGTTGGCTGTTTTTGCTTTGCCTGTTTATGCCGGGCCTATTGATATCGGTCAAGAAGCTTTATCAGAATGGCTAAATCTCTCGGAAAAGGATCCGCGCTTGATCGTGGCGGAAATTATAAACGTTGTTATCGGCTTTTTGTCTTTGATTTTTGTGATACTTATTCTGCATGCCGGCTTTCTGTTCATGATCTCCGGAGGAAATAAAGAAAAAACCGATTATGCCAAGCGCGCTATTGGTAATGCGATAATCGGCCTTATCATCGTCCTCTCCTCTTGGGCTATCACCACCTTCTCAATCGATGCCATTATCAACGCTTTAGAATAAAAAACCAACCATGAAAACGCGAAAATTACTCATCTATCTAGCTCTTCTTTCCGGCCTGTATCTGTCCGGGGGCGCTTTTATCTCCCCGGTAAATGCTCAGGTGGACACCGGGTTAAATGCGGTTGGTCAGACGGTGCAATTACCTGATACGGATCCGAGAATTATCGCGGCGCGCCTCATCAATGTTTTTTTGGGCTTTTTAGGAGTCATATTACTGGTCGTTATTCTTTATGCCGGCTTTTTATGGATGACAGCCGGCGGAGACGCGGCAAAAGTTGAAAAAGCAAAAGCTTGGCTTAGAAACGGAATAATCGGTGTAATCATCATACTCTTGTCTTGGGCTATCGCTTCTTTCGTGATCAATTCCCTCATAAATGCCGCCACAGGCACCGGAGGCTCGGGTGGGGGTGGATGCTCAAGGCCAGGTCCTCCACGGTGCTGCCCAG
>CAYOMV010000009.1:22850-24982 GCA_964405175.1 uncultured Gammaproteobacteria bacterium | reverse complement strand
CTGAGCGGAGTTTTGAATGGATCGATGGGTGGTGCATTGAGTATAGAATGCGGGGAACTAACGCCGGTATTGACTTGTGTCGTTA
The DNA here is from genome assembly GCA_964405175.1 of uncultured Gammaproteobacteria bacterium. GTDB lineage: Bacteria > Patescibacteriota > Patescibacteriia > 2-12-FULL-60-25 > 2-12-FULL-60-25 > MWCR01. Next base: position 24,897 of record CAYOMV010000009.1, on the reverse strand, counting down.
TTTGTATTAAATTGAAATACTACTTTCGCGTCGAACGTTGAACTTCTAACCGCTAACTACTAACCGCTAACTTTTAGTGTTAAACGATCTCGTTTATAACGTTCATCACGAGAATCCGTTTATAACGAGTTAACATTACGTCGCTCGTTAAACGTCTAACGTCTAGAGGCTAGAAGCTAGAAGCTAGAAGCTGTATTATATGGATTTTGATCTTAAGCTCAAACAGATATATGACGTGCTTCGGGATAAGAAGCGCGTGCTTGTGATTGGGCATCAAAAGCCGGATGGAGACGCGCTGGGTTCGACGAGCGGTTTTTATAGTTGGCTGAAACGAGAAGGGAAAGACGCGACTCTTTTTTGCAAGGATCTGCCGGCGGAGCATTATCGATATTTAAATGGATTTTTTGATTATAAAAACGATCCGGCCGTGTTCGATAAAAATTATGACGCGGTATGCGTTTTTGATTCGGGTGATCTGGCTTACGCGGGAGTGGACGAGCTTATTAAAAAAATACCCGGCTCCCCTGTTATAATAAATATCGACCATCACAAAACTAATCAATATTACGGAACGATAAACGCGGTACAAATCGAAGCCACATCCACGTGCGAAGTTGTTACTCGCTTTTTTGAAGTGAATAATATTTTAATAGATCCGAATATCGCGACTTCGCTGATGACAGGGATTCTGACGGACACATCGCATTTTAGCAACGCGGCTACCACCAGCCGGGGGATGGAAACCGCGGCCAGATTGGTGAGTTATGGCGCCAGAATTAATGAAGTCGCTAAGTATTTGTTAAAAAACAAAGAGCTGGCAATCTTAAAAATCTGGGGGCTGGCTTTGGAAAGATTGCAAAAAAACGAAAGCCGGAACTTAGCGGCAACGTATATAACCAATAAGGATTTTCAAAAATTAAAAGTCTCGCAAAACGCTGTTGAGGGGGTTTCAAATTTTTTACAGGCGGTGGTGAGCGACGCTGAGTCGATAATGGTACTGCACGACAAAGGCGATGGAACAATAAAGGCATCAATGAGATCCACCAAGAGCGATGTTTCGGCGATAGCAAAACTTTTTGGCGGTGGCGGGCATAGGCTTGCTGCGGGGTTTACGATAAAAGGAACTATTCAAGAAACGGCGGATGGATTTATCATCATTTAATACATAATGAATAATACATAATCTATATTGGTTTAGCACTCTAGTAATTTGACTGCTAAATTAGAATATCCTATACTTTTACATACTTAAATTAAATCAATATTCGAAGTTCGTTGCTCGAAATTCGAAATTAGAAACTTATGAATCCTTACGAAATTACCTCTAAGATGCCTCAGAGCTATCTGATACCTACGGTTATAGAAAAAACTCACATGGGCGAACGCGCTTATGATATTTATTCGCGCTTGCTTAAAGACAGGATAATTATGCTTGGCACTCCGATAAATGATGAGATAGCCAATATTGTAATCGCCCAGCTATTGTTTTTGGAAAGCCAGGACAAGAGCAAAGATATTAAATTATACATAAATTCTCCGGGCGGATCGGTTACTGCCGGGCTCGCTATTTACGACACCATGCAACATATCAACTGCGACGTGAGCACCATCTGCACGGGGCTTGCCGCTTCGATGGGTGCCGTACTGCTTGCGGGTGGAACCAGCGGTAAGAGGTTCGCATTGCCTAATTCGGAAATTATGATTCACCAAGTATTAGGCGGAGTGGAAGGCCAGGCAACTGATATCAAAATCCACGCGGAAAGAATCTTAAAGACAAAAGACCAGCTGAATAAAATTTTGGCAAAGCATACAGGCAAGCCTTTAAAACAATTGGAGAAAGACACAGACAGGGATTACTTTATGGATCCCAAAGAAGCTAAGAGTTACGGGTTGATTGATAAAGTGATTGAATAGTTGTACAAATCAACCGGACTCCTATCGGCGTCACTTGACTCCCGCTAAAGGCGATTGGAAGTATACGCTTTAAAAAATATTCGAGTCAATCAAATAATCGAGCAAATCATGGTTCAGGACAAAAAAATCCCTC
>CAYOMV010000009.1:0-22840 GCA_964405175.1 uncultured Gammaproteobacteria bacterium | reverse complement strand
CCCTCGAGATTAATCGAGGGATTTTTGATTTCTTAAATTGCTGTTTAGCCTTCCATCTTGTCTTCCACGTCGTTATCTACGAAGGTGACGGATGAGACGGAGTCGCCTTCTTCCTTAAAGCGCATTAGGCGCACGCCTTGGGTATCGCGGCCCAAGAGCGGGACGTTTTTGTAGGCTTGGCGGATTACGATGCCTTTTTTGCTGATCATCATCAGGTCGCGTTCTTCGTCGGCCAAGGCCACGAAAGCGGCGACCACTTTGCCGGTCTTGGCGGTTACCTTCATGGCGCGTACTCCGGATCCGCCGCGGTTTTGGACTTTGAATTCCTTAATATTGGATTGTTTGCCCATTCCTTGTTCGGATAAAGTGAAGATTGTAAATTTACCTTTTTTGGCGAGTTCGTGGTTTATGATATCCATACCCACAACCGTGTCGTCTTTCTTGAGTTTGATTCCCCGGACACCGGCGGCTGCACGGCCCATGGGGCGTACGTCATCTTCATGAAAGCGGATGGACTGGCCGTTTTGGGTAACCAAGGAAACTTCATCTTTGCCGCTGGTGGGCTTAACCCATTCCAGATCATCTCCATCGTGGAGCTTGATGGCGATAAGACCACTCCTGCGCACATTGGAAAAATCTTCCAAAGGCACTTTTTTGATTGTGCCCTGGCTGGTTACCATCATCATGTATTTCATGCCGTTTACATCGGCAAGAGGCAGAGCTTTGGCGATACGTTCGCCGGGCGCGAGTTGGAGGAAGTTTACGATAGCCTGACCTTTGGCCGTGCGAGAACCCTGGGGGACTTCGTAGGTTTTTAATTGGAAAACCCGGCCGCGAGTCGTAAAGAAGAGCAAGTCGGTGTGCGTGCGAGTTGAGAAAAGCTGGAAGACTTCGTCTTGTTCTTTGGTGGAAAGGCCGGCTACTCCTTTGCCGCCGCGCCCTTGGGTGCGGAAGGTGTCGGGAGGAATGCGCTTGATGTAACCGTCGCGGGTAAGCATGACGATGGCTGTTTCATCGGGGACCAAGTCAGCCATGGAAAAATCGCCTACCGGATGCGGAACCACTTTGGTGCGGCGTTCGTCGCCGTATTTTTCTTTTATATCCAAAACTTCTTGCTTGATGATATCGAGCATCTTTTTGACGGATTTTAAGATGGATTCGAGCTCTTTAATGAGCGCCAGTTTTTCCTGATATTCTTGCTCCACTCTTAAGCGCTCAAGGTTGGCGAGCTGTTGCAAGCGCATTTCCAAGATAGCCGTGGACTGCGCTTCAGAGAGCTTGAATTTCTTCATTAGGTTGACGCGCGCGACTTCCTTATCTTTCGATTTTTTGATTGTTTCGATTACTTCGTTGATCTTTAGAAGCGCGATACGCAAACCTTCCAAAATATGCGCGCGTTCTTTGGCTTTATTTAAATCGAATTCGGTGCGGCGGCGCACAACTTCTTTGCGGTGGTTGATGTATTCGCCCAGGATGTCTTTTAAATTCAAAACACGGGGCTGCATTCCGCCTTCCACCAAAGCCAGCATGTTGACATGAAAGGTTTCTTGCAATGACGTCATCTTAAATAATTGATTCAGGACTTTTTTGGGATAGGAATCTTTTTTAAGATCGATGACTATGCGGATACCTTCTTTGTTGGATTCATCGCTTAAGCCTTTGATGCCCTCGATTTTCTTTTCTTGAACCAAAGTGGCGATTTTTTCCATCAATGTGGCTTTATTAACCGCGTATGGTATTTCCGTAACCAAAATGCGGAATTGGCCGGCTTTTTCTTCTTGGATTTCGGTGGCCGCGCGCATCACGATGCCTCCCTTTCCGGTGGCATAGGCTTGTTTGATTTCGTTTTTGTCGTAAATAATCCCGCCGGTTGGGAAGTCGGGGCCGGGAATGAGTTTGACTAGATTGTCTACTTCGATGTCCGGATCATCGATAAGGGCGGCGATACCATCGCAAAGTTCTCCAAGGTTGTGCGGTGGGATATTGGTGGCCATGCCAACCGCGATGCCCAAAGTGCCGTTTAATAAAAGATTGGGGAGCTTGGCAGGTAAGACAGTGGGTTCTTTTTTGGTGCCGTCGAAATTGGGAGCAAAATTAACAGTCTGCTTTTCGATGTCGTAGAGAAGCTCTTCGGCTATGGCGGCGAGCTTGGCTTCCGTGTACCTGTAGGCCGCAGCGCTGTCGCCGTCGATGGAGCCAAAGTTGCCCTGGCCCTTTACGAGCATGTAACGCATCGAGAAATCTTGAGCCATACGCACCATGGCATCATAGACAGCCGAATCGCCGTGCGGGTGGAAGTCACCAAGCACGCGGCCGACTACAGTGGCGGATTTACGGAATTTGGCATTGGCTTTTAAGCCTTCTTGCCACATCGCGTAGAGGATACGGCGATGAACGGGTTTTAAGCCGTCGCGGACATCAGGGAGAGCGCGGGTGATAATGACGGACATCGCGTAGTCCAAATAGCAGCTGCGCATTTCTTCTGAAAGTGACTGCGGGATAACGTTACCGATCCCCTTTTCTTGCTGTTCTTGTGGTTCTTTTTCTGGCATAACTTAGTATATTATTTTACTTGGTGGAATTGCTCATTGATGATTACTGATTTCAAACTTGTTATTGATCCGTATCAATGGTGACGCCATTGGGTAGATCGAATGAAGAATCTTTTGGCGGTACAGGGTTGATATCAGCAGGAACAAAAAGATCATTTCGAGAATTGAGTGTTTCTTCAGAGCTGGTGGCGGCCGCGGAAGACGTGGAGGATTCGGCTTCCATTTGCGACTTCATGACAACCGCTTGTTTTTGCAATTCCAGTAATTGGTTGTCTTGGATGTGGTCGATCTCATTAACCATTTTGTCGATATTTGTGTTTAGCGAATCTTTGATCTTATCGTAATCAATACTTTCTTCCGCGGATTGGTTTTGAGAGGTGATAGCACCGGCAATGGTTTGCCGCATCGAGTAAACCCAGCCAACAGTGATAGCCAAGACGCAAACTATGACACCCATCCATAATGAAAAACGTTGTACGTTGTCTACGGGTTCACGCTGGGCCGCGTGGGCCAAAATCAGCTGGCGTTTTTCTTCGGCCGAAAGAACTCGCGGACGGCCTTCGCCGTAGATGCCTGAAGAAACCGCCGATTTGGCAACCTTGGCAGAGGTTGATCTGCGGGTTCTTTTGGGCGCTGTTACTGCCGCCTCGTTTTGGCTGGTGGTTTTTTTGCGTGGCATATCCTCCTATTGATAAATGTTAAACGTTAAAATATAAACGTTGAACTATAATAAACTATTGTTAAGTGCGCTCTACAACCATAATCAACACATCTTCGGCAGGCAGATCTTTTTTGCTGATTTTTAATTTGTTTACGTCTTCACGCTTACATACTCCGAGCGAGCTGCAAAATTGATCTACGGTTCCGAGCTTGGTTTTGATGCCGCCTATATGATAGTGAACCGGAATAACAATACGCGGTTCGATTTGCGACATGGTTTTTGATGCGGCCTTGGCATCAAATACTTCGCCGCCTCCAACAGGTAAAATCAAAATGTCGATGTTGCCCAGACTTTCGATTTCTTTATCGGTAAGCGCGCGGTTTAATCCTCCCAAAAAAGCTATAGACATGTCTTCGGCTTCGATACGGTAGATTAGAGGGCGTTTTACACCTTGATCGGCTGCCGGATCTTGAACTCCATAAACAAAAACACCGCCGACTTCGTATTCTCCGGGTTCGGAAATGGTAAACGGTGAACCGGCAACTCCATCGACGTTAAAAATTTTTTTATCTTGGTTTGATAAGAGTAAAAGATCAGGTTCTGTGGCGCGCGGTAAGCGCATAGCCGATTCGTTTTGAAACGGATCAGTCATGAGAATGCAGGACTGATCCCCTTGCTTGGTTTCGATACGAATAGATGAATATCCTTGCCAATATATTTGCATATTTTTGCTTGATTTAGCTATAAAATTTTAACATAAGCACAAGGGTGTGGCAAGGCACTGAAATGCTTTTTTGGGTATAAAAAATAGGCTTTTTTAAGCCATTTTTTGACAGGTTTGCCAGTTCAGAGCTCCGGCAATAGCTATGGCCAAAGCATCCGCGGCATCGTCCGGTTTTGGCAAGTCTTTAAGACATAAAAGCCGAGCAACCATCTGCTGTATTTGTTTTTTATCCGCGCTCCCATGGCCGGCCACGGTTTGTTTTATTTGATTTGGCGTAAGCTCGATTATTGGCAGATTGGCGTCCGCTAAAGCTAAAAGGATAACACCCCTGGCCATGCCAACGTTGATTGCCGTTTTAACATTGGATTGAAAAAAAAGCTGTTCCACGGCGGCTACTTGCGGGTTGAAACGGCGAATGGCTTCGCTGATGTCATTACGGACGGTTTGCAAGCGCTCGGTAAAGCAGACATCTTTAGGCGTATCAATACATGAATGCCAAACATGGCTCATTTTTGAGCCGTTTTGATGTATAACCCCCAAACCGGTGCGCCCAAAGCCGGGGTCGACACCTAAGATCATGGTTCCTTCGGACAAATCTCCCCCATCCCCTCTTTGACAAGAGGATTGATGGTTATTTTGGTTAGTGACGTTACTCGGCATTTGTGTAGACATTGGTTACATCATCAAGATCTTCCAGCTTTTCGATGATGACGGAAACGGTCGCTTCTACTTCTGAATCGATTGGAATAGTTGTTTTGGGTAACCACTCCAAACCGGCAGAGCTGATTTTGAGCCCGAGCTTTTCGGCATCTTCGCTAACGGCAGAAAAATCCGCCGGCGCGGAGACGACGGTGCTCTCATCATTTTCATGCACGATATCTTCGGCACCGGCGTCGATTAAAGCAAGCTCGACATTATCTCGATCGGGCTCGGGGATGAGTTCTGCCCGGATGACGCCTTTTTGATCGAAGAGATAAGTAACAGCGCCCTGGTTTGCGAGGCTGCCTCCGTGTTTTGAAAGGATATGTTTGATATCGCCACCGGTGCGATTGTTGTTATCGGTAATGGCTTCGATAATAAGAGCGGTGCCACCGGGAGTATAGGCTTCGTAAACAAGTTCTTTCATGTCCGAGCCGCTGTCGGCGCCGGCGCCGCGGGTTATTGCGCGCTCGATATTATCTTTGGGCATGTTGCCGGCACGGGCTCTGTCGATCGCTAGACGCAACTTAAAGTTCATAGCCGGATCCGGGCCTTTTTCACGCGCCGCGACTTCGATCTCGCGGGCGAGCTTGGTGAAATTGGCGGCGCGCTTGGCATCGGCGGCGCCTTTCTTGTGCTTGATCGTTGACCATTTACTGTGACCAGACATACTAAATAAACATTATCAAAAATAATCAAAAATTTACAAATAATACCAAACATCCGTAACCGGAACTATGACCGTGACTTCGTACTAAGACTAATATATATTTAGGGTCTGAGCAAGAGCGGATCCCTTTGCGAATGGAGGGGTTGACCTCTCTTCTCGCGAGAGGAGGGATTAGTCACTCCATTCGCGAATGGAGGGATTGACTTATTTGCGAGAAAAATGCAATATTAGTAACTTCAACGCACTTTAAAGGAGGGTTCATGGCGCTCAAATTCACGCTCTGGCAAAATAAAAATGATTACAGCGTGAGAGCCGTATTTGCAGCTCGTAATATTCCCCAGGACTCCTCGGGTGATTATGTGAAGATAGGCGAGGTGGTTTGCGAGCAAGGTGCTGCCAGCACATTGACTTCACTTATGCGAATGCCCGGCTCGCAGGGAGAGAGCTTTCAGGAAACGCTTGAAGAGCTGGTGACGGAAGCGTACAAGAAAGGCCGAGAAGATTCAGGGCACTTGAGCTCAAATTTGAGCTGGCCTCCGGGCCACGACTGATCTATGACGCGAATGCGTCTTTTTTTATAACAAAAAACACCCCATCCTTTTGTACAACTCAGTAAACGGGGTGTCTTTTTGGATCGTAACGTCCAATTTTGGGAACGTTACCGCGGTGATCTTATTCTGTTTTTTCGGATTCAAGTTCTTCGGTTTTTATGTTTTCGACATCTTCCGGGTCGTATTCACCTTCCTCATCAGAATCTACATAGGATTCTTGATCCAGATCGGGGAAGAGTTCGGGGTGATGGTAAGAGAAGCCCGTGCCGGCAGGGATTAGGCGGCCGATGATGACGTTTTCTTTTAAACCTTCTAAAAGGTCGACCTTGCCAGTGATGGCGGCGTGAATTAGAACGCGGGCCGTTTCTTGGAAGGACGCGGATGAGAGGAAGGACTCGGTTGTGAGTGATACTTTGGTGATACCCATGAAAAGTTCTTCCAAAACTGCCGCCTCCCCTCCTTTTTCTAACACTTTACGGTTGATTTCTTCGGAGCGAGCGCGCTCAACTATTTCACCGGGCAAGAGATCGGTATTTCCGGCATCGCGCACATAAGCACGCGAGAACATTTGGCGAATGATAAGCTCGATATGCTTGGAGTTGATGCGTTGACCTTGGGTCGCGTAGATAGATAAGACTTCACGAAGCAGGTAGTTCATAACGGCGGGGCGGCCTTTGGTTTTGTACAATAGATGCAGATCCCAATGACCCTCGGTTAATACATCACCGGCTTGAACTTCGTCACCGTCTTTTACCAAGATCTTAAAGCCAACGGGAGTTTGATATTCATGAGCGGCTTTACCTTCCCAGACAACAAACAGCTTGCGTTTTTCCATTTTGATTGAGCCTGAGTGTTCGGCTACAATTTCGGTTCCGTCTTTTCGGATGATAATAACTTGCCCTTCATCAACTTTATCCCCTTCCTTAACTTTAACCTCGTCTTTTGAGGTTACAACATAAGCATCTTCTTTAATCTCGTTGGCCAATATGCGGATAATTTTACCGGTTCTGGCCTGATCTACTATTCGCTGTCCGCCGATAACCTGAATTTCATGAGCCTCGGGTTCGGCAATTTCCACTTTACCTGAAACTTCGGCCATAACCGCTTTATGCTTAGGAGTACGCGCTTCGAATAATTCTTCAACACGGGGCAGACCTTGAGTGATATCAGCGCCGGTAGCAACGCCGCCGGTGTGGAAGGTGCGCATAGTGAGCTGAGTACCAGGTTCACCGATAGATTGCGCGGCCACAACTCCGATAGCGGCTCCCAAGCCAACCTGTTTGTTATAAGCCAGATCGTAACCGTAACACTTGGAGCAGAGCCCGCGCGCATTGCGGCACTTCATAACCGAGCGCACATGAGCTTCGGCTAACGGCTTTTCGGATTCTTTAAGCGCGGCAATGTGGTCGTCGGTGATTAAAGTATCTTTGGGGACAATAACCTTCTTGGTATCGGGATGCTTGATTTCTTTGATGGTAAATCGGCCCAAAATACGAGTCAGTAAGCCCTCGCCGATTTCTTCGCATTCTTCATGCGTTAAAACAGTACCTTCATCATCGCCGCAATCTTCGGAAGTGATAATTACGTCTTGAGCAACATCAACCAGACGGCGGGTTAAGTGGCCGGCGTTGGCGGTTTTTAGAGCGGTATCGGTTAAACCTTTTCTGGTACCGTGGGAGGAGATGAAGTATTCCAACACATCCAAACCTTGGCGGAAGGATGATTTGATAGGAAGCTCGATAATGCCTCCGGAGGGGTTGGTAACCAAGCCTTTCATACCCACAACCTGCATGAGCTGCACGATTGAACCGCGAGCACCGGAATCGATCATGGCCGCAACCGAACCGTGTTCGATAAGAGAAGTCTTGGAAAGATTCTTAATGCGGTCTTGCATTTCGGACCAAACTTTAATGATTTGCGTATAACGTTCGCGCTTGGTTAAAAGACCGTCTTTATATTGATCTTCGATAATCCTAACTCTTTCCGCGGCTTCTTCCATGAGCTTATCTTTGTCTTCGATTTGTGGCAGGTCGCCCACACCGTAAGAGAAGCCGGATTTGGTGATGTATTTGTAACCCAAAGCCTTAATGCGATCCAAGAGCTTAGCCGCTTCTTCGAAACCGAGTTGATCGATCGCTTTTTGAGTAATTTCGGCCAATTGCTTTTTTCCGATCAAACTGTTGGTAAACGGCATGCCCTCGGGCATTATGCGATTAATCAGCAAACGACCTACTGTTGTTTCCACGAGAGGTTCTCCGGTAACCATACGGACGTTGATTTTTTCGCGGATCGGAAGATAGCCGGCCTGATACGCATAAACAGCTTCATCGATACTCGCAAAGTTTCGCACTTTTCCGTTATCCGGCTCAAACATTGATGACATGTAGTAGATGCCCCACACAATATCTTGAGTCGGGGTTGTAACGGGCGTACCTGTTGCCGGTTTTAGCAGGTTCTTTGTAGAAAGCATGAAATCACGAGCTTCGGCGCGGGCTTCTTCGGTAAGAGGAACATGGACAGCCATTTGGTCTCCATCAAAGTCGGCGTTGAAGGCTGAACAAACAAGCGGATGGATCTGGATGGCCTTGCCTTCGATAAGTACGGGTTGAAAACCCTGAATGCCCAAGCGGTGCAGAGTTGGCGCGCGGTTTAAAAGCACGACCGAATCGGTGGCGATGTTTTCCAAGATATCCCAGACTTCAGGATTATCGGCTTCGATAAAACGGTTGGCGCTTCTGATATTATGGACAATTTCTTGCTTGATGAGCTCGGAAATAATAAACGGACGGAAGAGCTCGAGAGCCATGGTCTTTGGCAAACCGCACTGATGCATCTTGAGATAAGGGCCGACAACGATAACCGAGCGCCCGGAATAGTCGACGCGTTTACCCAAAAGATTCTGGCGGAAACGCCCTTGTTTGCCCTTTAGCCCATCGGCCAATGATTTGAGTTGGCGTTTTTTACCGGTTGAGGCCAACACGGTTTTGGAATGCCGGGCGCTGTTATCTATAAGCGCGTCGACAGCCTCTTGAAGCATGCGTTTTTCGTTTCTGGTAATGACTTCCGGAGCATGGAGTTCGATTAGGCGCTTTAAGCGGTTGTTGCGGTTGATGACACGGCGATACAGATCATTAAGATCGGATGTGGCAAAGCGGCCGCCATCTAAAGCAACCATGGGGCGCATGTCCGGCGGTGTTACCGGCACAACCTTAAGCACCATCCAATTTGGTTCGATGCCTTGCTGTTCAAAAGATTTTAGTAATTTCAAACGGCGGATAATGTGTTCGTATTTGGCTCCGCCGGCTTTTTTCAATTCTTCCTCAAGAATGGCAATCGTGGCAGGCACGTCGATCTTTTTAAGCAATTCATCCAAAGCTTCGGCTCCGATTTTGGCTTCGAAGATGTGCCCAAATTTTAACGCGTATTCGTGATATTCGTTTTCTGAGAGAATCTTTAACGGCTGAAGAGTTTTTAATTCTTTATCAGCTTCGTTGAAATCTTCTTCGAGTTCGGAGAGTTTGCGTTCTTTATCGCCATGAGCACGGTCCAGTTCTTTAGTCTTGGCATCTTCTTTTAGATCGGCCTTTTCATTAATACGCTGAACATTGCGTTCATATTCTGATTCAATTTGCTTGCGCTTGCCTTTGTATTCGGTTTGCAATTGTTCTAAGACTTGGTCCCGGAGCTCTTCGTCCACTTCGGTAACTATGAAGGAAGCGAAGTACACCACTTTTTCCAAATTCATTACAGACAGATCCAAGATAGTTCCTATACGCGAAGGTACACCGCGCAAAAACCAAATATGAGTTGTTGGAGCGGCGAGTTCGATATGACCCATGCGTTCGCGGCGAACAAGGGAGTGCGTAACTTCCACACCGCACTTGTCGCAAATAATACCTTTATAACGTATCTTTTTATACTTTCCGCAGTAACACTCCCAGTCTTTAGAAGGGCCAAAAATTTCTTCTGCGAATAAGCCGCTCTTTTCGGGTTTTTGAGTGCGGTAATTAATTGTCTCTGGCTTGGTAACCTCGCCATAAGACCAGCCGCGAATTGTTTCGGGCGACGCCAACTTTAACCTTATTCCATTAAAGTCTGTTGTTTTGACGTTTTCGGTTTGAAAGAAAGACATAAGCGAGGATTAAGCACTTTGGCTAAATTCATTATTAGATTCCCAGGTAAATTCTTCTGCGGCGGAAGCGGCTTGCTTGGTCGCTTGAGGTTTATTGTCTTCCAAGCGCTTACCGTTCTTTAAGAGTTCGACCTCGAGGCACAAGCCTTTTAACTCACGCATAAGAACATTGAAGGATTCGGGAACATTGACTTTTGAGATTGGTTCGCCTTTGATGATAGCTTCGTAGGCTTTGGAGCGGCCAACCACATCGTCGGATTTGATTGTGAGAATTTCTTGCAGTGTATGAGCGGCACCGTAAGCCTCCAAAGACCATACTTCCATTTCTCCGAAACGCTGGCCACCGGATTGGGCTTTACCGCCCAATGGCTGCTGGGTAATTAACGAATAAGGCCCGATTGAACGTTGGTGAATTTTATCTTCAACCATGTGGACCAATTTCAGAATGTAATTGTAGCCAACGGTTGGAGCGTGCTCGTAAGCCTCGCCGGTGCGGCCGTCGAAAAGTTTGATTTTACCATCCGTGGGATAGTTGGCTTTTGCAAGTTCTTCGTGGATTGTTTCTTCCTGAATTCCATCAAAAACCGGAGTTGCCACATTGTATCCGCCGGCATTGGCGGCCAAGCCCATATGAGTTTCCAAGATCTGACCCAAGTTCATACGGGAAACGACTCCAAGAGGCGAAAGGATTATGTCGACCGGAGTTCCATCTTCCAAAAACGGAAGATCTTCAACAGGTACGATTCTGGAAATAACACCTTTATTACCATGGCGGCCCGCGAGCTTGTCGCCAACTTGGATTTTACGCAAATCGGCAACCGCGACTATTATGCGTTTTAAAACACCGGGCTGGAGCTTGTCGCCGTTTTCGCGCGTAAAAGTGGTGATTCCTACGATTTTACCGCGCGCTCCGTGTTGCAGATACAATGAAGTGTCGCGGACGTCGCGGGCTTTTTCTCCGAAGATCGCGCGGAGCAATTTTTCTTCGGCGGAAAGGTCGGTTTCGCCTTTGGGCGTAATCTTGCCGACTAGAATATCTCCGGATTTCACTTCAGCGCCGATGCGGATAACACCGTTTTCGTCTAAGTTTTTGAGTTTTTCTTCGGAAACGTTGGGAATGTCGTTTGTGACAACTTCGGGGCCGAGCTTGGTATCGCGTACGTCTATAGCAAAGTGCTCGATATGCACCGAGGTGAAGCGGTCTTGATGGACCAATCTTTCGGAAAGAATGATGGCGTCTTCAAAATTATACCCATCCCAACAGAGATAAGTGCAGAGCAAGTTTTGACCCAAGGCCAATTCACCGTTTTGGCAGGACGCGCCATCGACCAAAACTTCACCCGCGTATACTTTTTGGTCTTTATCGACTCTGACGTGCTGGTTTAAACAAGTGGATTGGTTGGAGCGCTGGAATTTGATCAGTTCGTAACGATGAATTTCGCCTTTTTCAGTTGTTATTTCCACGTGATTGGCTGACAACGAGGAGATAACTCCGTCATCCGGGGCCAAGATGGCATGGCCCGAATCAACAGCGGCGCGGCGCTCCACGCCGGTGCCAACGATTGGAGCATCGGGCTTGATGCAAGGCACAGCCTGGCGTTGCATGTTAGAACCCATGAGGGCGCGCTGGCCGTCGTCGTGTTCGACGAAGGGAATGAGAGAAGTAGAAATTGAAAGAATTTGTTTTGATGAGACGTCCACGTAGTCTATTTCGTGAACATCAACTTCAGTTGGCTCACCGTTTTTACGAGCCGGCGTGCGTTCCACTAAAAAGTTACCTTCTCTATCCATGGGCGTGGTAGCAGGCGCGGTAGTGCCGCGTTCTTCGGTAAACGCGTTTAGATAAATAATTTCACCGGTTACCTTGGGTACGAGAGGGATTTTAGTTAACGGTAGTTTGGAAAGTTTTTCTGCTATTTCTTTGGTGACTTTATCCCCTGCTTTAGCTATGTTTTTACCAGAGCCGTCATTAATGTCGGCACGCAAAACACAACCAATGGAATCTTTACCGTCATTTTCGGCCCAGTTTTTTACTTTACGATATGGAGTTTCTATAAAGCCGTATTCATTAATACGCGCGTAGCTGGACATATGACCCACCAAGCCGATACTGGGACCTTCAGGAGATTGGATGGGGCAGATACGGCCATAGTGAGTGCGGTGCACGTCGCGGACTTCGAAGCCGGCGCGTTCACGGGTTAAGCCTCCGGGGCCCGTGGCCGACAGTCTGCGTTTGTGTTCGAGCTCTGATAACGGGTTGGTCTGGTCCATGAACTGCGAGAGCTGGGAAGACATAAAGAACTCGCGCACAGCGGCTATGACCGGGCGAGCGTTAACCAGCCTACCCGGAGTAAGCGCGCTGATATCTTGTGTGCTCATGCGGTCTTTAATGATGCGCTCCATGCGGGCCAAACCGATGCGGAAGCGGCCTTTTATGAGTTCTCCGATAGCGCGCACACGGCGATTGCCCAAGTGGTCCACATCATCGGGTTCTTCTTGGGTATTGTTCAATCTGATAATTTCTTTCAGGATAGCGATAAGATCTTCTTTGGAGAGAATGCGGTTTTCTTCCTTAAAAACCATTTCATGATCCCAGGGCAAACCAAAACGCTGATTGAATTTGTAGCGCCCAACATAACCCAAATCGTAACGTTCGAATTTAAAAAACATGGAGTGGATGAGTGATTTGGCATTGTCGGCAGTAGCAAGATCTCCGGGACGGATGCGTTTGTAAACCTCGATATAACCTTCGTCTTCGTTTTTGGCTACATCCTTGGCGAGAGTGGCTTCGATGTATTTGTTCATCGGATGAATATCAACTTCTTCGAAAGCTTTTAGGATTTCTTCGTCTTCGGTTAAACCAAAAGTACGCAATAAAGAAGTGGCAGCCACTTTGCGTTTGCGGTCGATTTTAACATAGATGACATTGTTGGCATCGGTTTCGAATTCCAGCCATGCTCCGCGATCAGGTATGACTTTGGCACCGTAATAGCGGCGGCCGCGGTTGCTGTCGGCGGTAAAGAAGGCACCGGCAGAACGGACCAGCTGAGAAATAACCACGCGCTCGACGCCGTTGATTACAAAAGTACCCCTATCGGTCATGACGGGGAGATCGCCCAAATAAATTTCTTGTTCTTTGGATTCGTTGGTGCGTTTGTTGACCAGGCGAGTTTTTACGCGTAAAGGCGCCTCGTAGGTGATGCTTTTATTTTTTGAAGTTTTTTCGTCGAATTTGGGTTCATCGATAAAATAATCGACAAAAGACAATTCCAAATCGCGCCCGATAAAATCTCTTACGGGTGAAATTTCATGAAACAGGTCTTTAATGCCCGTTTCAATGAACCAACGATAGCTTTGTTTTTGGACTTCGATTAAGTCCGGCAAGGCCATCGCGTCGCGCGATCCGGTAAAATAACGGCGCTCTCTGTCTTTGACATTTTGGCGCCTAAATACCATTTGGCTCATGGTTAAATTTTTTTAATCCCGCTTAAGCTATCCGGCTGGACCTGGGGCCGCAGACATTACGGGCGGATGGCCCGGCGACAGCAAGAAGGCAAACGCGGTTTATTAAATAAGATAATAAAAATCCTCCGTTATATCGGTTTATGGAGGTCTTGTTTATTTTTAGACAGAAAAGGAAATAGACATGGAAGATTGGTGGCCGATTATCGGCTTTTTTTGGCTGCGCTTAGCAGTGTGAGAAAATTCTGTCAAATGTTTGTTTACTCGCGCGATTATCCCATTTATGGCCTTGGTTGTCAAGCTTTTTGTGGATTAACCATGAGCCAACCTTGCGCAAACCTTCGTCTCCATGATTTTTTTACCAATTTAAGGTAAAAAACAAGGTATTTACCTTGACATAAGCTTAGTAGTATGTTTATCTATAGCATTCTAACGTTCTTTTTCAATTTTTTCCTTGAACACTCAAGGAGGCTCCTCGTGCAACAAGAAAACAAAAAGCGCTCACTTGAGCAAGAACTTGCGGCCATCAAACAACAACTGAAAGGAGAGGTGACCAAGGAAACCATCGAACTAGCTCTGCACGCGACCAAGTGCCATCTGCGCTACAGCGCCAGGTACAAGAGCTTGCGCATAGCTTTTGCAAACATCCAAACTCTTGAGAGTAGTACAATACTCCAACTCACTCCCGCGCAGAAGGATGTGGTAGAACTGGCTGTAGAAGCGCTGGAGATCAGGCTTTGGGCCGCTCAAAACGAGCAAGCAAAGAAGGAATTTCCGGCTTTGTTGAAGTGGTGGCGGAAGGTAAAGCCCGAATACCAAAAGTACGCCATTACGGTAATTCGGAAGACCAAAGGGAGGAAGCAAGCCGACTCCATGCGGGCGGGAACCCTCTTGCAAAAAACGGAGTTCCTGCGGTTGGCCAAGGTGGAGCTTACTAAGCTCCAAGCCGAGATCGCTCACCAGGAAAACCGGTGGCGCGGCTTGAGTGAAGCGGAAAGGACAAAAATCAAGTTCGCCATCAAAAAGCAAACAAACACCGATCCGAAAGTGTGGTGGAATACCATCACCGTTCTTGAGAGGATCACGGTGTTGCGCCGAATGATGGACGAGCTTCTTGGATCCGAAAGGGACGAGAAAAGCAAATCCCTATAGGATCAATCCCGGCTTAGGCTGGGTCTTTTTTTTGCTAAAACAGGCTATATTTTGTTAATTTGCCTTAACTAAGGCAATTTTTTTTTGGCTAATTTTAGAGAAAAATACTTGCCGGAAGCCCTTGACAAACTCCCTGTTTTGTGGTATATTACTTTGTTCATTAAATGAGATAGCAAAGGTTAATCATCCGGAAAGATATAGAGGAGGAAGGCAACTCTTGCGGATACCCAAACCTGGGGATTCCGCGGAGCGGGGAGGAAACCATAAAACTCCGGTTTCGACTGGAATTTAATGGCTGTACAAACCATTGGCATTCAGCGCTTCGGTGTTATGAATGCCCGCCGTTCCCGCATCGCGGGACGCCTCTAGATCCATCCGGAGGATTGTTTAATGTCTTTATAGACGTGGAGGAGAGAGAGTCTCTCCGCAGGCAAGGCGTTTTTACGCCATATGCCTCGGGTGCGCCGCAGACCTTAATGCAGTTTGGTTTTTGACTGAACTTACATTTTGACGCTGCGGCGCGGATTTGCCGAAATTTAAAAATCGGGGAATCCCCTCCGCATCTATAGAGATATTTTTTCGTATATGCTTTATAATTAATATGATGGGCAAGAAAAAAATTTTTGCAACCACAACCAAAAAAGATGATGAAATGGTTATTAAAATCAATCCTTTTGAAATTGAAAGGAAAATCAGAAAACCCATCCCACCGCCATCAAGGTTTCATAAGGACAAATCCAAATACACCAGGAAACAAAAGCATAAAAAGAATATAGAAGAATAGCTTATTTAAGCGAAATTTTAGTAAAATAGTATTTAGGACGGTTTTGCCGTTTTTTTATTTATATTAAGCTGTCTTAATCTTGACAGGTTTGGCTTTTTTTGCTAAGGTTTCAAATCTTAGAAGCGGGAATCTTCGTGGAGGGGAAAGCGATTATTGCTTTTACTTTGCCCCAACTCCGGCCGGCGCTGGACTTGGGCCGGGCAAAAGCGACCTTGGCTCGCGACTAGCAACTGCAACCTCGCGAGTCGCCTCCATAAAGATTTCCGTTTTGGAAGTCCGCGGTAAAAACCCGCGCAACTTTTTCTTCAGGAAACAACAGCTCTTTCGAGAAACACAAAACAAGGAGTTTTTAACATGTCGAACGACAAGGCTCATTACCATTACACGGTTAACACCTCGATCCCGTGCGCGGAGAAGGCGCGTGAATTGGGACTCCCCGCCAAGTGGCATCATCTGTGCCGCAGAAACGTTGAGGTGAAGCTCCGAGTGACGGTGGACAAGAAGGCCGTGGAGGACGGCTTGGTACAGATGCCGGATGAGAAACCGCAGGTGCGAAACGGCATGCTGCAGATCCAGATCCATGAAAGCCTGCGCGATCAGCTGGAGGTCGAGCTGACCCACCAGAAGTTCGCAGAACACGGCCTCATGAGTATTCAGTATTACCCCATTGGGGAGGCTATGATGCGCATGGTGGTGGAATTGCCGGTGGCACTGAAGGAGGTGGACAGCCACCAAGTTCACTTGCCGAACATGATCCGCGGCGAAGGTTGCGTGAACGCGGCCTTGAGCTTGCAGGTCGGCAATGTGGTGGGTACGATCCCCCCACACCAATCCGGAGGCCGTTACGGACGAAAGAACGTTACCCAGAACCACAGGGTGAGGTTCACGAATCAGCACTGGTTTGGCTACTATGTCAATCGAGAGCTGAATCCGGACGGAAGCCTGGATGAGCCGGAGATCGAGGACCGGTACTTCTGGCCGCAGACCTGCAATTTGGTCTGCACCGTCAACCATGACATGCAGGTCGCGTCCGGAGACCTGGTTGGAGACAGCCGGGAATCGAATGATGAGAGCATGAACGGAGCCCACCCCAACTTGATGCAGAGCATCTACGAAGGCAGGTTCCGTTGCTACTTCATTCCGGACAGCGTGTCACGAGTGGGACGAAATGGCCGGAAGGATCTGGTCTTGGAAGATTTCCCCCGGTTGGTTTTCGCCTGGGAGAAGCAGGTGGTGTCCGAAACCCTCCCGGGGACGGATATCTTTCTGCCCAGGACAGATGTTCCTACCCGGTTCTACTGTTGCACCGGGGTTGCGGATCCGGTCAAGAATCAGACCTGGGTGACGCATGCCATTTTCGGGTGGATGCCGTCACTGTACAAGACCAGGACGACCTGGGACCGTGGCAAGCCCAGGCGCGAAATCGTGCTCGATCGCAACGGCGAGCCCGTTCTCCGCTCCGACAGAGACAGGGGCGACTTGGCCATCTTGCACCGCAAGCAGATGTTCCAGGCACTGGCCGCCTTGTACGGCTGGATGGAGCATGGCAGCGCCGACCTTTTCTTCGAGGAGCACGGGATCCTTCTTCCCGATACGTTGTTCACCGAGGAGGATGAGGCTGAACGCGCGGCTTACAAGAAGGCTAAGAACGCGGAGCGCAAGGCCGAACGCGAAGCCGAGCGTGAAGCGGAGCTCAGAGCCGAACGCGAAGCCCGCGATGACACGTCCGGCAAAATCGAGGAAGGCGACTCAAGCAACAATGAGGAGCCGGAAAACGAGGAAGAGCTGGACGTGGGCGGCTTCGAGCCCATGACCGACGACGAGGAAGAATCCGAGGATTCCGAAGATTCCGACGAGGAAGATTCGGAATCCGACGAGGAGAAGTTCCCCGTCTGATACTATAGACGCGGTCGCCTTCGGCGACCGCCTTTTTCTCGAGTGTGTTTATTGTAAATAAGCGCACTTGAGCTGAAAGTTAATCAATTGACAGAAACAAAAACCTGAACTAGCATAAAGCTATAGGGTATGGAGGCTGCGAAGTGCAGCACAACCGGCAGAGAAATTCATGGTTACTCAATTTATTGAGTTCTCTCTCCTCCCATGAAATTCATTGCCAACTTTGTGGCGGTGCTTCGCAGCTTGCATACCTTAATAAAAAACCCTTGTTGGGGTTTTTTATTATTGATTTTGCGTGGTAGTTGAGACATCCGTAGAGCTGGTATTAAAATCGTGAAAATAACGTATGGATTCTTCGGGTAACGTGGGACCAATGATGGGATTATAAGTGATATAACGTTCTACCAAAGTTTCCAGACCATATCTGCGCTTAGCAACAATATTGATTTTTGTGAGGCCTCGAGGAACATCCAAATTGTAATGAAAGCCACCGTTTGACTCTACAACCGCTTCCATGCCATTTATAAATACAGAAGCATTAGGATCGGTCTTGCCTCGAATATTCACACTTGGGGAATTGATGGTTTGGTAATTTTCCGGCTCTGATAAATTTAATACCGGAGCTTGCCTAAAAATTTTAGCCTCATTCCAAAC
Source organism: uncultured Gammaproteobacteria bacterium (assembly GCA_964405175.1). Classification (GTDB taxonomy): domain Bacteria; phylum Patescibacteriota; class Patescibacteriia; order 2-12-FULL-60-25; family 2-12-FULL-60-25; genus MWCR01. The sequence goes on along the minus strand of CAYOMV010000009.1, from coordinate 4,903 downwards.
GTAAAAACCCAGCAAAAAGAAAAACGGCAAAAGAAGAAGAAAAGGAAGATATTTGGTTGTTGTAAAAAACTCCACCGGCTTTATTTTTTTTGTAAAAGAATAATCTTTAATTCTTGTTTTTGGATCGTAACCTTCTTTTTTTAAGGCAGAGCGATATTTGCCCACAAAAAAAGGCACACGTCCATCGAGAACCTTGACCAAGGTACGGACATGACGTTCGTGGTAAAAAGGATTATCAAATTCGGAAAATTTTTCGTTTTCCAGTGTTTTGATTATATAAACCGGAATCCCCGATACTTTTGCCAATTCTTGTTCAGACCAACCCCTTAAGCACCTTAGTTCTTTTAAATCAGCGCCAAAGCTTTGTTCGTTGGTTACGCTTTTAACTACAAAACCCATAGACATTTAGTACCTGCTCTTCTCCTCCTCTTCTTCGTCCTCGTCATCTTCATCTTCTTCCTCATCTTCTTTGCCTATTTCCTCTTCCTCGCTTTCATCTTCTTCGTATTCTTCCTCGGGCTCCGAATCTTCATCTTCATTATCTTCTTCGTATTCTTCTTCAGCTTCGTCGGGTTCGTAACTATCCATCTCTTCCGTTTGCTTGGTAAAATCGGCTTTTAATATTTCTCTGGGCTTGGCACCGTCTGCAGGACCTATAAACCCTTCAGCTTCCAATAAATCAAGGATGCGCGCGGCACGGGCGTAACCAATCTTAAGACGACGTTGCAATAAAGACGCGCTGGCTTTACCGGCTCTGATAATTTCTTCTTTGGCGTCGGGCAAAAGCTGGTCACCATCTCCGTCGCTGTCACCCGAAAATACGGATTGTGTCTTTGAGCGTTCAACCACTTCTGGGTCGTAATCTGCGGGTTCACATTTGGATTTCAGGTATTCCACCACTCGCGTAATTTCGTCGTCGGCCAAGTAGACGCCTTGAATGCGACGGGGAGAGGAAAGTTCGGCAGTGGAATAAAGCATATCGCCTCGGCCAATAAGCTTTTCGGCTCCGGCTTGGTCGATAATTGTGCGTGAATCCATTAGAGAAGCTACGGAAAAAGCGATACGCGCCGGGATATTAGCTTTGATCAAGCCGGTAATTACATCTACCGAGGGGCGTTGTGTAGCTAAAACAAGATGAATGCCGACAGCGCGGGACATTTGGGCTAAGCGGACTATCTGTGCTTCGACTTCTTGTTTGTTGTTAACCATTAAATCTGCCAACTCATCAACTATCATGACAACGTAAGGGAGTTTGTCTTTACAACGTGAATTGTATGTGGCTATGTCGCGCGCTTGCATTTTTGATAAAAGGTCGAAACGGCGGTTCATTTCTCTGACCGCCCACTTCATGGCATTGACGGTTTTATCAACTTCGGTGATGACAGGTGTTATTAGATGAGGTATGCCGTTATAAATGGGAAACTCCACGCGTTTAGGATCGACGAGAATCAGTTTAAGATCATCCGGACCATTAGAATACAGTAAAGACATGATGATGCTGTTTAAGCAGACGGATTTACCCGAACCCGTGGCACCGGCAACGAGCAGGTGGGGCATGCGGCAAATATCCGCGAGCCAAGGCTTGCCGCTTACGTCTCGACCCAAAGCAAAACAGAGCTGGCTTTTACGCGAAGCCCAATCTTTGGTTTCGAATAAAGATCTTAAACCAACCATGGCAACGCTTTGATTGGGTACTTCCACGCCCACCATGGATTTGCCGGGGATCGGAGCTTCGATACGGATAGGATGCGCGGCCAAAGCCATGGCCAAATCATTGTGAAGCGCCGTGATTTTATTGAGCTTGATGCCCTCGGCCGGCTTAAATGTGAACTGAGTGACCGTTGGGCCAACAGCGACTTCGCCCATTTCAACCGGAATTCCGAATGTTTCCAAAGTTCTTTGGATTATTAATTGGCGGCTTTCTATATCACCGGACGTGGGCTTTTGGTCATGGCTCGCGAGCAGCCCATAGGGTATATCGATCTTTGGGCGGCGGCGCCTGGGTTTGGCTTTTGTCGATTTAGCCAAAGCAACCCCCGCGGGCCTTGGGGAAACAGTCTGCCCACCATCCTCTTCTTCGGAATCTTCGTCTTCTTCATCTTCGACTTCCTCCTCGTCTTCATCCTCGATTTCACCTTCTTCTTCATCTTCTTCCAAGTTCTTGTTTTCTTTTCTTTCTTTATATTTAGCGTATAGCGCGGTAAACGGTTTTATAATAAAGCCGAATACTCTCGCTAAAATGTTAAATACAGACATCAGCCATTCACCAATAGTTGAAAGGGATGTGTTGAATATGAGTACAAGAGACGCGCCAAAAATCGCGGCAAAAAATATCGCGGCTCCGGCTACGCCAAAAAGAGGTATAAACGGCTCGCCTAAAAGCAGGCCAAGTTTGCCGCCGGCGGCGTCTATAGCTTGAGAAGTTGGCTCCGAATCTCCAAAGGTGAGCAGATGCACCAAAGGGTTTAGCCCCACAAAAAACAATAAGAACCCGATACCGTTGGATAATTTGAGCGGTAATTTGTGTGGAGCGTATAAATTGATGGCTATTGCCAGTATGAAAAAAGGCAATACAATTTTATCCCAGCCCAACACATGAGCCATGGCGCTGTCTAAAGAAAAACCCACCGATCCGGCCAAATCAAATAATGACAGCAATAAAAACAGCGCCACCGCGAATAAAAATACGGTTATGATGCCCTTTTTTGTTTGATCATCCAAATTTAAACTTAGATTGATGCGTTTTTTCTTGCGTCTTCCCATGGGTTTTGCCTTATTTTACTATAAAAAAGCAAAATCGTCTATTTTAAATAAACTTTTAAGTTTATTCAGAATCTTCCGTATCTTTTGAGCTATCTTTTACGTCCGGTTCCGCTCCTATACCTTCTTTAACTTTCCAGGCTTCAATGATTTCTTTGCGGATGGAGTTCATCATGGCAGGTTCTTGCTTTAAAGCAATTTTTGCATTTTCTCTGCCTACTCCAAGCTTATCATTGCCGTAGGAATAGCTGTTACCGGCTTTTTTAATGGCATTCCATTCCACGCCAAGGTCCAGCAGATCGCCGGCAATGGAGATGCCCTCGTTGTACATAATGTCGAATTCGCAAGTTCGAAAAGGTGCCGCCATCTTATTTTTTACGATTTTTGTTTTTACGCGGTTGCCAATAATACGATCCCCCATTTTAATTTGGGCGCTGCGACGAACTTCGATGCGTACTGATGAATAAAACTTAAGTGCCATGCCTCCGGTGGTGGTTTCCGGATTGCCAAACATAACACCGATTTTTTGACGGAGTTGGTTGATAAAAATTACTGATGTTTTTGTACGCGAGACAATAGCTGTAAGTTTACGGAGAGCTTGGCTCATTAGGCGAGCTTGAAGGCCCATGTGCGAATCTCCCATTTCGCCTTCTATCTCAGCCTTGGGAGTAAGTGCTGCTACCGAATCGATAACAATAACATCGACAGCGTTGGAACGGACTAATGTTTCAACTATATCCAAAGCCTGTTCTCCGGTGTCTGGTTGGGAAATGAGCATGTCATTGATATTTACACCGATTTTTTTTGCGTAATCCGGGTCGAGCGCGTGTTCGGCGTCCACAAAAGCCGCGAGGCCGCCCATCTTTTGGACTTCGGCAATGATATGCTGGGCCAACGTGGTTTTACCGGATGCCTCAGGTCCGTAGACTTCGATAATCCGGCCGCGAGGGACACCCATTACACCGAGAGCGAGATCTAATGATAAGCAACTGGTTGGAATAGTATCCACCTGCATTTTCTTAGCTTCCCCCAAGCGCATGATGGAACCCTCGCCAAAACGTTCTTTAATTTGATCGATAGCTTCTTGAGCGGCGACTTTGCGAGCACTTTGCTCGTCAACAACTTTTTTTGCCATAACTTCATTTTTAATTAGAAATTAGAAGGTAGTAATTAGTAATTCGTTACAATAAATTAGGTCATTTAGATAGAAGGGCAGAATCTTGTTTTAAAGTTAACTGGATCTTACCGAGAATGCGACATAGATCTTCGCATGTGTCATAAAATAGTTTATTTTCAGGATTGTCTAATAAATATTTACTGTTTTTTAGCAGCTTGATCCAATACCGAGTTTCTAGCGCTTCTTTATATGCAACGGACATGCGATAGAAAAAATCTTTCTTGGAGTGAGCTCCAATCGCTTCTTCGATATTTGCACCGATTGACGTACCGCTCCTTAAAAATTGCTTAGATATGATGAATTCATTTTTTGATTGCAATTCTTTGTATTTTTCTATAACCATTAATGCGAACTCAAAGCTTTTAGAATGTACAATATTATCTTTCATAATTTTTATAAAGTATGAATTAGCGGTTTGCAATCAGCGATAAGTTAAGTGATCTGATTTAATTGCTATTTGCTGATTTCTATTTGCTAATTGAGTGAATTTGTTCGTTTTTTGTTCTAGTGTCATTAGCTTATCAAATCGGAGGATTATAGTCATTGGGGATAACTATTTCTTGAATACTTTTAGACTTTATAACACATCACCTGAAGATTGGAATGATGAAAAAGCTCCCCAATCATGAGGAGCTGAGACGCTAGCATCTAGAGGCTAGAGGCTGGATAGGATTACGGATTCAGGCAACCGTTCATGTATGGGAACGGGCTTTCTCCGCAGATGTTGGAATAAGATGGATTAAGGATGCCGTTTGAGCAGAGCCCAAAGTTTGTTGGCATGCCGTTGATTTTGAGCGAGACCGAGCCGATGACGGTGACGCTCGTGCCATAGTGGTTTGCGAGCTGATCTTGGGGCACGCAAGGCGCGGGCGCGAGGCCGGATGTGTCGCCCCAGTAGCGATTCATGCCAAGGCTGACTTGCCAGCGCAAGGAATCCAGAACAGATTCGGGCACATCGAAGGTGCA
>CAYOMV010000008.1:0-25849 GCA_964405175.1 uncultured Gammaproteobacteria bacterium | reverse complement strand
GGCATATTATTAAATGGTACTTAAATCATTAGTTTGCTAGTCTAGAGCCTTATTAATTATAATCATGCTTTCAATTCTATAATTACGGAAATTACATGTGTCTGTCTTTTTTGCAGCCATTTTGAAATCCTCTCCGGCCACTCCACAATCATCACCGTCCCCGGTTCATCCAGCTCCTCACCAAGCTCCAAAGGCAATAACTCGGCCTCATCCTCTATCCTGTAAGCATCCAAATGCAACAACCTTTTCAATTCTTTGCACTTTGTACTTTTTAATTTATACGATTTAATCAGCGCAAAAGTAGGGCTAAGCGCTCGTTTTGATACACCGAGTTGCTTTGCGATGTATTGAGTCAAGGTCGTTTTCCCTGCTCCCAAATCACCCTTAAGCGTCACTATAATTCCCGGTTGCATTTTTCTTACCAAAAACTCAGCAACTTTTTCCCAGTCACTCATCTCATCAACCTTTATAACCTCCGATGACTTTTTATAGCTAATTGTTACTAATCTGACCATATAGCTCTTTGTAGTTTATAATTTGAAGTTTTTAGTTTAAATCAAGCTCCGGTTTCGCATCAACATTTTGCCACTTAGGCAGCTTTTTCTCTGCCGTAAAATTCCACAGTCCTGCCGCGGCTATCATCGCGCCGTTATCCGTATGCAAACCTTTTGCCGATTTCAAATATTTAACCTCCGGGCACGCCTTTTCAAGAGCTCTCTTCAACTCTAATTGAAGTTTTTTATTAGCCGACACTCCTCCGACAACGGCAAACGCTTTGGGTTTAACCTGTAATGCCGCTTTCACGGTTTTAGCCGTTAAAACTTCCACAATCGCCGCCTGAATAGAAGCGCAAATATTAACCAGTTCTTTTTTTGGAAATCGCTGTTCACCGTTCTTTGTAAGTTGTAAAATGAGTTGTCTGACGGCTGTCTTAAGCCCCGAAAAACTAAAATCCAGCGATGGATCATGCAACATCGGCCTAGGCAGATCATACGCTCGCGGATCACCATCAACCGCCAACATGGACAATTTCGGCCCGCCCGGATATTCCAATCCCAGCATCTTAGCGGTTTTATCAAACGCCTCTCCCGAAGCGTCATCTCTGGTTCTCCCCAAAACCTGATACTTGCCAAAATCTTTCATTAAAACCAACTCCGTATGCCCGCCGCTCACAAGCAAAAATAAAATCGGAAACTCCCAGTTTTCACGATTTGATCTTTCCAGCCAAGCGGAGGCTAAATGCCCTTCCAGATGGTTAACCGGAATAAGCGGTTTTTCATACGCCCAAGCCAATGTTTTAGCCGCCTCAATTCCAACCCTAAGTGCCGTCGCGAGCCCGGGCCCTTGCGTCACCGCAATGGCATCAAACTCAACTTTCCACGTTCCACCTTCCACGTTTGACTTGCTACATAATGTTACCTCGTCATAAACGGATTCTCGTGATAAACGAGATCGTTCGACATTCGACATTCGACGTTCCATGTTGGTGGTTAAATCAAGCGTTTTATCAATAAGCGCCACAAGCTCCGCCACATGTGTCCTGGCAGCCACCTCAGGGACAACTCCGCCATACCGCGCGTGAATAGGAATCTGTGTAGCAACATAATGCTTCTCCAACTTTACATTTAATGTTCGACGTTCCACGTTCGACGTTAAAAGCGCGACCGATGTTTCATCGCAACTGGTCTCAATACCCAAAATCTTTATTTCTTTTTTCTTGCCTTTATTAACCATATAGCTTTAGCAATTATAGCCAAAAATCACCAAATGTCAATCATTAAAAAAACCCAATCCATATGATCGGGCAAGCTATCTTTTGCCATTATAAGCATCCAACAGCCATTTTAGAAGATAAAAAACAGATCCCAGGGCAATCGCTAAAAAAACAACCGTAATTACATAGAATCGATCCACCGCGTAATTCATAAATATCACAAAAAAGCATACGGCAACTGATATTAATAACGATCCCGCGCCAATCCAATACACAACATACACCTTCTTTCCTGATCTTGTTTTTGGCGGCAATGTATCCGGTAACGCCTCCGAGGATAAAGGCGGGAAACTCTCAACAAAATCCGTATCTTGTTTTTTCATCTTTACCCCTGTCTGTAAAATCGACATACTAAAAAGGTGCTGGAAAGAAAATTAGCAAATAAAAACGATTTTAGTCAAATAAACCATTATTCAATTTTAAAAACTCCCGATTTTAGGAGTTTTATCATTTATGCCGGAGAAAATCTCGGCACACTGATCTATAATAAGGAGTTGATTTTTCAGGCGAAACCAATTCATACAAAAATTGCCTGCGCAATTTGATATCTCGACGCATCCTGCGGGCTCGCTTTAAATTTAAGACCATGCTTTCCGCTTCGGGTATAACTTCTTCCGGAAGTGTATTCATTACCCTCTCCAAACGCCCATCCATCCATCTTAACATTAGATATAAATATGATAATTTTTCCGCAACCATTTGGCGCAGATAAGCAACATGTTTAAACTTAACCCTGGAGCCATCCGCGAATCGTACAACATAGCCTTCTCGATTTGTTACTTTTGGATCGCGAACAGCACTAAGAACATCTCTGGTGCTTTCAAATTTCCATCTTTTTACTACCGGCAAACCCAACCTCTTACCCAAAACTTTCAAATCATCATGGGATAAATCCATCAAACTACGATTATCATAGACCGCTGTTAAAACCAATGACTGCCGTCGATATTTGCAAATTACATGAGTTTCAGGATGTATAATTTCTACTATCAGCGTTAAGTGCTCTATCTCTTTATTGTACCATTCGTATTTTACCGTTATTTCATCAAGCATCTCTTGCGCTATAAGAACACTGCGATGAGTAAAAGACCCTCTGGTTTTAATCCAAAAAGAATCGCCATACCAAAATATTTGCCCATTATGGCCGTCCATCTTTTCCAAGACTTCCATGGGTTTAGCCGGTAACTTTTTAGTTTCCGCAACCTCGCCGGCATTAAAAAACTTTGGCAAGCACAATGCAACCAACCTGCCGTCGCTATCAAATGTTATGCCTCTGCACAACCTAAGCTGAGGTGTCCAGCCTTCGGGGTATTTATACAAAAGATTATGAGCCACCGGTGTATAATTTAGCCCTATTAAAGGCGAACTCGGATCAAAATGCGGTGTAACCAAAGCACCGATTTTCGGCATCCCCGGTTTTGCCTCATAAGCAAAAATTCTGCGCAACATAAAGTCCTTATCCTTGGCCCAAACACGATAATCTTCTTTGGTTCGCACTCCGTCCAAAATCAAAAAAAACAACCAACTGTTGCAAAGACGCAAACGCACCAATGTTTACCACCTGTCTACTCCTTTTTCAAAGAACGCGACGCTATTAAGCCATGAAAATTCAAATATTGCAATAACGTCTAACGAAGAACTCCAAAAACATCTAGCAGCTAGTAGCTAGAAGCTTTATATTTTAGCTAGATACTAGATACTAGATACTAAAGATAGATTTAGGTACTGTATACTGGGCACTGTGTACTAAGTTGTCAGCTGAAAACTAAAAGTTAGAATCTTGATATTAAATAGTAAATAATAGATAATAAATAATAACCACGTATGATCAATCACGGCACTCTCGAAGTAATCTGCGGTTGCATGAGCTCCGGTAAAAGCGAAGAACTTATCCGTCGCTTGCGCCGCGCCACAATCGCCAAACAAAAAGTAATCGTCTTTAAACCCACTATAGACAACCGCTCCGATTCAGACAAAATAGAATCCCGCAATGGCATCCTCTACGAAGCAATACCCATAAACAATCTTATCGAGATCAACAACTATCTTGATGATGACATCAAAGTCATCGCTTTTGACGAAGTCCAATTCTTCCCCGAAGATCTGATCCCGCTCATCCGCGCTCTCACGACATCAGGTAAAAGAATCATTGTTGCCGGCCTTGATACCGACTTCCGCGGCGAAGCTTTTAACATTATCGCCCCTCTCTTAGCCGAGGCGGACAGAGTAACCAAATTAGACGCGGTTTGCATGCAATGCGGCGGCCGTGCCACCAGGAGCCAACGGTTCATAAATGGCAATCCCGCGCCATACAATGCCCCGCAGATTGTGGTTGGCGGTGATGAAATGTACGAAGCCCGTTGCCGAAACTGCCACTCCATACCAAACAACAATCCTGATAATCCCGTTCAATATTCAAGGTAATCAAGATCAAAAAAAAACGATCCATTGCTGGATCAAGAAATAACTAGCGACGCTTATGCCTACGCCTGTCTTTCCGCTTGTCGTGCCGGTCTTTTTTGTGTCGCTTTCCATCATGGTAACGAGTGCTGGGCCTCGCGTAATGCCTTGCCGGTTTTCTCACAAAATCCCGGCTCACGCTTCGATAGAAGCTATCATGCCTCCTGTACCCACGATCTCTGGGAGGGCGCCTCGTTTCTGAATAATGCGGACGATGATAGCGCGCTGGCTTATGGTAATGGTGCACATAATGCTCATGCCTCACCACCCTCCGAGGAGGCCTCTTATGAACATAAACCGTCTCATGGTGATGCACCACTCTTGGCGGAGGTGGAGGAGGCGCGTAAGCCTCATAATACCAGCCCGACCTCGGGTGAGAGTGAATTGTACAAGCCGAACCAAAAAGCAAAAAGAACAAAGAAATGAGGATAATCTGTAACTTCATCGTATTTCCTCCTTACTCGCACCATAAACAAAAAAACCACTTTTGTCAACCCTCACAAGCTGCCGCGTTAACTCCGATGCAACTAAAAGCTGCTAGCTAGAGGCTAGAAGCTAGAGGCTAGAAGCTAGAAGCTAAAAAAGTTATGTAATAATCAATTGCCCATCCTCCTGATCCTGAACATATTCCAATTCCGCCGGTTGCCCCAATATATTATCAAAAAAATTACCAACTTCATTATTCGCGAAAAGATGTGCTGTTTTAACCGGTTGCAATAAATGCAAGCCCTTCAAATCCCTGGCCCGAGACAGCGCCACATACACCTGCCCCGAAGCAAAAGCGCCTCTGCCCAAATCCAAAACTAATTTTTTAAATGTCTTGCCCTGGCTTTTATGGATCGTAACCGCCCAAGCAAGCCTTAGAGGTATCTGCTTAAAACTGCCAATCTCCTCCTGCTTTAACTCGCCCAGCTTTTTATCAAATTTACTGCGATGAATCTTCCACTGAAATACTTCAATTTTAGCCGGCTCAACCCTCTCATCAAGCTGTACCGTAACAGAAGGATTTTCGCCATCTTTGCAAATATCAACCACCCAGCCCAAACTGCCGTTTACATATCTCCCCTGCATGTCATTTGCCACACACATCACCCGGGCACCAACTTTTAAAACCAGATGAACCTCGGTTGGAGTTTCTTTTTCTTTAAATTTGCCTTCAATTACTCCTTCAAAAACCACGGGCTCCGCGTCGATCTCTCCCATTTTTAATTGATTGATTCTATCCGCGACCTCATTTGTTGTGGTGAGCCTGATAGCATCTTCGGGCGGCTCGGTTTGTAATAAACGCGAATTCAAAACAGTCAGCTGCTCGTTTGTTGCTTTACACGACCTGACAGCATTTAAAATCTCAATAAAATCCAATTCAGTCTGCCTGTAAATTTTGGTTAATTCCGCAAAATCAATTTCATTCATTACTTGCAGATTTTTATAAGCCACAGACGAAAAAAAATATGGCGTCTTATATTTCTGCAAAAAATCGTTCCGCTCAGAGGTCGTGACAACGGGTGGCAATTGATATAAATCACCTATACCTATAATTCTCACTCCCCCAAAAGGACGTTTATCCTGGCGAATAATCTGCAAAAACAAATCCATGGCATCAAATAGGTCAGCACGTACCATGGAGATCTCATCGATAACAATAGTATCAATCTTACGATAAATTTCCGGCTTTTTCCTGCTTTCCGCCTCCCACCTCGCCGTCTCAAGATCAACAGCCGGCGGTATCTTAAAAAACCGATGTATCGTCTCCCCTTGAACATTCAAAGCCGCGACACCTGTTGGCGCCAAAATGGGTATCCGCTTATTATTTTGATCGGCAAAATATTTAAGCAAAGTGCTCTTACCTGTACCCGCCTTTCCCGTAATAAAAACAAAAGCCTTGCCGCTTCTCATTTTTTGCAAAGCATCCTCAAATTCCTGCGTTCTTTCTAAATTCATTTCGGTATATTGTGTGTCGTGGGAGAGCTGATGTCAATTTCTTTTTTTTGGTTATTGGATATTGGAATTCTTGACCTTCGGAACTCGTCGAGTGTATTGGGTTGAAAATTACAAAAAATCCCACAAAGGGATTTTTTGTTGGTAGCCCGTAGGGGAATCGAACCCCTGCTTTCAGGATGAAAACCTGATGTCCTAACCACTAGACGAACGGGCCATGATCAACTATAGTTGTGTGCCCTATTCTAGCCAAAACCCATTTTTTTGTCAATAACACCTTACAACTAACAAAAAAACGCATTCATTAGATTCAACGAATGCGCCAAAAAAGTTACTGCTAAGAAAGTTTACGGACCTTCCCAGCCGAATAGATGAACAAGAGATTCATCTGCGCCAGGCATAACAAACTGACAGCCAAATGAAACAGAAATCCACTTAACTGATGAGGTGAAGGCCACCCCAATTGTAGAAGTGGAGCCCCAATGGCGGCAAACATCCAATACATCACAATAATGATTGGTGTTACTTGATAAATACACCTGCACAAAAAAAGATAAAATTTTCTCTCCATTTGTCCTCTCCTTGATTTTGTGTTTTGTTAAATTCGTTGCCCGACAGCCTGGCTCCATTGCTGAAGCCAAGAGGAGAGAGTCGGACAACCAATTCAACTCAGAAGCGACAACGAGATTGTCATCGCTTCTGATTAGCCAAGGTAGATCTCCTCTCCCTAACCGGGGAGAGGGATTGGGTGAGGCCTACCTCCGCTTCTCGGCACCATTTACCGTTTCCGGCAGGTGCTTGAGCGGCGCCTCGAGCGTGGGCGCGTTCACCACGTCGGCATGGTCGACATGCTCGGGGCAGTAGCAAATATCGCCCACCAAGCTCACGACCCAGCCCTTGGGCAGCGCCCCACGTTCCGCGATCTGGTCGCAGATGAGAAGGCCGTAATGCACCGCTTGGCAGCGCACATGGCCCTCCGGTACGGAGGCCTTGGCTTCAGCCTCCAATCGATCACGCTCCCGGATGAGCTCGGCGTGCTTGGCAATTACCGCCTCCGCCGCCTCCACTTCATCCAGAGCGTCTTTGTTCACACGGCGAAAACCGCGCAACGCCGCTTGCCGTGTTTTTAATGATCGCTTCCATCTTTCACTATTCATAAAACCTCTTATTCAATTCGGCAATCCGGACAAGCACGAACAACGACCCCCGAACGCATTAGCTCTTTTTTGCAACATCGCAATTGTTCCAAGGGTCCAAAAGCCTCCCAACGCGCACAATAAGCTAACCTAGGCTTCCTAACAAAGAAAAACCTGTAAAGCTTGCCTGGGTGATAGCTGTTCGCGTTCAGCGAAATTTTCCATTTTTGCATTGTACCTTTCCTTTCTGTTCCGGATGATTCACAATAGCAACGACAACATCATGAATCATAGAATCGAGGTATCTCAGTTCGGGCAACGCCTGTTGATGCCGGTTGTACAACTCCAGCATCTCATGATCAGACGGAACCCGAAGCATACGAGAAAGATAGCCGGATTTCTCCGCTCTTTCTTTCTTGAGTCTCTTCAGCTCGGCCTCGAGCCGTTCCAAACTCTTTCCTTGGATCTCGCTCTTCATTTGTTTTTCCTCCTATCGAATATTCGGATTCGTGAAATTGCCGGGCACCAAGTCACGCAAACTCACGCCCTCGATCGCCGCCTCGTCCTTTTCGTTCTCCGAAAACGTGAATTCCACATCCTCATCACCGTCTCCCGCCATACAAGCCGGGCAAGGAACTTGGGGAAGGTTGTGCTTTTCACACACGCCCAGTTCCAGATTCCAATACGGAGAGTCAATTCTCATTTTGTTTTCCCTCTCTACGTGTTTTGTCGATTGAATACGGATTCCAGACCCAAACAACAAGCGCACAACCAGCATCTCTGCCGTTTGCACCTCCCTTGCTCGAGCCTTTAGCTACTATTCACTTTCTCTCCTTTTTCTTTTTATAGGGATAATCCTCGTGATTATCCGTGCCTATGAGACACAGTGCACACAAAGCTTGCCCTTGGTTTTTGTTTCTGAATCCACCATACAACTCTCCCCGCTCTTAAATTAAGAGAGGGGTTGGGGGTGAGTTATATACTCAATTCAAAAAGGAACCGCAAGGCACTGCGATTCCTAGTTTAGTTTTCAGGGCGTGCCTGCCCTTTCGAAGTTCTCCTCCCCTGACAAGGGGAGCTTGAGAGGGGGTTACCGCCGCTTGGAAGACTTCTTCCCCCCGCGGCGCTTCGCCTCCTTGGCCACACCCCCGAACAACTGCCCCATATCAAACTTTTTTGGGTCAGCCGGGGTTTGCGGCTTTGTGGACGAAGCCTTTTTGACGGCCGCGGCAATTCTCTGCTCATTGACGAGCTTGATTGCCGCGTCCAGCACAGCGTCCACGTCACGCGCGCGAGAAAGGCTGTAAAAATCGGAAGTCGCGCCTCCGTTCCCCAGCCGTCCGCGCAACGCTTGCTGGCGCCTTTCACGCCCATACGGCGCGGTCAGCTCATCCATAAGGATTTCCTCCGCACCGGCACCATGGCGTTCCAAAGCGCGCTCGGCGATTGCCTTGGCGACATTCAGAAGTCCTCCGGAAATTCCATAGACTTCCAAATTCCGCGCTTCGGCTGCCTCTTGCGCCTTACGCTCAGTCTCCCGCCGTTCCTCAGCAGAGACAATGGCCGCCTCCGCTTCCTTCTTAAGCTCTTCCGCCTTTACGACGTAGAGTCTGGCGCCATATTCATCAACGATGTCATAAGCCAAAGAGCACAACCTGTCACGCAGGCTCTTAGGGATCTGCGAGTCTCCGGAGCATTTCATCTCCAGATCTCTCAATTCCCCTTGCAAAGTTCGAGCTTCTTGCATTTTCTGCTTCCGCTCTATCCTCTCGTGCTCTTGCTCGCGAACTTGATCGAGATAGGCGACCGATTCAGCGTGAAAACGCTTCGCCTCTCTTTCATCACGCGTCCAATAAATTTCAAAATACGCGCCCGAAGCATAGTATCTCTGCCGCTTCTTGGCGACCCCATAACCCATCAAAGGCTCTCCGGTCACAACGCAAATGCCGTATTGCACGGGCTTAACGCGCTGAACATGAGATTTTGGGTCCATGGGGTCGGGCAAAGTGATATCCGGTTTATCCATGAACCCGGACCACTGAAGCACATTCGCTCTGTCACGAAGCCTAGTTTTCAATTGAACCAGATCCGTGTCCATGTCCGAATTCCAGTAGTCCAGGTGCACATAGAGGCAGACCTCTCTGCCATCCGGCAAAAAGACTCCCTCATCCGGAAGATCCTTCCAAGAATGCGTCGCCGCCTCTTCTTGGGAGATCTCAACCTGAGGCGGAGCGCCCTTTTGGTAAAAGACATTTCTTTCCTTACCGAGCACCAAAAGTGTATCCGGCGCTTCAGCGAGCACCTCAGCTTCCCGGATTTCGTCCAGAGGCGGAAGTCGAAGACATTCCACATTTTGGATTTCACCCGCGCACCGGGCGCCCGAGAGACACTCTTTCACTAGTGGCATCAAATCCGCGGAAGAAAAGACCGGAAACATCTCCTTGCCCGCTCGCATATTGAGCTCACGAGCCCGCTTCAGAATCCGACGATTGGCCTCGAGCACGCTCTGCAAACTCTCCAAACTTGACATTGTCAAAACCCTCCTCGGGATCTCTCCCGTATGATTGTTTGTTTTCTTCTCAAACCCTTCAACGTTAGTCGTCAAAGAGTTATTCAAAGTGAGGAGCTGCTAGATTGTAGCTCCTCAAAAACCTCCTTTTTATACATGTACAGTTTTCCTCCCTCTGACAAGGGGGAGGTTAGGTGGGGGTTAAACCATCTGCCTCACCACCCACTCGGCGAACATGTCCGGAAGCTGGGGTTGAAACTCCACCGGAACTTCTTCCGGTTTCTTAATCTCTTCCCAAGACTCCAACTGCTCACCCGCGAAAGTTCCTTGGCACATCACCCGATAGCTTTCGCCATCAAAGATACTAACCGAGGAAACTTGTTTTTGTGCATACTTCTCGATGTACTCATCGGGGATCACTGTCCCCTCCATTGTTGCCCGAATCCAGCCCTTGGAGTCTTTCCAGAGGCGAACAGTTCCGAGCTTCTTAGTACCATGAGCCACCGAGGTCTTCGCCGGCCAAATCTCTTGGTCGTAATCAGAGTTCTGACTCCGATATGCAAACACCAAAGATTGTGTGCCGGCAAGCAAATCAAGGAATCGCTGGTGCAATTCGCTATCCCTGGAAACAAGCGGAAACTCCGCCGGCTCCAAGAGCTTATGCCCCATCATCTTGTACACGCTCTTCATCGCGAGAAGAGCTTCCTTGATGGCTTTGGGGTTTAGCATGCGCTGTTTGCACCAAGATCGAAACTCGCCGAGCTCTTCATCTCCGTGGCGCTTCTTGAACCAGTCACCACGAAGCTTGTACTCGGGCCCTAGCTCTCCGCTAAATTTAATGTAGCCAAACTCACGCAGAGCCATGGCTACGATATTGTACGATGTGAGGTGATCACTTCCCTCAACCACCAATCCCTCTCTATCCCAAAACTCATTACGAATCAGGGAATAAAGAGAACCGATAGAAGAGATCGCGATCATCACATCCATGAGCTCGATGTCGGCGCGTTCTTCCACGCGCACCAACATCTCGCCCCAATGGGGCTCAACCGGCAAACGCTCGACCTTGGCACCATATTCGGTAAGCCTCAGGTCACCGTTTTGCTTAATAAGCCCCCGGTCACGAAACCTCTCGACCACGCGCGCGTACGCGGGCAGATCGATATGACCAATTAGATCGAGCTCCCTGGCATCAACCCGGAGCTTAGCGCAGGTAAGTGCCACTCGCTCCAAATCTCCGCCGAGCTTGAACTCGGGCGCCTCGGGTGTAAGCGAATGAAAATCCACGTCACGCCGAGACAGGATGTAGATCTCACCGTTCTTGGCACGGCCATGAACTCGACCCCCCATTTGAAGGATCTCATTCGGCCCCAGAGGCAATTTTTCGAGCGACTTTACGCCGCCCGATTTGATAACCTCCGTGTACCATTCGTCCACGATCACCACCGTATCCAAACCCGCAATGTTAAGCGAGCTGGCTCCGGCGATGGTCATGAAGACAACAAACGGTTTCTCGATCTCGCCCAATAGGTACGGACGAAGCTTCTCGGCAGTCTCACCGCCGTGGTAAAACTCCGAGTGAATCCCGTCCTCGCGGGCGAAAAGTTCCGCCATTTGCTCGGCCATTGCCCGCGTGGGCACAAAACAAGCCACACCGCGCTTCTCGCGGATGATCTTGTCCTTCATGCCCATGAGCAGCCTATCCGGTACAAGCGGCGCACGCCAATCCGTAGGCTTTAATACGTCAACGTTTGCCTTACGGGTCGGATCCATGGCTACGCAACGAATCACTGTCCGCGCACCGAGATACTCCCGATACACTTCCGGGTCGATCGTCGCGCTCATCCAGACAAAAGTGCACCCAACCCGCTTGGCCAATGCCATCGCAAGCTCGAGATGCTCCGAGGTCTGATGAATCTCATCGATAACGATGAGGTCGTCAGCCGTGATCTTCCGGCTCTTCAGCCAGTTCACAGCAACGCCGGGCGTCACGACGAGAACATTGCAGGTCCAAGTGTACGGCGTAGCCTCATGCTCGCGAGTCACAACGTCGACCTGCTTCTCATCTTCAAGAACTGCGGCACAAATGTCACGGATCGCAACCGTTTTACCGGTTCCGGTTCCCGCGACAACGCCAAACCCGCCATCTTCCAGATGAATCACGGCATCCGCCAGTTCCTCACCCTTTTCCTGGATGAGCAAAGTCGGCGGAATCTCGTCGTTAGAGAGTACGACGGAGATGTTCACACAAGTGCTCCGCGTCGGAGCAATCACAACAACTCGAGAAAACTTTTTCATCAAAAGATCTCCCGAAGCAGGTACCCTCCCCTGCTCCGGCCAGCTTACGCTGACTTCCTGTGCGCTATACCCTTCGATAAACTCAGGGCTAGTAACACAAGCAGAGGGCTTAGCATGCTTTCACATGAGGGCACCCAATTGTCGTTCCGTACTTTTTCTTTTTGTAGGGATAATCCTCGTGATTATCCGTGTCTATGAGGCACAGTGCACACAAGGAACCCAGTTTTTGTTTTCTAAATCCACCATACAACTCTCCCCGTCTCTTAAATTAAGAGAAGGGTTGGGAGTGAGTTATACACTCAATTCAGAAAGGAACCGCAAGGCACTGCGGTTCCGAGCTAGTTTTAAGGGCGTGCCTGCCCTTTCGAATTTCCCCTCCCCTGACAAGGAGGAGGTTGAGTGGGGGTTAGCCCAGCTTGCGCTTGACCAACTCCACAACCCGAGCCAGCTCGTCGAAGGAACTCGCCTTCACGAACTGGCGCGATCCGTGAACCGGCCCGCTCATGGGTCTGCCCTGCTCATCGACCTTATCCGACCACTCGAACTCCTCGAGTCCAAGCGTTTCGCGGAAGGTTCCGATGAAGAACAGACCGAATTGTGGAGCCGGCTGAATGGCCCACTCATGCCCGGCGATGTAGGCACCTTGCATACCTCCATCCGCCTTGGCCACGGGCACGCCGTCGATGATACCGAAAAGCTGGCCCATCTTGGCATACTCCGCACGGGCGGCAACGACTCGGGCCGAAGGATCCTCGACCAAGGCTTTGAACTGCGCGATCTGCGCGTCAAACGCCTCAGCGTCAATCCCGCCCTCATTGCAGACACTGCAGGCAGCGAGCCACCAGCAACTCTCCGACTCGGCAAACGCCTCGTCGTCGAGCTCGATCTCGCTCCGAACCTGAATGACGGCCCCCTCGGTGTACGCCGCGTGGAGAATCGCGGACAAGCACTGCTTGTCGCGCGGGATGAGATCCAGCGCACAAGCGATGCCCGCGTCGAACCCGGGCGCATTGCCATTCTCGGTCGGCACGCGCGAGGTCAAACTCTCCTCCGCGTCGATGTACGACGGCCAAGAGCCAAGGGAGGCTAGACGGGAACCGGCAGCGGCAACGATCTTCGTAATTTTTTCCATTTTTCTTTCCTTTTTATTTGTAGGGACAATCCCTTGTGGTTGTCCGTGCCTATGAGACACAGAGCACACAAAGTATCCCCGGTTTTTGTTTCTGAATTCACTCCACAACTCCTCCCCATTTGGGGTGAGTTATACACTCAATTCAGAAAGGAACCGCAAGGCACTGCGGTTCCGAGCTAGTATTTAAGGGCGTGCCTGCCCTTACGAATTTCCCCTCCCCCTGACAAGGGGGAGGACGGGAGGGGGTTAGCCCAACAGCTCCCGCAAAGCCGGCAAGACCGTCTCCTCCCACACCTTCTCACTGCAATGCAGAAGGAAGGATGTGTTCGAGATCAGCCCCGCCGCCGGGGAGCTCTCACTGCCGGCGGGTACCAGGGTGCGGAGATCGATCTCCTCCTGATACCTCTTCACGACAGCGAGGCTATACTGAACCCCGTGCGCGGCCGCGATGGGGCCGGCATCCTTGCGCACGACCGTGACCTTGCACCCGGTTGCCTCCATGGCCCGGGTGAGCGTGGTCAAGTCATGACGAGGAGAACCGCAGGTGTCCACGTAGGCCACCTTCGCGCACGGGGAGCTGATCCCCTCGGCGAGCTTCTTGGCCTCGGCCACGCCAGCCTCATAGGCGGCGACCTTGGCGTCGAGCTCGGCTCGCGCCTCGGTGTCTCCGGAGGCAGCAGAGACGAACTGCGCGAACAAGTCGCGCTTCGCGTTCTCCGCGACCTCCGGACGCTTGGGGTTGAACGGCGGGAGCGTGGAAAGCGCCCGCACTACCGTCCACCCCAACGGGGTGAGCGTCTCCGCGGACTGGCGGGGGCGAACGTCAAAGACTTCCGCATCCTCCTCCAGCCCCCAGTACGTCACCCCGACCGCCTTCATGGCCGCCGTGAGCCCGTCCAAGTCCGGGTCGGCCACGATGACCGTCCCTTCCCCAGCGAACTCACCGAGCTCCACGAGAGCGGCGCAACCGGACGCCTCGGCACGATCGAAGATGAGGGCGTTTCCGCCCAACACCGCTTCCACGAGCTCCACGGCTTCGGGGTTTCGCCCCTCACCGCGGTGGTGGTCTCGGACGTGGACCTCGACGCCAAGCTCAACGAGAGCCTTGACGGTCTCAGCGAGCTCCGGCGTGGAGGGCGTGTCCACGAAGAGCACCCTCTTGGTGTCCGCGGGAATCGCGGCGAGCGTGGCCTCGCGGTCGGAGGTGCTGAAGAACTTGGTGAAGATGGCGGGGACGGTCGCGATGCTGAACTGGAACATGCTGTTCCCTTTCTCCGAGCTAAGCTCGGTTCCCGTTAGCCAAACGGGGTTTGAGGTTCGCGAGAAGTTGGCTAATCCTCTCGTTTATTTCTTTCATTGCGCATCCGCGAGTTTTTCGCGGGTTTGGGCTGGTTTAATTCCCCCTTCGATTCCCCCTTTCTTCAAGGGGGCTCAAAGTTGGCCAAGTCAGCATCCGGGCGTTGCGCGCGCCCTGCAGGTTTAAGCGCCTGCAAACTTTTTGAACTCTCACTTTGATTCGCCTACGTATAGGACGTCGCCATGAGAATTCACGGTGCCATCGGTGGGAGTCGAACCCACACTCATCCCCGACGACCGGAGGTCCGGCCGGGCTTCCCGCCCTTTTTCTGTCGAGCGATGGCATGCTCTCAAAATCCTCAAGAACAAACTCTCAAAGATTTATTCGAGCCTCCCACTTTCGTGAGAGGCCATCCTCCTTAAGCTGTTAAAAAGTTTGGCGCTTGCACCGCAAGTTTTTCTAACTTTCTAAGCGGAACATGCAACAACATCGGAACAAACCCAAATGTTGGATTGGTTAAATTAATAGACATATTACTTTTTAATTAGCAGTTAGCAGTTATGAATTAACAATTACTACCGTCTAACCGGTAATAATTGCTAAGCTCGATCCCCGAAACTTTATGCATAGGGGTTGCTACCTTCTAATTTCTAATTCAATATTCCGGACCCCGCCGGCGCGAGATCCCAATCAAACAAACCCGAACCCAAATTAACTAAAATTATATCGCTCAAATTTTCCCAAATTCCCATCTGAATTAATTTTTTCAAATTGAAATTTTGGTAAATTTTTGTAAATTATGGTTAATTCTCGTCCTGCGTTGGTTTGATCGTTTAATTGTCAAAATTGCTCCATAACATACGCGCCGTTTAAATGCTCCCGCTTGCCGCTTGTACGCATGACTCCACTAATATCAATTAGCAGTTAGCAGTTATGAATTAGCAATTTCAAATGCTGGATGCATAATTACTAATTGCTACTTTCTATTTGCTCATTGAAAGAAGTGGATTCCTGCTTACAAAAAAACTGCTCGGGCGAGCAGATCCTTATCTTAAAACTTACAGCTATTGGCTATCCGCCATCAGCTATCAGCTTTATTGGACCCCGCTCTCCTTCGGGATGTAAACTTAGCAAAAATTTTAAGGTCATTTCCTACCTGCCACGACTTGGGCATTTTCAACTTGATACAAGACTATATCATAAATAAACCATTTTGTCAAGGGTATTTGGTCATTAATGCAATTTTTTAGCTTTATTTAGATAATATTTCTGTTAAAAAAATAAAACAAAAAACCGAAATTTTCCGGTTTCTAACTTCTACGATCTTCCTCCGGATCTCCAAATCAAATATCCGCCGACTAAGATCAAAGCTAACGGCCAAAGTGACAGTAATCTGGCAAACGGTATCAGCTTGCCAAATAAAAATAAAAAACCGATCACAGCCAAAATGATACCTGTCCATTTTAATGCCTTAGATTCACCTTCATCCTTACCCGGAGGTTTATCTAAAGACGTACGGTATTGCTTATCATATTCCATAGATGAATTCACTATTTCCACAATACTAAGAAGAATTAAATTAATCAAGCGCCACAATTTCAACACCCAAGCTTCGGTTGTCAGGCTTAATTAGAAGTTCAGAGCTAAACCCCAACCCCTATTAGGAGCTTGTTTACACAAGTCTCCCTAATAGGGAGATTTAGATGGTAAAACCGAAACCTTCGACGTGAGAAGTTAGAAATATCGTAGGGGCGAACCTAGCTTGTAACCCGTAACCTAGTGTGAAGGGTTATGTTCGCCCGTGCTTTGATCACAGAACGGGCGAACACAAGGTTCGCCCCTACATAGTTAGTAGTTAGAAATTAGAAGTTAGTAGTTAGTAGTTAGAAATTAGAAGTTAGTAGTTAGAAGTTAGAAATTAATATTTATGTTATAATAGTTGCATGAATCGCTGGATACGTACGATTATCCAAGGAGAAATGTTTTACTTAATCGCGTTTGGCCTATTAACGCCGATTTTTGCTTTATTTTTAATCGAACGCATACCCAACGCCAATCTCCTCACCGTGGGAATCGCGGAAGCTATTTTTTTATTAACACTGGCTATCCTTAGGCCTTTCACCCATCTTTCTTCTGATTCGGATCTCAAGGGATTTCGCACTCAACATCTTCTTTGGTTTGGCAGTGCTCTAATTGTCTTGGCGCCTTTCCTCTATCTGCTTTCCCGCGACATGATGGATATCTATGTCATCCAAATGATCTACGGCATCGGAGTAGCCTTTTCCGAACCGGCCTGGAGCAGGCTCATAAACAAAACCTGCACAATCTACCCCACCAAGTACAACCAACCGTATTTCACCACCGGAACATTAGCCGCCGCAGGGCTTGCGGCCATTGGAGGATTTATAGCCGACACCCAAGGCATCCCAGCTCTGCTGGTTTACGTGGGAGCTACATTGTTTTGCGCGTCCATTATCATGATCATGATCTATGGCCGCATAGGCATAGCCAATAAACAAAAACTATGGTAACCAACCGCGCCAAACTGCTCGCCGCCACAGACCTGCTCCTAGCCGGATCTTTTGGATTGTTGTTGCCGCTTTTACCTATATTTTTTGCCCAAAGAATCCAAGGCGCCACCTTGCTTACCATCGCCCTCGCGTATTCCGTTTACTTTACATCTAAAGCCTTCTTCAGCTGGGTTTTCGAACTCTTTCTTACGCACGGAGAATATTTAAAACGCATTAAAGGAGGCTTATTTTTTGGTTCCGTGCTTATCGCCATTACTCCTCTTTTATACCTAATCTCTAAAGATATAAGCCACATTTTCCTTGCGCAAATCGTTCTTGGTTTAGGATTCGCGTTTCTCAAAACCTCATGGCTCCATCTCACCCACCAAACTTTAGACAAATTCTTCCACGACACTCTCTTACACGCCCACGGCTACATACTCACCTTCGCTCTCGGCATAGCCGCGGCCTTGGGCGGCTTTATCGCTTATAACTACGGATTCAATTCCCTGCTTTATTTAATGACATGCGTAGGTGCGATAGCCGCGATTTTAAGCATAGTCTTCGCTTTTACCAAAGAAAAGAAATCCCGCAAACGCAAATAGGAGCTTAACAGGCAACCTCAAATTCAAAGGACACAAGGATACAAACAAATTCCAAACCAAAAATTCAAAATTTCCAAAGCGTGATATGTTTTTTATTTAGTATTTTAAATTTGTTTGCGTCCTTGGAATTTGTATCCTTTCCCATGCTTTAAATTTGTTTGTCGGATAGAGCTCGATTTGTATCCTTTATGATGTTTTGAATAAGTTCTGTTGTTTGATTATTTAGAGTTCTTCCGTCGCCATTGGGCGATTTTTTTATGATCTCCCGAAAGCAAAATTTTTGGCACCTTCCAAGCCATAAACTCTTCGGGCCTTGTGTACTGCGGGTACTCACGATTATCTCCCTCACTCCACGACTCTTCATCCAGCGTCTCCGGATTTCCCAAAACTCCCGGTACCAATCTCACCACAGCATCGGTCATCACGAGCGCCGGCAACTCCCCGCCTGTTAAAACATACTGGCCAATCGCAAGTTCCTCATCCACCAAATGCTTCGCGACTCGCTCATCCACGCCTTCGTACCTTCCGCAGATAAAAACCAGCCTGTCGTACTTGTTTAACCTCTTCGCGTCCTTCTGCGTAAAAACCTTCCCCTTGGCACTTGTCAAAATAACCCTCACCCTGCCTCGTTCGACATTCGACGTTAGACGTTGCACGTCGAGAGCCTGAAGCGCTCGATATATAGGCTCCACCTGCATCACCATCCCCGGCCCTCCGCCAAACGGCTTATCATCCACCCTGCCATGCTTGTCATCGGTAAATTTTCTCAAATCATGAGCCTCAACTTTAACCAAGCCGGCTTCTTGCGCTCGTCCTAAAATCGATTCCGACGCATAACCACGAATCATCTCCGGAAAGATGGTCAAAATATCAACTTGTAACTTATTATTTTTCATATTATTTCGTACATCGTACAATGTACAATGTACAACGTCAAAGAATGAAGCAAACCAACAGAATTTATCAACCGAACAAAAAAGAGACGCCTAAACGCCTCTTTTTTTGATTCAATTACGAAGTACTCAATAATTGGTATTTGACCTGCGCCCCGAAGCTCTTTGAGCGTAGGGGTGTAATTGGTATTTTTTAATTGTTTTTAGATGCCCAAGTCTGCAAGATCCTGATCGGTTACAGAACCTTCTGCCGGTTCTGTGGTTTTCTGGTCTTGATGAGCTTGGCGCGCGCCTTCCGGTTCGAAAATCTTCAGGTTAACGCGAGCGTTTTCCTTGGCTCCGACGGTTTTAAGCAATATGCGGAGCGCGCGGGCTGTTTGGCCTTGGCGGCCGATCACATAACCCATGTCATCTTGATTGATGTAAAGGGTGATGAGCACACCGCGCTCGTCAACTGTTCGCTCTGTACGAACATCTTCCGGGTGATTAACAATAGACTTCACCAGGAATTCAATAAACTGCTGGTCCTTAAACTCTTCTGCCATATCGGCTTTTGCCCGCCAGTGGCCATGCCTTCGTTTTTTCACAAAAAATCATAACCAACAAACGGACTAATTTTTAACCCGCTCTTTATGAGTGCCTGCGGGATAATTTAATTGTAATTAACTCTTATTTTAGGCCGCACTCAAGCCTAAAACATAAAATAAATATAGCACAAAAATACAAAAAAGTCAATCTATTGGCTAAAGATAAGCAAAAAAGAGCTTAAAAGCTCTTTTTTAATCAGCATTGATTAAAGCTATCTTATTCCGCTTTCGGCTCTTCCGCCGGAGTTTCTTCCGTGGTCTGCTCTGCCGGAGCTTCTGCACTTGCCGCAGCTTGCTCATCTTGCGCCGGAGCTGCCGCCTCGGCTTCTGCCGCTTTCTTTTCTTCGGCTTTCTTGGCGATATCTTTTTGCTTTTTGGCAATTGCTTCTTGGCGTTTCTTGGATAATTTAATGGACTTCTTCTTTTCTCCTTTTACAACTCCTTGATCCAATAATAAATTCCATACTGTTTCCGAACATTGCGCGCCGTTTTCAATCCAATATTTAATGCGGTCTTGCTTTAATGTAACGCTCGCGGGATTGGTGCGAGGGTTATAATGGCCCAAGATTTCTAAAGCCTTGCCCCACGGATCACGCGCTTTTTCACAAACAATTAAACGATACTCTGGCTGTTTCTTTTTGCCAATTCTGGTTAATCTGATATGTAACATATCTCTTAAATTATGTGTTATGAATTAGCGAATAGCAATTACCTCCAGTTAACTCACTACAAATTGCTAATTGCTCTTTTCTAATTTCAATTTTGTGTTACCAGACACAAAACCGGAAAAACTGAGCATTGCAACGAGCCCTAAGCTCAATTCGATGATGCGCACATATTAATCAAATTTACTTAAAATGTCAATACTTAACTAAAAAGAGCGATTTCTCGCCCTCTTTCAGCAAACAAGTATCAGCTACTAGTTAGTAGCTGGAAGCTAGAAGCTAATAATTAGAGACTTTGTTCAATTTTAGATTTAAGGTCATCCTTAGACATGCCTCCCACAAATTGGCTTGCAACCGCTCCATCTTTAAACAAAAGCATGGTCGGGATAGACATAATTCCAAACTTACCTGCTGTAACCTGATTCTCATCAACATTCAGCTTACCTATCTTAACCTTGCCATCATACTCTGCCGCGAGTTCATCAATGATTGGCGCCATCATCTGACAAGGACCGCACCAAGGCGCCCAAAAATCAACCAACACCGGGCCGCCGGCTTTTAACGCTTCTTGATCAAAATTATCATCAGTAAAAACAAAACTCATATCTACTTAGTATCTAGTATTTAATATCTAGTATCTAGCATGTAAAACAAAATTCCGCAGCGAAATACGAAATACGTAATACAAGATACGCTTTAAATTATCTTTAGACTTCTAGGATAAATAGTTGGCGCAAATTACGCAACCCTCTTACCTACAGCTTATTAACACAACCCAACATTCAATTCCACGTCGACATTGTTAGAAACTAAAAATCAGCAAATAGCAATTATGCATTAGCTTCTAGCTTCTAGCCTCTAGAAGTTCATCGTTCAACGTAATAAAGTTAGAAATCAGAAAGTTAACAAATAGCAATTATTACTTGGAATACCGCTAGAAGCTAGTAGCTAGAAGCGGTCTTTCGTAAATCTACGACCTCGGATATTCAACTCTCTGGGTCTTTGATTCTTCGGTATAAATATCCAATCTATCTCCTTGTTCCAACTTTTCTTTTCCGTGATAAGAAATTCCGCATTCTTGCCCGGCTTGAACTTCTTTAACTTTTTCTTTACCAACTTGCAACGATTCTATATCACCCTGCCCCATTGGCTGTTCTTCACCATTTTCTTCACGCCAAATAATCATCTTTGCTCCTTCCTTGGCCATTCCGGTTTTTATCTTACAGCCAACCACCATCCTATCCTTTTCTGTCCTAAAAATCGCAACAACCTCCGCTTTACCCAGTTCGGTTCGAATAACCTCGTCAGGAAGCATGGAATTTAGCTTCGCGATCACGTCATCTATAAGTTCGTAAATAATTTTATATTCTTTCAACTCTACTCCCGTGTCTCTGGCCATAACCGATGCCGGCGTGGTTGCCACTGTGTTAAAACCGTAAACCACTGAATTCCCGGCCGCGGAAGCCGCCTCTATATCGCTTTCCGTAACATTACCCAAACCTTTTTTTATGACCTCAACGCTTACATGATCGTGTTGAATTTTTTCGAGCATGCCAAGTATGGCTTCTAGCGACCCCAACACGTCTGCTTTTATGATCACGTTTAAGGTGGCATGGCCTTCTTTTCTCTTTTCTTCTTCTTTTATGCTTTTAACAGCTGTAAATTTACTCGTAGCTTGATAATTCGAACCGGATTTACGTTTTTCCAAAGATCTCCAATCTTCCGGTACTTCAAAAATATCTCCAACCGATGGCGCAACCTTAAAACCCAAAACCTTTACCGGAGTTCCCGGGGTCGCTTCATTAACAGTGTCCCCTTTAAAATCTCTCATAGCACGAACCCTTCCCAATAACTCACCATTTACTCCCAGATAATCGTTGCGCTTTAAAGTTCCCACCTGTACCAAAGCTGTAGCAACAGGCCCCTCACCCTTATCCACGTGAGCTTCGATAATCGTACCGCTGGCTAATTTGTCCGGGTTGGATTTTATATTATCCGCGTTCAAGTCGGCTAAAAGCAAAATAACCTCGAGTAGATCATCAATTCCCTCTCCTTGCTTGGCCGAAATCTTAACCATTGGCACATCGCCTCCCCAAGCTTCCGTGGTTATTCCCACTTCCGCCAATTCAGCCAACACCCTGTCCGGGTCTGCCTCCGGTTTATCGATTTTATTTAGCGCTACCACAAAAGGTAATTTTGCCGCTTTAATTATATTGATAACTTCGCGTGTTTGCGGTTGCACTCCATCATCCGCCGCTACAACCAATACCGCGATGTCCGCCACTTTGGCTCCGCGCGATCGCATAACCGTAAAAGCCTCATGGCCCGGAGTATCAATAAACGTTATCAATCTGTTTTTACGCGTAGCCTGATAAGCACCGATATGCTGAGTTATACCGCCGGCTTCTCCCTCAACCACATGTGTCCGCCTAATCGCGTCTAATGTTTTTGTCTTTCCATGGTCTACATGACCCATCACAACAACAACAGGGGGGCGGGAAGCTGTTTTCTCGTCAGTGGCTTTTTCAATTTTTTCTTGTAATTTATTTTGCGCGTGAGCTTCGGCATGCGTCTGAATCTGATCCTCGTCTTCCTGGCTCGCCTCAAACCCCAATTCATCCGCGATAATGGCCGCGGTCTCAAAATCCAACCTCTCATTTTGACTGGCTAAAATACCGGCTTTCATCAATTCTTGAATCACTCTGGTTACAGGCAAATTCAACTTTCCGGCCAATTCTCTAACGACAATAACCGAAGGAAGTGTAATTTTTCGCTTCTCCCCTTTATTGGCAACGGGAGATTCAGCATCGGAGGATAATTCCAAAAGCTGGCCCCGAAGTCTCTCTCTCCTGGCCTCCTGTGTCCACTTTTTAAAAATCTGTTCAGCGGTTCTGTTGTCTATTTTGACAGCTCTTTGACCGATATCAAAACCGAGCTTTGGCAGCCTGTCTAACAATTCTTGTGGCGTGACTTTAAGTCTGCGCGCTAAATCACTTACATTCATAGGGTTGAGCTTAGTATTTTTTGGCTAAAAAGTCAAGAAAAAACCGCCTAAGCGGTCTGAGTGAAATAATTGTAAAAATGTGTCTACGCAGATACCAATTTGCGCTCTGCCGATCGCCAAAAATACATCTTGGCTATATCCGGCATACTCTTTTTACCCGCGCAACAACAAAGCGCCCAAGACAAGCCGTCATGCTTAACCTTCAAAGCTTTTGTAACCTTTTTCTGGCTAATCCCCAAATCGCTGTATCTCGCCAAAAAGACTTTATCATTATCATGAATCCTCTTTCGACAATAAGGGCATACCGGATCCAGATTTTGCAGTATCTTAGCAAAAAAACACTGAGGACATAATGATCTTTCCCTATGCCCCACCACTCTCATCAAAATCCGATCTCGATCAAATACCACGACATCCGTTGTCACACCGACATCAGCCAAAACCCCCCTCTTTCTAAGATGCGCGATTAGCACTTTTGGAGGTCTGATGATTGATACTTTATTCGTCTTGTGCCCGCAAGGATATTTCGGAACCACGCCATTATATTCTTTATCTAAAAACTTCAGCAAAATAAACGGTCCGGAATAAGTACCTGCCAAATTGATCCCTTCCAAAGACGGATAACTCAACTCCATCGCTCCCTCGCTTTCCTAAAGTCCTACCCACATTTAGGCATAAAACAGCTTAACAGTCAAGCAATGCCATCAACCCTATGTTGCCGTTCTGTTTTAAGAACTCTTTGTAGTTTGTAGTTTTTAGTTTATAGTTTAGTCATGAACGAAGAAGGCCAATTACTGCTGATAAATAAACCCGCCGACATGACATCTCATGACGTGGTTAATATTATCCGCAAAAAATTTAACACTCGCCGTGTCGGTCATGGCGGCACACTCGACCCGTTCGCGACCGGCCTGCTTTTAATCGGCGTAGGACGCGCCACAAAAAAACTCACGAGTATCGTCGGCCTCGATAAAACCTACGAAGCTGTCGCAACCTTAGGCGCAACATCAGACACCTATGACCTTACCGGCCAAATCACTCTAACGCCAGATTCCAAATTTCAGATTCCAGATTTAAAAAACATCGAAGATGTTTTAAAAAACTTTCGAGGTGTCATAGAACAAAAAGCTCCCGCTTACTCTGCTAAAAAAGTAAACGGTCAAAAACTCTACGCACTTGCTCGCCAAGGCGTAGACGTTGAACACCTCCGCCCAACCAAGAAAGTTGACATCACCGAACTTGTTATCACCGATTATAGTTACCCAACTCTAAAATTCCGCGTCACCTGCTCTTCCGGAACCTACATCCGCTCCCTCGCCCATGACATCGGCCAACAACTCGGCTGCGGCGCCTACCTTTCCGAACTAAAACGCACCCGCATCGGCGAGTACAAACTTGAAGACAGTCTGAACCTTGATCATGTCCCTCCGAAGTCTTCGGCATAGAGTGATTCGCTTGATTAAAAGATTTCCAACCGATTTTCGATATGGCGTGATTAAATTCTATAGATAATCATGCTAATCATAAAATCTTGCGAATCATGGTTCAGACAGTTGACCCTTTCCCCTTTTTCTGCTAACCTTTTTAATCCAAAAGGAGCTCAAAATGACAAAAGCACGGCAAAGCTCTTTAACAATTAAACAATTTACAAACAAAAGCATCTTGCTGGCTTACAAACTAACCGGCAAACTGATCGCTTTCATGATTTTTTCTCCCATCTTTTGGCTAACTCACATGGGCGGGATGAGCAGTATTACAAAAACAACTGTATACTCACTTTTCTATCTTGGTATTACTCCGGATTTATCAATCTACATTTTTTGGCCTCTTGCTTTTCTCATTGGCACAACATTGTCACTTTCATATCTTTTTCTGATACTATTCTCTCTCACATACTTTTCTTTCACTTGGGATAATTTCACAAAAAGAAAAACCAGCCATATTCAAAAAGACCAAAACATTCTCAAACAATCTTTAAAGATTCATAATCTTAAACGCGTAAAACAAAAAATCATCGATTTTCTCAAAAACTCAATCAAACCAAATCACCACACCACATATCGCCAGGCCCCTGTTTTGCAAAAAGGCACCGACCGATACCGCATACTCATTAAAACAGGCCAACTACCGCTAACCAGTCAAAACAAAATCGCAAAACTAGAACAGGTTGAAATCGAGATCCAGGAAGCGGAACAGTCATCTGTAGAACTTATGAAAAAAACCTCCGCCTCCTAACACAGGAGGTCTTTTTATTGACATTTTTACAAATTTACAACACTATTGATGTAGAACCTTGGAGAAACATCATGGACCCGCACGCATACGATGGTCAAGCGGAAATAGAATCCATTAAACAAATGAACGCTTGGTCCAAAGCCAAGTACTTTGGCGCGCAAATCGGAGCTATAACAGGCTTGATGCTCTTTTGCATATACAAACCACTCGGTTCAGCACTCGGTTCAGATAGTACCTATTTCACAATCGGATCACTTGGCTCAATCATCCTTGCCGGAGCAACAACTTTTCTTCTCATCACAGCCACTGAACGCATCTGGAAACGAACTCAACGATCCTCCTAATCGGAGGTTCTTTTTATAAAAAATCATATTTCCTCTCAACATAACCAACAACCAAATACTCAGTACCTAATACACAATACCTAGTACCCGGTAACTAAACCTTCATCTTTAGTATCTAGTATCTTGTATCTAGTATCTAGCAGACGTTCAACCCGTGATATTCGGATTCTCGTTATGAACGCGTTTTCATGGTTCGGAGAAATTATTGTAGTAGCGAACCTTGTGTTCGCCCCTACAAAACCGTGCCTCCAGCCTCTCGACGTAATACTACCTCGTTATAAACGGATTCTCGTGATGAGTGTTATAAACGTGATAAACGGATTCTCGTTATAAACGCGATTTCGTTGTTAGAATTTAGAATTTAGAAGTTAGAGGTTAGTAGTTAGAGGTTAGTAGTTAGTAGTTAGATGTCCAGTCAACATATCAATGCACCGCTTCACCCCCAATAAGCTCTTTGTAGAG
>CAYOMV010000007.1:22371-25905 GCA_964405175.1 uncultured Gammaproteobacteria bacterium | reverse complement strand
GGCATGTATTTGATACTACACCCGTACCGGAAATTGTCCCCGGATAAGTTTTTTTATCATGAACCGTAGCCGTGATATTTGTAGATACGCTATTACCCGTACTGTTCCTTGTCGGCGTTTCCGCGACTACCCTTGGCGCCACCGTATCCGCTTCGGTTCTGAACGTCCAAATTTTTGTATCCATGGTATTTGGCCCGTTTGTATCCCCGAGCTGATCTTGATTTGGTGAAGCTAGATCTTGAAATCCGCTTATTTGCACCGTGTACAAAGTATCGTAATCCCAGTTGCGTTGATCGCCGGCGATTCCCAACGGGCTGGGTGGATTAACAGTTGTGTTACAAAGATTGGTCCCCCACACACCCGAGCAAGAATAAGCATCCCAAGCCGTGTAGCTAATGGTGTTAAACGTGATCGCTCCCGGTGGAGTTGCCGTGTTCACGCCCGTACCCACGCCGGAGTTATCACCTTCTCCATTTAAACTATCGCGCAAATCAAAAGTATAATTTTGTTCAACCGGCACATTGGTAGCTGTGTTAACAGGACCGGGATTCAATGCATAGGGTTTAACAGTATCCGCCCACAAATGCATCTGGAAATCTTCCGCGTCATCCAATACGTCGGTTCCATTATAAGAAATGTTTGATTCTGTCGTAGCACCCACCACTCCTATATTTATATCCAATGTTAACGGAGACGCTGTTCCATAGTTAAAAGCATTAGGCTCGTTCACCGTCCACTGTACTGATCCAAAATTTCCGTTGCCTGTGCTATAACCGGACGTTCTGTATCCCGTAGACATTACCCTGCCCCCGCTTATAGATTGCCCGGACCAACTGGGATAATAAGTTCCGGTAGACAAGCCCGACGCAGTAACTTTGGTGGTATTATAATCGATCCAAATATTAGCCGCGTTCGTCCCCGGAGCCGCTGATTGAATATTTATATTTGAAGTAAAAGTCTGGCCCACGTAAAAATAATTCAAATCACCCGGTAAACCGGTTCCACCATCCCCCGTGTTATCTCCGCCCGTGTATGGGTTTGCGAGCAATTGAAACCAATCACTCCCCGAAGGTGAAGCCGCATTAGCCTGCCCTGTTACAGCTATAGCGATCATAAGCGTGACCGCAATAATAAATAATCTGATTTTCATAATTTTTAATTTTCTCCTTCTAAGTCGAGATTTTTTAATAACACGCTTAAATCAACCGAATTAATTACCGGATCTTGATTTACATTTGACCTGATATCATTACCCGTTGGATCATCTTTATCCAAATCCACTATCATGATTGATAAATCGACTGAATTGATCACATCATCACCCAAGTCCGCAGGTGTGGACGTAGTACCCGAAATATCTCCCGCAAGTAAACGTATATCTCCATAACTTGCCGAATTATCTGCTTGCGTAAAATTTAGTCTCGTTGTCGTTGAGTCAGTCAAAGGGATATCTTGTAAAATTTTTGTTATATGTTGATGAGTTTTTATCCCAATATCATATGTACCATTGGCAACACCTGTTATCGCGATTGATGTTGCGTATGTTCCATCTATAGAGATTGTCGCTAAGCTAGGCATTTGCCAAAGAACAGTATCATCCGCGTCATTTGCTGTTCTTACGGTTAAATAAAAAATCGCATCATCATTGGTGCTGGTAGCGCCCACTCTTAATTCCGGCACAGCCCATTGTATAAAAACACTCATTGTTGTTGTGGCATCTTCCCAGAAAGATCCGTGCCAAAATTCATAATTTGTACTGGTAGACACTCCTGCCCCCGGATGCCCTACTTCAGCTTTAAATTCATAATTTGCCGATGTAGCGTCAAAATTTATCGGTCCTCCATGCTCTTTATTAGCATCATAATTGGTACTCGTTGAAGCAAATACAATAACAGGCAAACTCACGACTATGATTGCGACCAAATAGTAAAAAAAATACCTCCTCATTGATAGCAATTATAGCACTAAATAGAGGTAAATATAATTTAAGCTTGTTTATAATTATAATATTGGATTACTGTCTGTGTTTTTATAACCAAAAAAGGAGTACACAGTAATCTAAATTAAATCTGACAAGCATTCGCTATTTATTAAATTTTATAATGAGTTCACTTAAAATCAAATTAAATAAAAAATACCTTAGTTGAGATTATTTTATGCGTCGTAAAATATATTTAATAAACTATTAACTGTGGATAAATATCGAATACAGATAATAAATGTTTCACGTGCAAACATTTCCTTACTAAGTACTAAGACTAAGTACTAGGACAAAAAATTGTTTCACGTGAAACATTGACTTTAGCAAGTCTATACTTTATTTTAATCTTGGAGGTGAACATGACGACAATCGACTCTCTCTATAATATGCACTTTTCTGATTTGAGAATAGGACAAGTGGTATACCAAGTGCAAACCGATGTTCTCTTTATTATTATCGGTTTACGCGGATCATTTCCTTGTTCCGAATCTGTCAGAGATGATGAATTGGATTTACTTAGCGAAACCGGAAAGGTAAGTAATATTTTTCATCTTTGGGGCGAACATTTTCAATTGCTTGACGCAATCATTCCTGATGAACAAAGAACAAACTATCAGGAATATCTCAAAACCGTCCGTCAAACCCTGTAACGACTTAAGTCGTTTTTTTGTTTCACGTGAAACAATCTTTGAAAGACAATAAGTAAACAATTTTTTAAGTTCAATAATAAATTCCTTATAAAATGTTTCACGTGAAACATGTCAATTTAAACTCATCTACATTAATCGAATAAAAGTCTTTAAATATTACTAAGAAAAATTTCCTGCTTAATTTGTTTCACGTGAAACAAATGCAATAAATAGATCTACTGCGTCATAATTTGATTTACAAAGTATAAATTTTTTTACTGAAATAAAAAGATTTGCTTAGAAAAACTGTTTCACGTGAAATACTATGTATTTTGTTAACAATTACTGGTGCTAAATTCTAGGTCAAAGTTTGTTTCACGTGAAACATTTCCTTACGAAATACTAAGAGTAAGTACTAGGACTTAAAATTGTTTCACGTGAAACAAATTTAATAGCGACAAATAACTTACCTTAATTTTGTCTAAACAATTGTTTCACGTGAAACAATCTTCACAAACTTGTTTATGAAAAAGTAAGTTTATTAGTTTTTAATTAAGATCGCTAGAAAAATTGTTTCACGTGAAACAATCTGTAAGTATTTATAGAAACCCCCTCTGTATTAGCTACACAAATAGTCTATTTGTTGTAATGATTTAAGTTTAGAAGTTAGAATTTAAATTTAAAGTTTACAAAAACTCGCTTAATGCGAGTTTTTGTAATTGGTGGACCGAGGGGGAGTCGAACCCCCGACCTCTGCAATGCGAATGCAGCGCTCTAGCCAACTGAGCTACCGGCCCTAGGCCTGTCCTGACAGTATTGAAGGAAGTGAGTGAATCAGCAAAACGAAGTTTTGATAGTTCCGAACGACGACGAAATTGTTTCACGTGAAACAATTTGCCAAACCTCGTCCTGTCCAGTTAAGCG
>CAYOMV010000007.1:15810-22271 GCA_964405175.1 uncultured Gammaproteobacteria bacterium | reverse complement strand
AAGATGTACTGGCCTGCCACCCGAAGCTCTGTAGCGCGATAGCGGAAGAGCGAAGATGTACTGGCCTGCCACCCGAAGCTCTGTAGCGCGATAGCGGAAGAGCGAAGGGTGGTGTTCCCGGGTGGAATCGAACCACCATCTGAGACTTAGGAGGTCCCTGTTTTATCCATTAAACTACAGGAACATATGCGTCGTAAAATAAATAATAATCAATTTATTAGCTTATTTTAGCGAAAATAACTATACTGCATAACTCACGTTATGTCAAATTATCAGCCAAATTCAACTCGAATCGTAGCAATTCAACTGTTAAACAATGCCATTATCTATTAAACAATATTTAATAATCATTACCTAATAAATGATGATCAAAATAAGCCTTAGCAAGATAGATAATCAGTAAGTTGACAGTATCTATAAGTTGCAATAAGATATGCAAATCAAATTATGGCAAACAAGAAATCAGCAATCAAGGAATTGCGCAAGACCAAAAAAAGAACGGCCCACAATGCTCGC
The DNA here is from genome assembly GCA_964405175.1 of uncultured Gammaproteobacteria bacterium. Taxonomy (GTDB): domain Bacteria; phylum Patescibacteriota; class Patescibacteriia; order 2-12-FULL-60-25; family 2-12-FULL-60-25; genus MWCR01. The sequence continues at coordinate 21,755 of CAYOMV010000007.1, read as the reverse complement.
ATCAAGACGCATTTTAAGCATGTCTTTCGCGAATGCACTGATCTTATAGAAGCCGGTCAAAAAGATAAAGCTGCCGAAAAAGCGATCGAATTCCAACAAATCGCCGATAAAGCGGCAAAACTAAAAATAGTTTCTCGAAATCGTGCAAATCGCAAAAAATCTTCACTAATGGACATGCTAAACGGAAAACGCGAAGTACCCGCGATTAAAGGTAAAGCCAAGGTCAAAGTCACCAAGACCGAACCCAAAGAAGAGCCACAACCAGAAATAATCGAAGAAAAAACAGCCTAAACGCTGTTTTTTGGTAAAAAAATCTTGGATATCATCATTTTTTAGAATCCGTACTAATACATTAACTGAACCAGTTCGTCTCCGGATGCTAATGAATGCCTTGAAGCATAAAAAACTTGCAAAAATTGCATCAGTCTACGGTCAGGATTTTTTATTCGCATCGCGGATAATTTTTTTTGCACAAATGGATGAACATCCTTACCCAAACCTTGATTAACCATATGCCAAGATCGCATTTGAGATAATACTGATGGCAACACTGAATTAAAGTCAAAGTCTTCACAATGTTCCAACCATTTCTTTTGGTCCATTAACAACCAATCAACCATTGCAAACAAATTATCCATCTTGCCAAACTCATCATCAACCATATTCACACCATCATTCACACTTATAACTTGCAATGCCGTGTCAATTGCCCATAAATCACTCTGATATTTCTGAATCAAAGAGGGGACCAGCTTCACATCCACGCTATACCTCTTACACAAGTCCGAAACAATTCTATTTAACTCCGCACCTTTCGCGGGCTCATGCTCATAAACAAATAACTCTTTTTCTTGAAAAGATTTAACCGCCGTCGCTTTCGGCGCTTTTTCTTCATAATCAATTACCACCGTAATATCACCATCTTTATAAATCGCATCCCGCAGATTCGACGTCTGCTTTGCTGTCAATTTACTCAGCAAACCTTCACAAACCAAAAGCTTTTTCGATGCAAATAGAGATTGATTCCCCAGCCTTGATATCACCACCTCAAAAAGGTTTTCCGAAGGTAAATACTCCACCGTATCGCCCTTTTCATCATATTTCTTTTTGTAAGCATCAATAAGATCCCGATACTTCAATCGAGCTCTAAACGAATCCGGCCCCGCACAAATAACCAGCATGGAAGTAGCTTATAACAAGCTCTCTCGATTGACAATCAATATATTTATTGCTTATATTTACGCGTACATTCAAAAGGAAAGGCGTGATCATGAAGCTATCAAACGAAGAAATTCAGTTTCTGACCAAAAAATACAACGCAAAGCGTATTATCGTTTTCCGAACCGAGCCAAACACTCCTTGGCCTGTACAAGAAGCAATCGACATAAGCGAAAACGACAATCTTGGCTCGAATATTTTGGTCGTCTACACCACAGAACGTGCACATGCATTCGTGGGCAGTACAGCCGATTGCCGTATCGGTTATTATAAAATCCGCCTCTTTGATCCGGATGCAACCGGCGGAGTACCAAAAATTCGAGAAGGCGGAATTCAAACTCATGACATGAGAGGATACTTGAATGCATCGGTTTCGTGCGGATACGGATTCAGCATCCACTTGCCTGATGATTACAAAACTCACCACGCGTGGACAGAAGCTCAAGAAATGACTCTCGAAAAAGCAGGCTTCGTTCTATGCATCACACCGCCGGAAAATAGCGGGCACATTTATCTGTATTTCCGCATCCAAGCTTTACTTGACGTTGACTACGAACAATACAAGGGCATACAAGTAAAACAGGTAGAAATCGACGAGTATACTTATGTTCGGAAAAACGTTATTCATAGTGGCTGGCAAATAAATCCTTGGATCGAAGAAATCGTTGAACGCGTCAACTGGTACCCGGATGGCAGCACACAAGAATTAAACGTCGTGTACGATAATCCCTTTGGTCCCTATTCCAATTACGACTTCTAACCGACACCGTCGGTTTTTTTTGATTTGACAGCAAATTCTAATGGGTATTCCATATATAGGCATATGAAGGAAGGCATTTCTATCCTTACTTTCAACACAGGCCTGCTCCGCCTCGAGCTTTTGGGTAAAAAAATTTATGAATATGTCCCCCACGTTTCAGAAAGATCCCGAGCCATACCATACGAAATCCTTAAACTGCAACCCGACATAATTGCCCTTCAAGAAGTTTTTCATTCATTCGACCGCTTGCGTATCATAAATCATCTTGCAGATTACTATCCGCATTATTTTTCTTCTAATGTTTATACCCGCATCGGTGTTAACGATGGCTTGATGCTATTCTCACGCTTTCCCATCCTTAAAAAGGGATTCGAAAAATTTACCGACAGTTTTGTCGATGACCGACTTTTTACAATCAAAGGGATGTTATGGGCGGATATACAACTTCCCAATCATGAAACCGCACATATCATCAACGTTCATACCGTATCAGGCGGTTTATTACGCCATCCCAATAAAAATCAATCCAACAGAATTAGAGGATTCCAGAACCAACAAATCATAAAATTTATCGAAAACAATCCTCATAAACACCGCTTCGCTATCGGTGACTTCAATTCCGGCCCTACCGGCTCACCAGATAACTACAGCCAGCTGATCTCTTCCGGCTTTTTAGATACTTTTGCCCAAACTAATCCGGACTCTAATCACCCAACCTGGGATTCATCCAACCCTTTAATTAAAAAAGGGCCCCACAATTTCCAGATACCGCAACGCATAGATCACATCTTTTTACATAAACCGGATCCGCGTATCACAATTAAAGAATCGCAAATCATCTTCACTAAACCCCTCACCACACCCTCCGGCATCCAAACCACCCTCTCCGACCACTACGGCCTAATAACAAAAATAATTATATAAAGAGACGCGCCTTGGCGCGTCTCTACATTCATTGGTTAATCGTTAATCGCCTCGCCCCTCAAAGTCCATAGGGGGTATTTGGTAATTTGCGCCACAGGCGCATCCGCCTTTGGCGGAGGTATTTGATATTTTATTCAACGGTTGCCATCTCTTCCCAATTCTTCCCCGCCTTCGCGTCAACAACTATAGGGCACCCTATCTGTTCAACATTCTGCATCGTCTCTAACACTAGGTTGGCAACTTTCTTTACATCCTTCTCCGGAACCTCCAGTACCAACTCATCATGCACCTGCAAAAGGACTTTCGAGTCTTTGGAAACTTTTGGCAATTCCTTGGCCACCTCAATCATGGCAAGCTTAATCAAATCCGCCTCGGTTCCTTGTATCGGCATGTTAATCGCCATCCTCTCGGCCTGCGCCCTAACCATCTGCAAAGGCGAATTGATCTCGGGTAACGGTCGTTTGCGTCCAAATAACGTCTCAATATACCCCTGCTTCTTAGCCAATGCCTTAGACACCGTCATGTACTCTTTTATTCCTGAAAAAGCGGCAAAGTATCTTGCAATAAATTCACGCGCTTCATTAAAAGATATATCCGCCACCCTCGACAACCCTTGCGGGCCTTGCCCAAATAAAAGCCCAAAATTAATTGCTTTCGCAACTCTGCGCTGATCCTTAGTAACATCCTTCAAATCCAAATCCCAAATCTTAGCCGCTGTTGCAGTATGAATATCCTCGCCTTTTTCAAAAGCCTCCAGCATTGCCCTATCTTTAGATAACGCGGCCGCTATCCTAAGTTCAATCTGTGAATAATCACAAGCCAATAACTGATACCCTTTTTTGGCAATAAAACCTTTCCTTACCCTTCTGCCCAATTCGGTCCTGATGGGAATATTCTGTAAATTAGGTTCCGAACTCGATAACCTCCCCGTAGCTGTAACCGCCTGATTAAAGGTTGTATGCACTCTTCCCTCATCATCCGCAAGTTCCGGAATCGCCTCCACATAAGTCGACAACAACTTGGCCAGCTCCCTGTAATCCTCAATCATCTCAATGATCTCATGCTGTCCGTGCAGTTTTTCTAACTCAGCCGCCGCCGTAGAAATCCCCGTCTTCCCGCGTTTAATCCCTTGGGATGGAATCTCCAAAACTTCAAACAAAATGTGTCCCAACTGCTTGGGCGACAGGGGATTAAACTCCTCACCCGCAATCTTATGCATTTTTTTCTCCAAAGACAGCTTTTCCTTGCGTAATTCTTCAGCTAGCTTTTTATAATAGCCAACATCAACCAAAATTCCTTCTTCTTCCATTATAGCCAATATGGGAATCAAGGGCATTTCAAACCGATGCATTACTTGCATCAATTTTTGCCCTTCCAGCTCTTCACGCAATTTAACCTCCAGCTCACGCACAGCGTCCAACGCCCCGGTATGATCACCGGCATCCAAAACTTTCTGCAACTTCATTGCCGCCACACTCTTCAGATCATGCCCGCGTTCCCCGGCCGCCAATAAATATGCGGCAATTTCCGTATCAAAATCCAAACCCTTCAACTCCATGCCCAGCGCATCCGCCCAGTGCCAAACTTCTTTCAACCCATGCCCAACCTTTTTTATCTTTTCATCCTCTATAACATCTTTTAAAATTTTCTTTGCCTGTTTATCGTCAATTACAGCCTTCGCGATAGTTACCGTCACATTCTCACTGCCCAAAACCACTTGCGGCAAATCCTCAAACAAACTTTCCTGCACAACCTCGGGCAAATAGATATATAGTACGGACGCGCCATGACGCGTCTCAACAAAAAACTTCTCAAAATCCTCAATACTTTTAATCACTTGATGTTTAATAGTTCCCGAAACCCCTTTAATCCCCTTATCAGGGGAATGTTTCTGCTTGGCAGCTCCCTCTGATAAGGGGGTGGGGGGGGTTGCCTTTCCAAACAATCTCGCGATCAAACTCCTAAAACCAAACTTCGCAAACAACTCAACAACCTCATCTTGATCAATCTTCCTGCGCAACAAATCCCTTAACTTAACTTTAATGGGCGCGTTGGTCACTATCCTAACGATAGGAAGGGTCTCCATGGCCACGCTTTCGCCTTCTAACAGCTTTTGCCTGACTCCTGGCTTAATATCACTACTCTCATCTTTCGCGGCTTTAAAAATCCCTTTCAGATTATCATACTTCTGCAACAGCTCTGTCATCGTCTTCTCACCTATACCTTTTATCCCAGGAATATTATCCGAAGCGTCACCTCGCACTGCTTTAAAATCAACCACCTGATCAGGGCGCAATCCTGTAATTTTTACTAAACTCTCCGGAGTATAAACCACTGTCTCGCTCACACCCTTCTTAAAAGCCACCACATTCACATTCTCTGATATCAACTGCCAAGCATCCTTATCACCCGTAAGCAACAAAACCTTATAACCGTCTTTTTCCAACTTTACCGCCAAGGTACCCAAAAGGTCATCGGCCTCATAACCATCCAACTCCAAATTCGTCCCACCCAAAACCTCTACAACTTCCTTCACATCATCAAACTGATCATAAAAAGCCTGGTCTTGCTTAACTCTGGTAGCCTTATATGTCTCTAACTGTTCATGTCTAAAAGTTGGCGCTTCCGTATCCCAGCAAACAGCCAAAACATCCGGCCTCTCAGCCGCCAAAATTTTTATCAAAATCGTCGTAAACCCATAAACCGCGTTTACCAACTTTCCATCCGGAGCCGTCATGGGCGGCAACGCGTGCCACGCTCTGTGAATCAACGCATTTGCATCAATAACGAGTGCTTTTTTACTAGCCATAATGTAACTAAATTACAGCAAAACCCCTAACCCGTCCAATTGTCTTGAACCTTGATTATCAAACCGATTTACAACCAAATTCAATGATTACTCAATGTATAAATTATTATATACCTGTAGCAATCAAGTTAATCAAAAAATCCCGCGACTCAAGGTTCAGACAATAAAATATCGAGCCCCAGCTCGACTCCCTTATCTTTATTATTTATTATTTGTTATTTGTTAATTGCTAAT
>CAYOMV010000007.1:0-15800 GCA_964405175.1 uncultured Gammaproteobacteria bacterium | reverse complement strand
GGCCGATATGTTATCGCCACATCTACGTCTTTTTTAACAATCCTCCTGGTAGCCAAATTCGAATTCGTTTTTTCATAAGCCGCCACTAAAATCTCTCTCTCACGCAACCACTGCATGCGCTTCTTGGTAAGCGATCCCCTCCTGGCTCCAACCGCCCAAGGTTCAATCCTCAAAATTTTCTCCCACATTTCCTTAGAACCGCGCAATGCCGACCAAGTATGTAATAAAATAAGCCTTCTCACATCAGGCAATTCTTTTTTTACTTCTTCCAATACCTCCATGCTGAAACTTGAAATAACTGTCCGTTCTCTCAACTGCGTACTGGTTTTTAACTTGGCGATTAAAAGCGGAACAGCTTTAACATCCTTAACCTCCATATCCAATTGAACCGGATAGGGTATAGATTCCGTAACTTCATTTAATGTCATAATTTGCCCGGCCGCTCTAAGCTTTAGTGTTTTTAATTCTTTCACCGTCAGCTTGCTCATAGAATGGGGCACTCCGGCAATTCGCGATAAATCTTTATCATGTCCAACTACCAATTCATTATCTTTCGAGACGCGTAAATCAAATTCAATTCCATCAGCACCCGCCTGAATCGCCTGCAAAAAAGACAAGAGCGTATTCTCTTGTACGTGCCTCGTGGGCATCCCTCTGTGTCCAAATACTAACATCTTTGCCAATCTTACATTAAAAACCACAAATAACAAATATCAAAAGCAAGAGCAACCTGGAATACTCTTGTTATTTACAATTTGCTGTTGTCTATTGACATATATGGAGTTTTCCGCTTTGATTATGTCAGTACCTTGCCCAAAGGAGGCGCATGGCAACTCTAAAACAAGCACTGGAAATTGTAAAAACATTTCAAGAAGCTGATAAAAATGGGGTTCGCCCAAAAAACCCTGATTCCATAAACAAAGAAATCGTTCTTCGCACCAAACTGGCTCAAATCATCGCCGGAGATAATCCGCCCTTAAACCCAATTGAACCCGATGATTTACACAAAGTAGCCAACTTACCACCCCAAACAACTCTATCTCGTCTCGCCACAGCCGTATTAACCGAATATATAACATTTCTGCAAGATGAATTCGGTCTCGAAGTGCCGTCCGACTCAAAACAAGCCGCCGCCATCAATTCTTTTGCCGATATTCGCGACGCTTTTATCCGCTTGAGAGGCGGAAATGAAAACGCCCAAGCAATGACTTGGAGCCCCGAAGAACTCACGGCTTTTCATCGGCTATGTGTCCGCCTTGGCCGCGACAACAAAATGAGCACAAGCGAAGTCATGTCCGGCTTTAAAGAATTCGATGATCTCAAAGTCAACGAAGCCTCAATCTACCTGGCCGAACGCTTCCTGGAAATTCTGCAAAAATAACTTTCGTCCATCTGGACGTTTTTTTATTCTCTTGCTAACATCTCACCACGTAACATATAACATGTAACTTGTAACAAAAATCCCGTGTTACAAGCTACATGATACAAGTTACATGCGTTGGCGTGATAGCCAAGTGGTAAGGCACGGGTCTGCAAAACCTGTATTCGCGGGTTCGATTCCCGCTCACGCCTCCACCCCCCGTCACTCAACTTTGTTGAGTTATGGGGGGTGTGCCCCGAAGCTTTATGCGAAGGGGTACAGACGCGGTAATCCGCGTCTTTTGTTTACCTAATAACTACAGGAATCGAACAAGCTCGACAAAATAAACCAATTCCATTATTCTCCTCTCCGGAGGTTATTGATGCCTGAAGTCATAAACAGAAAAACATCTTCAGTTAGAGTCCTCATTTCAAAAAAGTTATTTTATCTGGCAGTGATTGTAATAGGTTTCTTGTTTGGATGGCTAACAATTAACTCCACTTTCCTGGGATAACCGCACCATGTCCGATCCTTCACAAACAAAAGAAACCTTGCACCAAGCTATTCATCGGCTGGGATCCTGCCCGCCACCCGAAACAATCCCCTCCGAAGACAACCTGCCTGAATTAGACTTTCCCGATGATAAACCCCCCGGATACTTCTTTATATTAATTATTTTGGTGCTGGCAATCTTTCTTGGCGCCGTGTCACTGGCGATCGCATGGCGTGCTGGTTTAGTTTAAAAATGCGGTTAAAACAAAAAAATTTAGAGTTTGTATGCTCGTTTATTGAATTAACCCTCTTCATTATCAGTCTCTCCATAATTCTTACGATGGCATTCTCTAATTTTCTCAATCTCCCTTTACCTTTCTAGGGAGACTTTTTTTACCTTGATTTTCAGGATTAACAGGATTTACTTGATTGTGACAAAGTTACTTAAGCAACAATCCTGCTAATCGGTTTGCTAATCCTGAAAATCAAGATAAAAAAAGAACCTCGGCTAAAACCGAGATCCTTTCTTACTATTGCTAGATTCTATATTTTAGATTCTAGATTCTAGATTTTTTGTATTGTTAGGAATCAAGTACTTCAACAGTTAAACTGCGTTTGCCCCATTCTTTAGCGGCCTGAATTTGATCAGCTCCGCCAAAATACAAGTCGATGCGATGGGCAAAGCGCGGATGCAAACGGTCACGAACCGTACACACGCCAAATCCCGGAACATTAATCTTGGTGCCAAACGGCAAGTGAGAAGCACAACTCATTTCACCTTGTTCACGAAGCTTACAGATATCAGATCCATCAGCCGCGATACAAGGAGTAGAATCAGTTTGCCAAGGAACACTGTTATAGGCAGTCACTGTCGCGCTGCGTTTATATTTAACAACATAAGATTGAACAGGTTCTTCAACCTCTGGCAACTCAACTTCTTCCTTAGGTACAACAAAGCCATTGGCCTTCGCTACGTCATAAACAGCCGATGTAGCCGTTTTAAAAGTCGGCACCAAAGGCAATAAAGACACAGCATTTGTTGTTTGAACTTTTACAGATGTCACCGTAACAACCGCTATCAGCAAAATTATAATATTTTTACGAACTGAATTAATATTGGATTGCTTGCGTTTATTCATAAACAAGGCCTCAGAAAAACACTGTCCATACTCCTCGATCTTCAAATTCAGCTAAATTTACTGAATTTTTCGATCGTAGGGTCAAATTTTGCTAAATATAAATAAAATTTAACCACTGTGGAATACTTATATAATGCTTTTCATTGTTCGAGACCGAAAACTATACCACAAAACAGCCGATTTGTCAAGGGTAAAACCCTAATTATTTGCTAAATTAAGCAAAATTTATCTCCAATTTTCTCTTATCAAACCACACATATCATGATAAGATGATGCATATCTTACCGAGTGATAAACCACTCTTCAAGATCATGTCAACCAGACTCACATAACCCACATCTCATAACACATATCATGCAAGACATAACTCAAACCACTTGTTATGTGATATGTGATCCATGCTATGAGATTTAGTAGTATGCCTATCCCCGAACTTAAAAAACCTTCTTCTTACCTTTCCGAAAATCGTCCTAAAAGAAAAAAGGACTGGAAAACCAAGGCCAAATCCATAGCCGTCGTTTTAGCGGCGGCCGGTTTAGCCTTGGCACTTGTCGGTGCACTCGCCTTCACCATCATCATGGCTTGGATTTCACGCGATCTCCCCGAACCCGGCACCCTCTTAACCAGGGAAGTCGCCCAGTCCACAAAAATATACGACCGCACCGGCGAAGTTTTATTGTATGAAGTCCACGGGGATGAAAACCGAACAGTGGTAAAACTTTCCGAAATTCCGGAATATATCCCGCAAGCCACAATAGCAATCGAAGACAAAGACTTCTACGAACATCACGGAGTATATTGGAAAGGCTTGGTCCGTGCTTTTACTGTTGGCTTTTTACAAAACCGCCGAGTCGAAGGTACCTCAACCCTTACCCAACAATTGGTTAAAAATGCAATTCTCACAAACGAAAGAACAATTACCCGCAAAATCAAAGAACTGCTTCTTTCTATCCAAATCGAACGCAAATTTGAAAAAGATCAAATACTCGAATTGTATTTAAACGAAATCCCATACGGCTACACCCTTTACGGCATCGAAGCCGCGGCCCAAGGATATTTTGGCAAATCCGCCAAAGAACTCACCTTAGATGAAGCCGCCCTTTTAGCCGCCATGCCTCAAGCTCCGGATCTCTACAATCCATATGGAACCGGCTCTCGGGGCGATAACCGCGAATTGTTACTGGGGCGCCAAAAAACAATTTTAAACGCCATGGCCGCGCAAGGTTACATATCCCAAGAAGAAGCTGATTCCGCCGTAGAAATTGACACCCTGGCCAAACTGCAACCGCGACAAATCAGCGACATCAAAGCTCCGCACTTTGTAATGTACGTCAGGGATCAACTCATCGAAAAATACGGCCAAAAAGAAGTTGAACAAGGTGGCCTTAGAGTAATTACCACGTTGGATTGGGACAAACAGCAAATCGCCGAAGAAGAAGTAAAAGCCGGAGTGGAAAAAAACGGAGAAAGATATGGCTACGAAAACTCTGCCCTCTTATCACTCGATCCTAAAACCGGCCAAATTTTAGCCATGGTAGGCTCGGCCGACTTTTTCAACGAAGATATCGACGGCCAAGTAAACGTAACCATCCGCCCGCGCCAACCCGGCTCATCCTTCAAGCCCATCGTCTATACCGCGGGCTTCATCAAAGGCTACACAACAGAAACTATTCTTTGGGATGTTTTCACTGTCTTCCAAACCGAAATCGGGCCATATAAACCAAACAACTACAGTTTCAAATACCAAGGCCCGCTAACCATCCGCCAATCTTTACAACAATCTCTAAACATCCCTGCCGTCAAAATGATGTACCTTGTCGGCACGCAAAGAGTGATCGACTTCGCGGAACAATTAGGCTACACAACCTTTGCAGACCGCAGCCGCTTTGGCATGTCTCTTGTGCTTGGCGGTGGAGAGGTTTTACTTATCGAACACGCCAATGCCTACGCAGCCATGGCCAACCAAGGCACGCAGTATCCAATCAACGGCATTTTACAAGTACTCGATCCCGAAGGAGGTATCTTAGAAGAATGGGCTGAAACCGAAGGCAATCAAGTCATCCCTCGCGACGCAGCTCTGCGCATTACAGATGTCCTTTCCGACAACAGCGTCCGCACCTTCGGCCAAGGTTTGTTAACCCTGCCCAACCGCCCGGTAGCCGCCAAAACCGGCACCACCAATAACAACAAAGACGCCTGGACCATGGGCTACACTCCTAATTTGGTTACCGGTGTCTGGTGCGGTAACAGCCGTGGAGAAGAAATGGAACGCGGTGCCGACGGTGCTGTAATCGCCGCTCCCGTTTGGCGCAACTACATGAAACGAGCCTTAGCCGATATGCCGGTAGAACAATTCAGCGAACCGCCGCCCTTAGAAACCTCCAAACCCGTCCTCACCGGCAAATCATTTAAAAAGACATTAAAAATCGACACAGTAAGCGGTAAGCTGGCAACAGAATACACCCCGCAAGAATTTGTGGAAGAAAAAGATTTCTACGAAGGCCATAATATTTTATGGTATGTCGATAAAGACGATCCGCAGGGCGCCCCTCCCGCCAATCCCAAGGCTGATCCGCAATTTTCCGCCTGGGAATCCGCTGTTCAAGCCTGGATCGAAAAAGAAGAATGGAATACAACCAGCACCCCACCCACAGAATACGACGATGTGCACACCCCCGAAAACAAACCCTCCATCACCGTTTTATCTCCTCAAGATAACGCCAACGTTTACTCCCGCAACTTCAACATCAACATCTCGGCTCAAGCCCAACGAACCATCTCCCGCATCGAAGCTAAAATTCAAGACACGGTGATTGGTGAAACAACCGGATCCGGTACCATCAACGCCCAAATCCCAAACAGCATCCCGCGAGGCTATCATGAAATCGTAGTCACAATAACCGATGATGTCGGTAATAAAAACGAAGACCGCCTTATCATCAACTTAAATGCCGACTTAGCCCCCATTAAAATATCCATAACCGCCCCGGCCGCCGGCACGCGCGTAAGCGGAGTCAGCTTCCCAATCCCGGTTTTCATTCAAGTCAACGAAGTATCGGATATTCAAAAAATCGATCTCATGTACAAACAAAAAGGCGAAGACCGCTTAATCGGCTCAATCCTTTCGCCCGATTCCTACAACAACCAAATCAACTGGAACTCCATGCCCGAAATCGGCAAAGTAACCCTCTACCCAATAGCCACCCGCAAAGACGGCACCAAAATCCAAGGCGAAGATGTAAAACTAACCATCGATCCATAAAAACTCAAAATAACCAATTACCAAATTCCAATAATCAATAAATATCCAATGGTACAATAATCAAATAACAAATAAACTGCCGAGACTATCGGTGGTTTTTTGTTTAGGCAAAAGACGCGCCAGTGGCGCGTCTCTACAATAATTGTTAATTGGTAATTGGTAATCGTTAATTTGTAATTTATTGCCTTATCGGCATCACCAAATATCTGTATTCCGCGCCATCTTCTTTTTCCGGCAAAATCAAAATCGGCTGCATAGACCCGATAATCGCGAGCTTAACCTTATCCCCGTCGAAAGCATTCAAACCATCTGAAAGATATTTAAAATTCAAAACCACGGAATTAACCTCACCTTTAACATCGCATTGAAGTTGCGACTTGGTTTTTCCCGTACCTTCATCCGACGACTCCACCACACACACACCCGCTTCCGGATCCACACTCAAATGCACGTCATTAATTTCTTTGCGAGTAAACAAGCTGGCCGTCTTAACCGCTTTTTGCAGTTCGGATCTGGATAGAATTACATGCGTTTTAAATTCAGTGGGAATTATGTTTTTATAATCCGGAAAAGCCGCTTCAATCAAACGAGTCGTCAATTCCACGGCACCATAACTAACCACCAATTGATTATCCGATATACTCCAACCCACTTCTTCCGGAGGTTCAATATCATCCTTATAAGAAGAGATTATCCTCTGTATTTCACTCATAGCCCTAGCCGGCACCAATATAGTAGCTTGTTTACTGTTTTCACCACTTCCTATCAAATGTTCCGCCAGCCTGTAAGAATCCGTCGCGACAAGCGCAACCCTGCCCTCATTTCCTTGATTATTAAAAAAACAAGCCACACCCGAAAGCTCCGGCCTGGACTCAGACAACGAAACCGCGAACACTACTCGGCTCACCGCCTTCTTCACATCCGCGGCCTTCAGTGTAAAGGTTTGATTTTTTTGTAGCTTTGGCAAAAGCGGAAACTCGCTGGCCGGCATGCCCCGCATTACAGTCTCTTGCCCGTTGGAACAAACCTCTAAGCCGTCTTCCTTCAATACAAACTCCACTTTTCCGCTTGGCAATAAATTAACAAAGTCCATAAACACTTTGGCCGGCACGCTATACTCACCCTCTTCATCAACCTTTCCTCTTATTTGGCAACTCACCGAAATTTCTAAGTTTGTTGTATGTAATTGAATCCCCGTCTTCTCCGCTTTTATAAGCACGTTTCCCAATACCGGTAAATTAATATTCTTACCTGTTATATGGCTAACCATCGCCAAACCTTGTAGCAAGTTTTCCTGAGTGCATGAGAACTTCATATTATTTTAAATAATCAGCAATTAGCATTTAGTAAATAGCAATTATTAACCTAAAGTTAATTGCTAATCGCTACTTCCTAATTTCTAATTTATTTTTATCAAAGGTTTATTATTATAAGTTAATTAATATATATAAGTAATAGTAATGGTAATAAGCTTGTGTATCAATTAGGATAACTTAATTTCTTTTTTAGTTTAAGCCATTTTTTCTCCACAGACACTGTGCATCACATGGGATAAATCCATGCATAACCTTTTAAGGTTTGGGGATGGTTTTGCGGTGCTTGTTTTTATCCACCTCTCCACCCACATGGTTATAACCTGCTTATCCCTAGTTTTCACCCATGTAAATCTTTTCTCTCATCAAGCTTACGTCTCGCTTCAGCTGTTCGTCATTTTTTAATAATTTATCTATTTTATTGCAGGCATGCATTGCTGTTGTATGATCTCTGTTGCCAATGTGCTTGCCTATGGCCGGAAACGAACACTTTGCCTCTTCCCGCAACAAAAACATGGCAATCTGGCGCGGAAAAGCAAACCTTTGCTCACGGCTTTTACCGAGCAATTCATCCATTGATATATCATAATAACCCACCACTATTTCGAGCAATCTTCTTGGTGTGATGGTTCGTTTTGGCACTGAAGGCACAAAACTCTGCAGTAAACTTTGAACTGAGGCCATTGTGGGTTCAATGTTCTTAAACTGGTGATAAGCAATAACTTTATTTAAAGCTCCTTCCAATTCCCTAACGTTCAACTGCACCGTCCCTGCTATATATCGCAAGACCTCTGTTGTTAAATGGTAATTCTTTTCGTTGCATTTTTTATCTAAAATAGCCACCCTTGTTTCAAAATCCGGGCTGGAAATATCTGCTGTCATACCCCACTCAACCCTGGAAAGCAATCTCGACTCCAACCCCTGAATATCTTTTGCCTGCCTGTCTGATGCTATTACTATCTGTTTATTCAATTGATGCAACGAATTAAAAGTATGGAAAAATTCCTCCTGTGTACCTTCTTTGCCCGCGATAAACTGGATATCATCAATCAATAAAACATCCAAATTTCTATACAAATCTTTAAATTCTTTGGCTCTTCCGCCCCTTACAGACTGAATAAAATCATTGGTAAATCTTTCACATGTAACGTAATGAACCTTGGCGTTTGGATTGCTTTCCGTTATGTGATGCCCAATAGCTTGCAAAAGATGTGTTTTTCCCAAGCCCGCTCCGCCAAAAATAAAAAGCGGATTATAGGTTACTCCCGGCCCCGCGGCAACCGCCTGCGCCGAGGCATGAGCCATTTCATTGGTTTTGCCAACTACAAAATTGTTAAACTTATACTTTGGATTTAAACCCACTCCGTTGTTTGTGTCACTCGAATCCTCATTGTGGGCGGTTGTCTGGTCGCTGATAGGCTCTCGTGCGGTCTGTATAGCATAACCGCTTTCCATTTCCGGACTTGTCGCCAAACCGGGCACCAGCGTCGTATTACGCACCTCCACTCGATAAGTCACCTCTCTAATTGTATTGTTTGTGGCATTTCTAAGCGCTCTTATGATCGCGTCATGATACTTTTTTTCCAACCAGGCTTTGGTAAAAGTATTTGGTACAGCGATTATAACCCGGTTTTCCTCCATTTGTGAGATAAAGGTGTTTTTAAACCAGGTTGTAAAGTTCGCCTTCGATAATGTGAGCTCAAGCTCTCCGAGAGTAGCTTGCCATATTTCATTGGGATTCATAGGAAGGTTCATTTTAGTCGAAAGACTCTTATTAGTGGGTAAGTTCTCCTAAATATCAACAGCCTTGCACAACCCTGTCAAACTTGTGGATAGATGGTTGATAATTGCATAGTATACCTTAACCCAACCTTGTTGGAAACTTTCAAAAATCTCTAAGAAACAAGAAACAAACTAGATCAAAACCAGGTTCCTCGCCCCACACTCGCCCTGCTGTCAGCTTTGTAAGCGGTTTTTGCCAGATACGAACCGTATCAAAAAGCACTTCGGTCTTAAAAGGCGTCAATATATATTTAAACCAGTACCACTTATCCAGTTTTCCCCAAAACCCTGTTCATAACTCTCCGTTACCTGTTATTAACTTTTATAACTCTGTGAATACTACAACCACATACAATCAAACACGATCAAATGCACCCAAGCACTCTCAATTATTAACAAACATTTCCAATAACTATCAATTATTCACAAAAACTCGCAAACATAACCAAAAACAATCAATTGCTCACAAAATGACCACTAGGACTGGGAGTTAGTACCAGGACTATTGATTGTAAAAGTGCTAAAATATTTCCATCATTAATCATTTGTCTTATTTCTTTATCAAGATCTATATGAAACAAGTTCTTTATGTGATGGGTGCTATCGTCGGCTTTGTCCTCGTTATCTATCTCGGCGCCCTCACCCGCAACGCTTTTCAAGAATATAATTACATCGGACGCGATGTTCGCGACACCATAACCATAAACGGCCAAGGTGAAGTGGATGCTAAACCCGACCTCACAACTGTCACTTTGGGCGTCACCACACAAGGGGATACTGTAGAAGCTATCCAAGCCGAAAATACTGAAAAAATGAACAGTATCATCGCCATGGTCAAAGAGCAGGGCATTTCATCAAACGACATTAAAACCTTAAACTTCAGCGTCAACCCCCGTTACAACTGGAATGAAGGTGAAAGGGAGGAAGCTGGTTATGAAATCCGCCAAAACGTTGAAATCAAAGTCCGTGAGCAGTCAAAGATCTCAACGATTTTAGCGGAAGCCGGCAAACTCGGAGCCAACCAAGTCGGCGGGCTCAATTTCACCATAGACGATCCCACCAAGTTCGAACAGCAAGCTCGCCTAAAGGCCATCAAAGACGCAGAAGATAAAGCTCAAGAATTAGCTGATGAATTAGGCTTGAACCTGGTTCGAGTTGTATCTTTCTCCGAATCCGGCGGGGGATATCCAACCCCCATGTACGGCATGATGGAACGCGCCGCTCCCATGGAAGATGCCATGATGCCCGAACCCACCATCGAAACCGGCACCCAAAAAGTCACCTCCTATGTCTCAGTCACATTCGAAGTCCGCTAATAATCACTAAAAACAAATAAAGACGCCCCACTTGGGCGTCTTTTAAAATAGTCCTGTAAATCATGATAATCTTGTCAGTCTTGGTACAAAAAAAGACGCCAAAAAGCGTCAAAGCAGGGGATTGTTCAGGCGGGAATTCGTTTTTCGCCGTCTAATCTCCGCGTGATAGTGATCACGCAGTAGGTGTCTTGCACCGACTTCACAGAGATATCGAAAGCTTCTCCCTGAAAGGTAAACAGATTGAACAGCTCGCGGTATTTGGCTGTCACTATATCCTCATAATGAGGATTTGCTTCGTCAGAATCTTCCTCATCTTCATTCACAGCCACAACGCGCTGGAAAAGCTGTACTCGTCCATCCGTCCGCAATGCGTTCAGAGCCTCTGTGAGCACGGGCATAGATTTTTGCCAATTCGCTGTCTTGCCCATGTGCAACTCCGGGGCATGGAAAACTCGGCAATCCTCTTTTGTCTTCATTTTTTCCTCCCTTGTGGTGAGCTTCAGATAGAGGTGTTAACAATTTTGGAGACCTGTTTTTCCAGCTCCTTGTCTACCAACCCCGCCAAAAGCGGGAGCACTGTGCCATACCCAAACAAGCACAATGTGTTTTTATCACGTCTCGAAAAATCATAATAAGAACAAACAATTTTCAACGACCTTTCGTAAGCCTCAATAAAATCCCGGGTCTGCAAAAACAACCCGTCCCTCATGCGCGGAAGTGATACCATGCATGAATTTGCCAAATGGATAATGGCAAATTGTTGCCAGAAAGTTCTTAAATTTCCCGGCTTTAATTTTTCCGCCAAACACAGCTTTTGGAGCGATTCGTCAGTAAGAAGCGATCCCAAACCAAGGATGATTTTTTCCCAGTCGGTAATTTTGTAGCTTGTTCGCATGATTCTTCTCCTTTTTAAAGAGCTCAAATCAAGATAGCGGAAAACGGTAATAATGTCAATACCGCGGAGATCAAAAATCCCCCGGATTTGGGGGTGTGATCAAAGGTTTTGCGGGCTGAGGTCTTTTAACCTCGCTTCCAGCAAAGGTTTTACCCGGCTCTCCATCTCATCAGAGCACTCGCCGGCCAGCAATGGGCCCCATACGCTAATCAGCATAAACACCATATCTTCATAACCTTTTTTGCCGATCGGATGGCCAACCATGGCAGTCAATTCGCCAAAGAAAACATCATCTTCATTAATGACGTGGGCCGTATGTATCAAAGTCTCCACAAAAAGTTCGGGTGTTTGCTCTATGGTACGGTTTTTATCACTTGCCAAGAAAAACAGGTAAACAAACCTGTAACTCATTTTTTGGAACAAAAGCTTTTTACTCTGCCCATACTCCGCGCTCGAAGTAAAAACGCCGTCCAAGTATTCCATCAAACCCTCAACCGTTTTTTCAGCCTCCCATCTCCAATATTCTTGATGAGCATTTTCACCAAACTTCGCGTCAAAAAGATGCGTAGCGCTCTGCCTGATCAAGCTGGAAAGATGGTAAATTAAAATCTCGAAGTTTTCATCCAGATGAATTTTGGCTTCAGAAGCGCCCCACTGCAATTCTTGAGCTTCGGCTTGTATGGATTCATGTCGGTAGGCATCTGTTAAAACCTCCATGTAAATCCTGACAAAATCAGCGGGCGTGGAATTGTCATTCAGTCGTTGGCCGGTCAAAACAAAAAGCGCTGTTGCTGATTTTTCGAACCCGGGATCTTCCGTCAAATCCGGGTCCGCGTCGTATTCGAGCGACAAATCTTTAGCTAAGTCCGCAAAAAAAGCATCAACTCGTTTTTTGGTAATTTGCTTTAATGCCATTTAACCGCCTTTCAAAGAACTTTCGTCAACATAGCCGAAATTAAAGGCAAAGTCAATACTCAATGGCCGATAATTCCCTATCTCTTGCCAAAAATTGGGATATCTGATATTTTAAGCCTCATAACATCGGTATTAATGAATAACCAAATTCTCCTCGAGTCCGAGCGGCCTCGGAGTCGAAGACCAATCACCAATAAATAACCAATCTTACAATAACCGAATAACCATCCGGTCAGTTAAATAAATATCGAGCCCTAGCTCGATTCAATCATTGGTTATTGGAGCTTGGTAATTGATTATTTCAAGCAGTATGGCAACCAAAAGAACATATCAACCAAATACTCGAAGGCGCGCTAAAAAGCATGGCTTTCGATCAAGGATGGCTACAAAAAATGGTCGTAAAGTTGTTGCTGCCCGCAGAACGAAGGGCCGCAAACGCGTCTCTGTCGCAAAGCAAGGATAAAAAAACGGTCGCCGCGGCGACCGTTTTTCAATTAACAATTACCAGCGAATGTGTCACTTCGTAATTTATAATATATAATAAATATCGAGCTCTGCTCGATCCCTGCATTGGTAATCGTTAATTGGTAATTGGTAATTTATTTTAGCTATGTTATCTCGAGAGAATCGTTTAAAGAAAACCAAAGATTTCGCGCAGATGGCAACCAAGGGTCGCTCGATTTACGGTGTTTACTCAACTCTGCGCATCCGTAAAGTCCATCCCTCCAAAGAACATCCCAAGCCCATGGAAGAACCTCCTCAAATCGGCTTTATCATTTCCACCAAAACTTTCAAAAACGCCGTCGACCGCAACCGCGCCAAACGCCGTTTCCGTGCCGCTGTCAAAGAACTCATAAAAGATTTTCCCTCCGGTCATCAATTCATCTTTATCTTGAAACGAGAAACTCTCACAGCTCCCTACACATCAATGCGCGAAGATGTTGCTCACATGCTCACCAAAATCGAACGCACCATGTCGCGCCCTCTCAAACTCTCACCTCGCGCCAAACGCGAACTCGGCAAAGGCAAACTCTCACGCGGAGCAAGGTTTGTCCGCCCAAAGCGTAATAAAGCCTGAACCTTGATTTACGCTCAGATTAACGCACAAATTAACTTGATTACTATAGGAATAGAATTTATCTATTCAATAAATAATCATGTTCAACTAACTGTTTAGATTAATTTGCAGGGATTAAGTTTTGAACGAAAATTAGAAATAAAAACCTCAAATTCAAACGAGTACACAAAAAGTTCAGATAATCACGTTAATCAAATAATCATGTAAATCAAGGTTCAAGACAATTATGAAAGAAATGCCTCCCCCGGGAGTAATCAATTGGTTCATCTGGATCCCCCGCAGAATCGTCCGCGGCCTGATTGTGATATATCAAAAAACACTATCTCTCGATCACGGCCCGCTCTCGCGCTATGTCCCGTATCCTACCTGCAAATACCATCCAACTTGTTCCGAATACGGCTACACCGCCATCTCCCGCTTTGGCATCATCCGCGGTATCCCGATGACCATCTGGCGCATCTTGCGCTGTAATCCCTGGGCCGAAGGCGGTGAAGATCCGGTCCCGGAAAAACGTCTGAACCACGATTCGCATGATTAGTGGATTAACTTGATTATTTTTTTCTAATCACCAACAAATCATCCGTATATTTTTCTCCAGTTTGCAACTCTTGCTCTTCGCCTTTTATAAACTCAAATTCGAAATCATCTTCCGGCAAAGATTTAAGCGCTTCAACCATCTCGTCACGCCTTCTTTGAATTCCTTTCAACTCGTCTGAATCGGATATGGGGAATATTTTAATTTCTCCTCCGGGATTTAACCCGGCACCCAAGTTATTTAAAGTCTTTGGCAAATCAATATCCGGATGCGATCCCAAGCTTGCATAAGCCGTAATCAAATCCATTTCATGCAGTTTAACTTGTTCCGCCCCTTTTTGAATTAAACGGCCTTTGTATTCAGGATTGTTTTGCAGATCAGAATCAAACTCAACATCAATCCCCGCGATATTATCTATTCCTCTATCAAGCGCGGCCCTTACAAACAGCGCGTCATGCCCGCAACCCACATCTGCGATTTCATCGTCTCCGGATCCAGCTTCAAGTCCTCTGTATATTTCTTAAACTCTACGGCCAAAGCCTCTTTTTCAAAATTTGGTTTTTCCATATATACACATAATAAATGTCCGCCGGCACAAAATCAATTCCGAAATCACATCTGTCAGTTGTACGACGGCTTAAAAATAGCCCCCTCTTGTCAAAGACGGAGTTTGGGGGAGATTTTCACTTAGGCTACCTCAAGTCTAAAAAAGACCCTCACATCATGAGGGTCCAGAAATTTCAATCGAAACTACTCGCCATTACGCGCCTGCCAGGTAATCTCCTCTCGGAGCTCCTGCTCACGCTCTGCCTTGGCGCGAGCCAAGCAGCTTGGGCAGTCGCTCGGATCATGCGTCGTATCATGCCCCAAGATCTCGAGCACTTTTCGATATGCTTCAATATACTCACTGCATCGCGCCTCATCCGGGCAAAGCTGAAAAATCGCGCCGGCAATGATCTTTCGCGCTTTCTGTTCGTCGTAGCGCTCCATCCCAAGCACGTCATACGCGACAGTCGCCGCTACCATATGCACGTTGCGTACATAGGTAATGTGGTTACTGAGACAGAAATTGTAAACCTCGTCTTCCTTCACAGCGTGCAACGCGTAGAGCACATCTTGCACTCGCGGAATCTCGGGCACGCACGCATTGGGACAATAGTCAAAACCAATTCCGGCAGTCAGCAATGCCTGCAATTCCATGAACTTCTCCTTTCAAGAGGTTGTTTTCATAACGAACGATACCAAAATTTATCTCATTTTTAGCCAATTGTCAAGTCATCATATTGACTTTTTGTG
The DNA here is from genome assembly GCA_964405175.1 of uncultured Gammaproteobacteria bacterium. Classification (GTDB taxonomy): domain Bacteria; phylum Patescibacteriota; class Patescibacteriia; order 2-12-FULL-60-25; family 2-12-FULL-60-25; genus MWCR01. Next base: position 417 of record CAYOMV010000007.1, on the reverse strand, counting down.
CCGATTTATCCAATCTTAGCCTAGAACCTTGGAGGCAGTATGCAAGAACCCGTGGCTCTTTATCCTGTTGCGACTGAATTTGGTAATCCAAAATTTGGCGCCTGTGTCCAAAACGCGGACTTGTTTTTAAAAATCATATTGGATGCGTTACTTACCGACGTCCCCAATAATCAAGACGCTGTTTTTCTTTTGCGCGTCGAAGACGGCTTACGAGGTATTGTTTGTTCATCTCACGGCCCAAGGCCATCTCATAACGACCGCTTCAAATACCATATCAAAAACGGCCAAGCTTATCTCGACCGCTCACTAGCTTACCCTCCCAAGGCTTGCATTGTCACCATCATGCGCCGTGATGAGTTTCACCGAAAGGCCGCGCCGCGGGTGCGCAGGGCTGCTCTGACGCGCGTGCTGCGCAAA
>CAYOMV010000006.1:0-26830 GCA_964405175.1 uncultured Gammaproteobacteria bacterium | reverse complement strand
ATCGATAATACCGGGACATATCGAAAATACCGGGACAGGTCGAGACCTGTCCCTACCGAGGTTTCTTTGTTAAGCTTGGGGGGTATGGATTTTTTTGATGTTATTGGGCATGAGAAAGTTAAGAAGATGATGGGGAAATGGGTGAATGACCCGGGTTTTGCGTATTTGTTTAGCGGGCCGTCGAATGTTGGCAAGTCTTTTTTGGCGGAAAGATTTGTGCGGGCTTTGAGCGGGCATGATCTTGGTAAACCGTTGGATATCCATCCTGATATAATTGTGTTTTTGCCGGAGGAGGGTAAAAAAGAAGTGTCGGTTAAAACGGTGAGAGAGGCACGCAAGAGGCTTTATGGCAGGCCTCAGGTGGCAAGCAGGATGGTTGTTTATTTGCCGCGCATGGATTGGTTGAATCAGGAAGGTTATAACGCTTTGCTAAAGGTAATTGAGGAGCCTCCGGCGGGCGCGGTTTTTGTGGGAGTGGCAGGTCAGCTTTCCGCCATACCAAGCACTATAATGAGCAGGGTGGTTCATATTCCTTTGGAGATTGTTGCCAAAGATGAGATTGAAAAGGGTTTAATCACGGCCGGAAAAGATAAGGAAACCGCAAAAATGTTAGCTGATATCGCGCGGGGCAGGCCCGGAAAAGCGATATCAGGCGTGGGGGACAGTGATGATTATAAAAAGTTAGCGGAAAATTTTGTTAAGGCAAAAAGTTTGGGCGCACGCTTGGCGGCGATTGATGTCATGAGGAAAACGGTTGACGCAAAAGAAGAGCCTCGTGAGGCTTGGGCCGGGATACTGGAGGCGTGCATGGAGGCGGTTAGAGAGTGTATAGCCTTGGACGACAGGCATGCTTTGATTTTGGGGCAGGGAATCATCGATGCCATGCAGGCTTTAAACGGGCCGGTTGGGCCCAGAGTTTTGCTGGAAGCCGCCTCGGTGCTGGCTGAACGAGACTGTTTGAACTTGCCGGGGCCCATGCCGAGAGCGTATCCGTTGTCGTTAATGACTAACTTTTAACTTCTAAATTCTAACTACTAACTTCTAAATTCTAAATTCTAACTTCTAACTTCTAGAAGCTAATAAATAATTGCTATTTGCTAATTTCTAATTTCTAACTACCTACGTCGAACGATCACGTTAATCACGAGAATCCGTTTATCACGAGTTAACTTTGTTAAATTGCTATTTGCTAATTTCTAATTTCTAACTACTAAATTCTAACTACTAACTACTAACTACTAACTACTAAATTTTAACTACCTGCGTCGAACGTCGAACGAGGAAATGCTAGAGGTTAAGTAGTAACATAGTTTTGTAGGGGCGAACCTTGTGTTCGCCCGCGCTTTGATAACAGAACGGGCGAACATAACCCTTCACCCTAGGTTACGTGTTACAAGCCAGGTTCGCCTCTACGATAATTTTTCCGAACTATGAAAACGCGTTTATCACGAGAATCCGTTTATAACGAGTATACTGATTGTTGGCTAGGAGTTAGTGGTTGATTGTGGTATAATGGGTTTATATGAACAAAAAGATTTCTAAGAGCATTCTTTGGGGGTTTGCTTTGGTTTTGGTTTTGCCGTTGTTTGGCCAGGGTTGTTTTGGGTCTTCGAATCAGCAGCAAGCCAGTGGGCCTGATATGGGTGTTTGGAAGACATCGGATAGAGGGCAGACTTGGGTGCATAAATTAGCATTTGTCGACGGAGCTACGCTTACTCCGGCTGTGGCTCAGTTTGCGATTCAATCTTTAGAGTTCGACCCGCAGGACAGACTGGCGATATACGCGGGGACGATGGATAATGGGTTGGTCTATACTTATGACGGCGGAGATTCTTGGCGCAAATTTGATAATTTGGAGGCTGTGGATGTGCGCGATACGGCAGTGGATTCCAAGAATAAATGCACGATTTACGCCATCAGTGAAAATAAGATTTATAAGACGGATACTTGCGGGAGAGATTGGGAAGTTGCGTTTTTTGACCCCAGGACGGACGTTTCATTTACGCAGATAATGGTTGATTGGTTTAACCCAACCATAGTTTACGCGGGCACGACCGATGGAGATGTTTTTAAGTCAACGGATGAAGGAGAATCTTGGACGGTTATCAAGAGGGTTAATGCCAGCGTTTCTTCTTTGGTCATTAGCCCGCATGATTCCAGGTTGATTTACGCGGGTACGGATGGTGACGGTATCTGGAAAAGTTTGGATGGAGGCATAACATGGATGCAAATTCGTAAAGAGTTTGGCGATATAGGGAACGCACGCAGGGTTGTGCAGGTTGTTCCGGATCCTTCGGACCCGAATTTGATTTATTTGGTGCATAGAGACGGGATTGCCAAATCACCCGACCAAGGAATGACATGGGAGGCTTTGCCTCTTGTCACGGATATCGGTGAAAATAAAATTGCACATTTGGCCGTTGATCCGAATGAGCCGGGAAAAATGGTTTATACGGGGCCAACCGCTTTGGTATTTACCAAGGACGCGGGTGTGACATGGGAGGTTAAAGAGTTGCCTACAGCCAACCATGGAGCTGTTGTTAAGATTGATCCCAGCGATGGAAATGTGATTTATTTGGGAGTGTTGCCGGCAAAACGAAGAAGATAAATTGTAAGTTCCAAATTATTCAACAAATAATAACAAATATTACCAAACTGTGTTTGAAGGGTTTGGTTTATTTGTATCTTGATTAATTTGATTAAGATTTGTTCCGATGATTGACGAAATAGCCAAAATAATGCAAAATATTGGTAAATTATATGTCAAATTACAACAATGAAGCTCAACAGAGTTTTGAGCAAGCTTTGGAACATTTTGCCAAAGAGTTAAAAAATTTACGGACAAACAGAGCTACTGCGGAATTGGTGGAAGATATTAGAGTGGAAGCCTACGGCCAAAATATGGATTTAAAAGGAGTGGCCTCCATTACCATACCGGACGCGAAAACAATTCAAATAGAACCCTGGGATAAGAACTTGGTTAAAGATATAGAAAAGGCTCTTACAGGCTCGGGTTTGGGTATAACGCCCAAAGTAGCCGGTACCGTGATTCACCTCAATCTCCCTCCAATGACCGAAGAAAACCGCAAAGAGTTGGTAAAAATAATCGGTCAAAAAGCGGAGCAGGCCAGGATTACGATCCGTAACATACGTGAAGAAGTCCGCGACCAGATTTTAAAAGATGAAAAAGCCAAGACAATAACCGAAGATGAGAAATATTCAGCTCAAGAAAAGTTGGATGAAATGGTAAGCAAGTTTAACAAAAAGATAGAAGATATCGCGGATGAGAAAGAGAAGGATGTGATGACTATATAAATCAATTAGCAAGTAGAAATTAGGAATTTGCAATTAGTTTAGGATTTTAATTGCTAACTGCTAAATGCCAATTTCCAATTATTTGAATCTATGCCCAAGAATGAAAACGATTTGATGGATAAAATTATTTCACTTTGCAAAAGAAGGGGGTTTATTTATCCTTCTTCGGAAATTTACGGAGGTTTCGCGGCAGTTTATGATTACGGACCGTATGGCGCAGAGCTTGAAAAAGCGGTGAAAGATTTTTGGTGGAAACGGGTGGTGCAGGAAAATGAAAATGTGGTGGGATTGGATGCCGCTATTTTTATGCATCCCAAAGTTTGGGAAGCCTCGGGGCATGTAACTGGGTTTGCGGATCCGCTAATGGAATGTAAGAATTGCCATATCAGAATAAGGGTGGATCATGTTTTGGAGGATCTTGGAGTTTTCGCGGATGAGAAAATGACTTTAGAGCAGATAAATGATTTGTTAAAGGAACATAATGACAAGATTTTTTGTCCTAATTGCAAAAAACAAGATTTTACCGAGGTAAGAAAATTCAATCAACTGGTTAAATCCAATTTGGGAAATTTTACGGAAGATTTAAATCAAGATCCGGTTTACTTGAGAGGCGAGACTTGCCAAGGAATATACATAAATTATAAAAATGTTTTGGACTCCACCAGGGTTAAGGTGCCGTTTGGCATAGCGCAAATCGGCAAAGCTTTCAGGAATGAGATAACGGCAAGGCAGTATATTTTCAGGACCAGGGAGTTTGAACAGATGGAATTGCAAATTTTCGTGTCTCCGGAGGATGAAATGGAGTTGTATGAAAAATTAAGAAAAGACCGCTGGCAATATTATTTGGATTTGGGGCTTGCAGAAGAAAAATTAAAATGGCATAAGCATGAAAATTTGGTTTTTTACGCCAAGCAGGCTTATGATATCGAATTTGAATTTCCGTTTGGCTTTAAGGAGCTGGAAGGAGTGCATGCGAGAGGTGATTATGATTTATCACAGCATAGCAAGTTTTCGGGGCAGGATTTGAGCTATAAAGATCCTAAAACCGGCGCAGAATATGTCCCGCATGTTATTGAAGCTTCGGTTGGAGTGGGCAGGACGGTGCTCGCGATTTTAACGCAGGCTTACACGGAAGAGGAAGTGAACGGCGAAACCAGGGTAGTGATGAAATTCAGCAAGCGGATGGCGCCTGTCAAAGTCGCGGTATTCCCGCTTTTGAAAAATAAACCGGAATTGGTGGATAAAGCAAGAGAAGTATTTGATATGCTAAAGCCAAACTATATGTGTGAATTTGATGATAATGGCAACGTGGGCAAGAGATACAGAAGGCAAGATGAGATAGGAACTCCATATTGCGTTACTGTTGATTTTGATACTTTGGAAAACGGCACTGTAACAGTGCGTGACCGCGATTCGATGGAGCAAGTGAGAGTCGGCATAGATGAATTGAAAAATTGGCTGACGAAAGGATTGGAAGAATAAAAGTACGAAAGAAAAAAAACCTAATTTAACGTATATTTCGTATAGAAACTAAAGCAAGTATTTTTTAAAATACATATATGAAAAAACTACAAAGTAAAAAATTAAAAAACGGCATGCAGGTGATTTTGGTGCCGCAAGAAGGAGTAAAATCCATGACACTTTTGGTTCTTACTCGAGTAGGGTCGAGATATGAAAACGAACGCAATAACGGCGCGGCGCATTTTGTTGAGCACATGATGTTTAAAGGGACGGCAAAGCGCCCGTCTACATTGGATATTGCCAAAGAGCTGGACAGATATGGCGCGGAATACAATGCTTACACGGGTAAAGATATTACCGGTTACTACATTAAAATGGACGCGGAGCATACGGATTTGGCTATAGACATGCTGCATGACATGCTTTTTCATTCGAAGTTTGACGCGGAAGAGTTGGAGAGGGAAAGGACGGTTATATTGGAAGAGATAAACATGTACGAAGATAATCCGCGCGACCATATCGCGGATATGCTGGAGGAATCTTTATTTACAGGTTCTTCGTTGGGGATGAACATCGCCGGCACAAGGAAATCGGTAAAAAACATGAAACGGAAAGATTTGCAGGATTTTCATGGCAGATATTATATTCCGGAAAGAATGACGGTTGTTTTGGCGGGGAAGTTAAAATCTGGCGTAATGAAACAGCTTGAAAAAACTTTTGGTAAAATCAGCAAATCCAAAGAGCGTCGAGATAATTTGTTTGCTTGTTATAAACCGCCCAAGAAAGTTAAGAAGCCTGTTGCTTTTCAAAAAAAGGAGACGGAACAGGTGCAGTTGGCATTCGGTTTTTATGGCTATGCTTACGGACATAAAGACAGATACGCGGCGGGCTTATTGTCTTTGATTTTAGGCGGAAGTATGTCGTCTCGGCTGTTTACTCAAATCCGCGAAAGAAGGGGGCTTTGTTACGCTATAAGGGCGTCGCATGAATCGTTGGAAGATACCGGAGTCTTGACTATTTGGGCTGGATTAGATAAGACAAGGCTGAGAGAAGCCGTGCAAGCCATCTATGAAGAGTTGAATAAGCTGATGCAAGAAGGTGTGTGTAATGATGAATTGAGGAGGGCGAAGGATCATATGAGAGGAGGATTATCGCTGGCTTTTGAGGATACGGCATCTCAAGCCAAATGGTATGGCTGGGGCTGGACTTATGAAAATAAAATTTACACGCCCGAGCAAAGATTAAAGCAGATAGAGAGTGTAAGCGCGGCGGATATTAAAAGAGTGGCGCGTGAAATGCTAAGCCCGTCTAAAATGGTTTCGGCCGCGATTGGGCCGATTGCCAATAAAGCAAAATTTGCAAAAATTATTTATTGGAAATAATTACAAAATATGAATCCATTACTTATAGCAAACTGGAAAATGCACTACGGCCCCATTAAAGCTGGGGGCTGGATTAGGGCTTTTAGAAGGGAGCGTTTGCCCAAGGATGTGGATATCGCGGTGGCTGTGCCGCATGTTTCTTTGGCAGCGGCCAGAGCTTCGCTGGGCAGGGCGTCGATACCCGCACTTGCGGCGCAAGATGTTTTTTGGGAACAGGATGGAGCTTATACGGGTGAAGTTTCGGCTTCCATGCTCACGGAATTTGGGGCGCAATATTGCTTGGTGGGCCACAGTGAGCGCAGGCATTACTTGGGTGAGACAAATGACATGGTGGCCAAAAAAGCGGCGTCTTTGCAAAAAGAGGGGATAGTTCCGGTTATTTGCGTGGGCGAAACAGCCGCGGAGAATAAAAAGAAAGAAACAAATAAAGTTTTAAGGCAACAGACCACAGCTGCTTTGTCTAAACTGGATCCGGAATCAAAGACGCCTTTTGTGTTTGCATATGAACCGGTTTGGGCGATTGGGACCTCAAAACCTTGCCCGTCACAAAGAGCAAGAGAAGCTCATGAAGTTATAAGAGGGGTTATTGCCAAAAAAATGGGTGAAGAAAAGTCGTCTCAAGTGAAGATTTTATATGGGGGATCGGTAGATCCGAATAATATCAGTGAGTATATTACAACAACCGGAATAGACGGCGCGTTGGTTGGAGGAGCTTCTTTAGATCCGCGGGTTTTTGGGCTTTTATGCCGAACCGCGGTTCCAAGCTAACATGGATCAAATTTTTATCTGGATATCTTTTGGAATAGCCGGCTTATGCGCGGGCGGGATTTTGTATTTGTTTTTTAAGCACTGGAAAGAAATCAGATTAATTGATCCGGAATCCATCAAAGAGGAAAAAGAAAGATTACGAAGGGAGGAATTGGTTAAAGAACGTTTCAACAGATTGAAAAGCGGCAAAGTAATGCCTGTAAAGGCGTTTTATAAAAGAGCAGTCTTTTCTGCTAAAACATCTTTTCATAGGGTTTATCTGCGATTAGTCAGAATAAATAAAATTTACGAGCAAGCCAAGAAGCCTTTTGCACAAGTGGCACCAAGCCAAGAAGAAAGGATAAAGGTATTATTAGATGAGGCCAGGAGTTTGGCCAGGGATTTGAAGTGGGCTGATGCTGAAAAAAGATATTTGGAGATATTGCTCATGGATAATAGAAACGCGGATGCTTATAAGGGAATCGGCATAATTTATTTAAAACAAAAGTTATTGCCCCAAGCCAGGGAAACTTTTGAGTATTTAATAAAGGTTAAGCAGGCGGATGATATAGTTTACGCCGGCTTGGCCGATGTGGCAATGCAAGAAGGTAATAAGCGTGAAGAGGAGGCTATGAGGCTTAAAGCTATAGAAATCAGGCCGAGGTTGGCAAATAGGCACGCAGAATTAGCTAAATTTTACTGTTTGAACGGATATTATAAAGAAGCGTGGCCATCGGCTAAGAGGGCTACAGATTTAGACCCGAAATCCGCGAAATATCAGGAAATAGCGTTAGAGTGTTTGATTGAGATGGGCGACTGGACGGAAGCGAAGCGCAGATATGATAAATTGAGATTGTTGATTGATGACCAGCCTAAATTGCAAAAATATAAAGAAAAACTGGATAATTTGGGTGCGTTAAAAGCGGTTTGAAGCGGTTAATGTTTACGTTTTTTGCCCATAAACTTATATACTGGACTTATTTCTGATTATTTATTATACTTTGCGCACGTTTTTAAGATAAACTTTAAATACAAAAATAACAAACTATAAATTTTGAACTTATATTATAAAAATACAATCAAAATTTAGAGTTTACAGTTTAAAATTTATTGTTTAATTCTCGCCGTCTTAGCTCCCGCCGCAAGCTTATGCATGCAGGCAAGCAGCTGGTAGAGTAATCTGATGGTAATTGGACGTGTCTCGGGCAGATTCCAGTGCGGCAAGTTCCTTAAAAAAATGTTATGCCGTCTTAGCTCAGCTGGTAGAGCACTTCCATGGTAAGGAAGGGGTCTCGGGTTCAAGTCCCGAAGACGGCTCCATTCGACTTCGTTGCACTTCGTTCATGGTCTGCGACCATGCAGTTTACTTCGTTTATGGTTAGTGAAAGGGTATAATACCTCAATGATTAAAAAGTGGAAGGAAGTCGAATGTCCTGAGTTTATCGAAGGACAGTACTTTACATACATTCTTTGTTGCAATGATTATTCCTACTATATTGGATCATCGTCTAATCTAGCAGCTCGAATTAAAGATCATAAAAATGAACGTGGTGCATCTTGGACTAGAGTTAGATTACCTGTATATTTAGTATATTTTGAAAAATATGATTCTTTGGTCGATGCAAGAAAACGAGAAAAACAAATTAAAGGTTGGTCTAGAATTAAAAAGGAAAAGTTGATTAGCGGAGAATGGCGTAAATTATAATATTTGGGCAGGTACCGAAGCGGTCAAACGGGGCAGACTGTAAATCTGCTGGCTCAGCCTTCCCAGGTTCGAATCCTGGCCTGCCCACCAACAAAAAATCCCTTTCGGGGGATTTTTTGTAAAGTTTAAATAACAAACTATAACTTCTAACTACTAAATTCTAACTTCTAAATTTTAAAAACTAACAAATGTTTGAAATTGGTCTAAAATTGAATAATGAGCTACGTGTCTTATATTATTTTCAGCCCATCGCATACTCGATATTATATCGGCAGTACGGGTGACATCGATAAACGGTTAAAGAAACATAATAGCGGTGCCACCAAATCAACGAGACCTTATCGACCTTGGATGCTTGTTTATGTGGAGAGATTTCAAACGAAGTCAGAAGCTTGTAGAAGAGAAAGGGAGATTAAGTCATACAAAGGCGGTGAAGCTTTTAAGAAGTTATTGCGGTCAAATCCCGCCTCGGGCGGGACCCCGCCATCGATATAAATATTTAAATTAATGTGGCGGGGCGGGGCAGACTGTAAATCTGCTGCTCTGCCTTCCCCCGCCGCGGCGGGGCCTGCCCACCACCCCCCGTCGCTCCACGACGCCATCGGCTATGTGGAGCTATGAGGGGTGCTCTCTGTAGCTTTAGCGAAGGGGAGCTGAACAAAAAATCCCTTTCGGGGGATTTTTTGTAAACTTTAAATAACAAACTATAACTTCTGACTTCTAACTACTAAATTCTAACTTCTAAATTTTAAAAACTAACAAATGTTTGAAATTGTACATAGTGCACAAGTCTTCCTAATAGGGAGATTTAGAGGGTAAAACCAAGCACAGCATTCGTAGTTCGAAGTTCTGAGATTATCGTAGTAGCGAACCTTGTGTTCGCTCATTCAGTTATTGAAGCACGGGCGAACACAAGATTCACCCCTACAAAACTGTGTTACTATTTAGCTTCTAGCTTCATTTTTAGTATCTAGTATCTCGTATCTAGTAGCTAGCAGATATTCAACCCGTGATAAACGGATTCTCGTTATAAACGCAACCGTTCAACGTTAGACGCTAGATGTTAGACTTTGATGGTTTATGGCTAGAAGTTAGAATTTAGAAGTTAGTAGTTAGAAGTTTGCGTGTGTGGTATTGCTTTATTGTGGTAAATGTTTAAAAATATGTATTGTATGAAGAAAATAATGCTGTTGTTGTTTATCATTTTATTGTTTCCGAACGAAGTTTTGGCTTATAAACCCTACTATGTACCGCGTGCTGAGAGGATCAATGTGACCGATCCCGGGGATGCTAAGGGGTATTACGTGCAAATGCATGGAAAAACAGTGAGTTTTGTTTTCAAACTTGATGATCCTGAGGTAATCGATGCCGAGTTGAGGATTCCCAATGTTCCGGGAGCGCAAAAATCGCTTTTGATGGAAGTTTTTTACACGGATCAAAACGGTGAAAAACAAAAACTGATTAAAGGGCCTGGGGAGTCGGATTGGGAATATTACAAAGATGATTTTACGGGTAACGATTATTTTATTGACCAGAAAATCAATATCGCTGTTGCCAGCGGTACGCATGTTGTTAGGATTTCTTCACCGCCTGATAATGAAAAGCCATTTGTTTTTATAGTTGGTAAAAACAATGAAATGACTTTGCGGGATCATTATAATAAAATTATTGAATTGGGAAAGATAAAGAACAGTGTTTATCATGATTTTCCTTTTAAGGCTTATTATAATTATTATGGAATTATTTTATTAATTCCAACCGTACTTATTATAATTTTGGCAATTTTTATTGGCGTGAAAATCTATTTAAGAATTAAAAGAGAGGATGAGCAAGAAGCAATGGCGGATGAGAGTGAAGAAAATAGTGTCGAATAATTTAAAAAGGTAGTATAATGGGGTATATGCCCCAAAGCGAATCGTATATTAACTACGCTTTAAAATTAGCAGTACAAACCGGAGCGTCTGATGTGCATTTTGAGTGCGGAAGGCCTCCGATTTTTAGAATAAAAGGAGTTTTACAACAAAGCACGATTAGTGAACCTTTGAGCCAAGAAATTTTGATTAACGAGCTTAAGCCGTTTCTTTTGCCCGAAGCTTCTGAAAGCTTTTTATCTCATAATGACGCGGATTTTTCTTATGATTTTGGCGAAATAGGCAGGTTTAGGTTTGCGGCGTATTGGAAAAGCGGCAAGCCTGCTTTGGCTGCACGCGTTATCCCAACCGTGATTCCCACACTTGATGATTTGGAGGCTCCGGAGGCGGCATTGGATTTTGTGGATCTTAAAGACGGTTTGGTTTTGGTAACCGGCCCAACCGGCGCGGGTAAATCGACTTTATTGGCGTCGATGATTGATGAAATTAACGAAGCTTGCCCCAAGCATATTGTAACTTTGGAAGATCCTATTGAATTTATTTACACACCCAAACAAAGTTTGATAAGCCAAAGGGAATTGGGAGTTGATTTCCCGTCTTTCGAAGAAGGCTTGAGGCATTGTTTCAGGCAGGATCCGGATGTGATTTTGATAGGAGAAATGCGGGATATGGAAACAATTCGTACGGCTTTAACTTTGGCGGAGACAGGCCATCTTGTATTTGCCACTTTGCACACAGGAAGCGCGGCCCAAACAATAGACAGGATTGTAAGCTCATTTCCGGCGGCGCAACAGCATCAGATTAGGTTGCAGTTATCACTTGTGTTGAAGGGCGCGATCTCGCAAATATTGATCCCGACTATTGACGGCGAGTTGACCGCCGTTCGCGAGGTTTTGGTTGGCAGTGTTGCCATTGCGAATGTCATCCGAGAAGGCAAGACCGAGCAAATTTCAAATATTATTTATTCATCCATGGCGGAAAAGATGGTTGATCTGGACAGAGATTTAAAACAACTGGTGCAAGACGGCAGGATTTCCGCCGAGATTGCCTTGGAACACGCGCATAATAAAGATTACTTTTCTTGATATGTGCGGCAGGTTTACTTTAAGACGCTTGCCTGATGATTTGGCGCAAAAGTATGGAGTTGTTTTTAAGGGCAAAGAATTCCGGCCCGGATTTAACATTGCTCCGGGTGGAGAGATTTTAGCGCTTCCGGATGATGATAAACGCGAGATTATTTGGATGCATTGGGGGCTCACACCTTCTTGGCTAAAACAAAAAAGCGGAGCTTTGATAAACGTGCGTTTGGAGTCTGTAAAAGATAAGCCGATTTTTAAAAAATACTTAAACGGCAACAGGTGCTTGATTCCGGCGGATGGATTTTATGAGTGGAAAAATGAGGGCGGAAAAAAGCAGCCTTATTATTTTAAATTCGAAGATGATAGGGTTTTTAGTTTTGCCGGTGTTTGGGAGGAGTCGGATAATATAATTCGAACCGCAATTTTGACCGTGCCGCCCAATGATATGGTTGGGAAAATTCATAACCGCATGCCGTGCATATTAAATAAGGAACAAGAAGATGAATGGCTAAAAGGAGCGGGAAATAAGAATTTTGTTGATTTATTAGCGCCAAGGGAATTAGGCGGCATGGTGTGCCATAAGGTTGGTTTGGGCGTAAATTTGCCCGGCAGTGAAGGCCCGGAATTGATTGAAAAGTTATAACCAATTTATTAACTTTTATAAAAATTGACTTGGTGTTATAAACCATTTAATTAGCAATGAGTAATTAGCAAACAGCAATTACTTAAAGTCTTTGTTTTCATTGCTAATTCATAATTGCTGGCTGCTAATTGTTTAGTTTATGAGCAATCAATTTATCGAAGCTATAATGCAAAGAATAGATTCTTTGGAACAGTCGGGTGAATTTTCCGGTTCGGAGATGGGGCTGATAAAATCTTTTTACCGCGTAACGCATCATGAGCTGGATGTAGACGGTAACAGATATCCGGCATGGCGGGTACAGCACAGCAACGCGCTTGGGCCGGGCAAGGGGGGTATTAGATTTCATCCGGATGTATCCGAGGACGAGGTGAAGTCTTTGTCGTTGCTTATGAGTTTGAAGAATTCGCTTTTAGGTTTGCCTTACGGAGGTGGAAAAGGCGGAGTCAAGATCGATCCGAAGGGCAAGAGCGATGAGGAATTGGAAAAAGTAAGCAGAGCATTTGCCAGGAGTTTTGCGGATGTGATAGGGCAAGATGTTGATATTCCGGCGCCCGATGTTTACACAAACGCAAAGATTATGGGCTGGATGATGGATGAATATGAAAAAACGGTTGGCCGCCATGAACCGGGAGTTATAACGGGCAAGCCCCTTGCTTTGGGTGGGATTGCTATGCGCGGCGACGCCACAGCTAGAGGCGGAGCGATAGTTACAGAAGGTTTTTTGGAGTCTATGGACATGCCTAAGAGCGGTTTGAAGGTTGCTGTACAGGGATTTGGGAACGCGGGATCGTTTATGGCGCAGTTTTTAGCAGATGCGGGGCATATCGTTGTGGCCGCGAGCGACAGCAAGGGTGCTGTTCACAATGCGGATGGCTTGAGTGTCAAGGCGGTTATTGATGAAAAGGCTCAAGGGAAATCATTGGTTGAAATGGGGGTTGGAGCGGAGATCAGTAATAATGAATTGCTAGAACTTGATGTTGATGTTTTGGTGCTAGCGGCTTTGGAGAATCAAATAACTCAAGAAAACGCAGGTAATATAAAAGCCAAAGTAATTGTTGAATTGGCCAATGGTCCCATTTCGGCGGACGCGGACAAGATTTTGCATGAAAAGGGAATACATGTCATTCCGGATTTATTGGCTAATGCGGGCGGTGTTACTGTGAGTTATTTTGAATGGGCAATGAATAGAACCGGTAATATCTTGGATGAGGAGTATTTAAAGCAAAAATTGTTTAGCATGATGAAAGATGCTTGGAAACGTGTATTTGCGGTTTATACTGAAAAAGAGGGGAAGATTGATTTTAGGACAGCCGGTTATATTTTGGCTTTACGCAGGATTTTGGAAGCTGAAAGAGCAAGAGGCGCGAAGGTCTAGCTTAATAGCCAGTTTACAGATTAAGAGCTAAAAACTTAAAAGAGTCGGGTGGGTGAGCCAAAATAAACGATCGGCGCATGGTTTTGGCTGTTTTGTTGACATTTTTTGGGGCTTGGGATATACTTTTTGCACTTCGTTTGATGCTTTTTTGGCTTAAATGAAGTACTTTTTACCTCTAAGAGGTGCTCTTCGCGCTACGTCCACTCTACGCGTAAAGCCACGGGTGGCGTGCAGTTGGTGTAGCTTAACAAGTCAGGCCGAAGTAGCTCAGTTGGTTAGAGCGACGGTTTTGTAAACCGTAGGTCGTGGGTTCGAATCCCACCTTCGGCTCCATTTCAAAATTAAACAATAAACAAAAATTTTTAAACTTTAAATTTTGAGGCCTTCGGCATTTATATCTAATATATTTTCAAAATTTGAGGTTTGCAGTTTAAAATTTGTTATTTAAGAAGTATGTCTCAAGATAATTTAATCAAGTTTGAGTGCACGGTTTGTAAAAGAGTGAACTACCATTCGAGCAAGAATAAGAAAACTCTCAAAAATCGTTTGGAGCTTTCAAAATATTGTAAGCACTGCAAAAAGCGCACACCGCACAAAGAAACCAAATAAATTTTTGCAGGATGCGTGGGTTTATAAAAAAAATCGGTTAAGCCGATTTTTTAGTGTGATCTTTTGAGATTAGCAACGGATTTGTTACACTTGGTTTATGGGATTTTTTGATCCGCCCGCATTAAAACCGAAAGCCTTGAAAAGGCCGGTGCTTAAATATCCTAAGAATTTTAAAAAATCTCGTTTAGCTTGGTTGTATTATTTAAGCGTATTATTCTGGCTGATAACATTTTTAATCGGGGCGATTGTGGCGGTTTTTGTCTTGTTGCCTATTTTGAGCATTTTTGTACCATCTTTGTATAAATGGTTGGTAATTTTTATTGCAGGATTTTTAGGATTGACATTAGGGGGTGTTGTCGCAAGCGCGTTGGTTAATTCTGTGATTCAGCAGGGAATTAGGGAAGGAGAGATAACATTCCAAAATTAGCAATTAGAAATCAGCAAATAGCAATTTGAAATTTGCTATTGTTGGTTTTTCGTTATACATTATGCGGAGTATGATTTATTCGGAAAAAATACATAAAGCGGCGGAAATTGCCGCCAGATCGCATGACGGTCTTTTTAGAAAACATCCGGAAGGTATTCCGTATTTTTCGCATTTGGCTATTGTGGCGCTAATGTTAGAGCGAGCCGGATATGATGATGAAGTTGTAGCGGCAGGTCTTTTGCACGATATTTTGGAGGATACTGATTATTCAGAAGATGAATTGCGTAAAGTTTTTGGCGAAAGAGTGTTGGAAATCGTTAAGGGCGTGAGTGAAGATAAAAGTATTAAAGATTGGGTGGAAAGAAAGAGATTGTATAGAGAGATGATAACTAACGGGAGTGCCGAAGCGGCAGCTATTTCCTGCGCCGACCATATACACAACACAAGAAGTTTTGCGCAGACAATGAAAGAAGGTGTTGATATCGACGCGGTTTTTAAAGTGGGCGTGAGCGAGAGGTTTAGGCATGAAAATGAGTTGATTGAGATTTATAATAAAAAATTGGGTAATAATCCATTGGCTCAAGAGTTTGCTGATTCGATCAATGATCTGGAGAAATTGGTTAAGGAATATGTCTAAATACGAAGATTATTTAACAGCATCGGATTACTATAAATTTTTGCATTGCCCTCACTGGCCTTATTATGAAAGGTTTGCCACAGAAGAAGAAGAGCAATATAAGCGGGAAGCTACAGAGGCGGAGCAACAGAGGCAGGAAGACGGTTTGTTGCATGAAAAAGAAGTAGTTAATGAATTATTTAAAGATCAGGAGCTTTTAGAGGTGGAAATGACCGGGGATAAGGAGAAAGACGCTGATGCAACTTTGGAGCTAATGCGCCAAGGTACGCCGGTTATTTATCAGGGAACCATAACGCATGAAGATTGGACGGGCAGGCCGGATTTGTTAAGAAGAGTTGAAGGAGATAGCTTGGTTGGCAACTGGCATTATGTTCCGGTTGATATTAAGAGTTCGCACCATGTTCAAAAGTATCATCGTTTGCAATTGATGTTTTACGCTGTAATTTTGGAGCAAATGCAAGGGCGGTTTCCATCCAGAGGCTTTATTATAAATAAAGATGGTGATGAGCATGAGGTTGTTTTGGGTGATTACGTGAAAGAGTTTCATGAATATACCGAAGAGTTGGAAAAAATCAGGGCCGGTGAAAAGCCGGATCCGGTTTTGAGAAAAACTTGTTTCGACGTGGGCTATTGGGGCCAACTATGCGAGCATTACGCAAAATCCACGGATGATATCGCGCAATTGTTTAATGTTGATATTCGCAAATTGCGCGCACTCAGAGAGCTGGGCATACGCACTAACGAAGACGCGGCTCATATGGATCCCATGGAATTAGACGGCAAATTGCCAGGTTTGCGGGAACATGGGTTAACCGTGGCCAAACAACAAGCACAGTCTTTGCTGGAAAAATCGGTGATAGTAAGGGAAGTTGTTGATTTGCAATCGCCGGAAACTGAAATTCACTTTGATATCGAGAGCGACCCGCCCAATGATACGGATTATCTTTTGGGTGTTTATATCCGCACCAGAGATAAATCGGAATATCGGGCGTTTGTGGCGAAAAGTTTAGATGAAGAAGAAGCGATGTGGCGTGAGTTTTTAGCTTGGGTGGAAGAATTGCGCGAACCGTATCATGTTATCCATTACGCGAATTATGAACATATTCGTTTAAATGTTTTGGAAAAGCGTTATGGAGGAAGTGAGGCTTTGGATAGATTCCGCGGGAATATGATAGATATTAAAGGAATACTGATTCATTCCATAGTACTGCCTTTGTATTTTTACGGTTTAAAATATTCAGCGCCATTTTTTGGATTTAATTGGCGCGGAGATGTAAAGAGCGGAGGGCAATCGGTTGACGTCTTCGAGAAATATCTGGAAACCAAAGATGAAGATTTGCTAAAAGAAATAATCCTTTATAATGAGGATGACGTGCGGGCTACCGCGGTTTTGGCTGATTGGATGAGAGAGTATGCCAGGGAATTAAAAACCTATATGAATCCTTATCCTTGGAACGGGTCTATTACTACCGAGTATTCGAAATAAAAAAATATAGATTTTTTTAAAAAAAAGAAAAGTATAAAGTTTATTCTTTAGTGTTTTCGTTTTTAAATTGTGACGCGTTCATCCTCCAAGACGGGGTGTTTTGGTTTGTTTCCGGATTGGAAGGTGTTATACGAGTCCAGGCTGAAGCGTTGATGGCCGCGGTAATCGGAACCGAGAGTGCTATGCCCATGATACCGGCTATTATCAAGATTAAAACCGCGCTTACCGGGTCTTGGTTTAAAAAATGCAGCCAAGAATTATGCAGTTGATAGCGGTTGATGAAAATAAACATGGAGCTACCCATCCAAGTCAAGGTTAATACGATAATCATCGTGGCTGTGTGGGCTCTGCCGATATTCATGCCTTTGGTAAAGAGTTCTTTCCAGGCTGTTTTTGGTTCGATTTTTTTAAATTCCGCCAATCCGCAACTAATGGATGAAGCTGTGTCTTGAATGATCGCGAAACAAGCGAGTATCAGGCCTAAAATAACAAAGCCGGCCGGGTCTATCATAGGCTGGTCTTTAAAAAAGTTTTGCGCCATTATGTTGAGTTCGGGGGTCAGATGCATCGAATTGGCGGTAATTTGAATTATTAAGGCTGTTACCAGTGTAGAGGCGAGTGTGGCGATTGTGGTTGTGATTACTTTTCGTTGCCAGCCAAATTGGAAAAAAGAAATTATCGCGCTAAGCAAGGATACGGTTAACGCTGTAATGATTAAAATTGGCCAACCTCGCAAATAAAGGGGGAGAGCGGTGTACACTCCGAGCCACAAGACCAAGAAAGTGATAGCCCCCATGGCTAAACCTCTTAAGCCGAATAATGCCAGGAGGATAATGCTTAATAGAATTAAACTAATTAGGTAAAGGTTTTTACGGTCGTAGGTTTCTAAAAAAATTTTTGGTTCTTCAGAGCCGCCGGGTTGGATAAATACCATTACAAGGTCGCCTTCGCCTGGTTGTATCTTGTCATTTGGCGAGTTGCGGACGGTAAAAGTTTGGTCTTTGAAGTCTCCGGTTAGGATGGTTAGGGTGTAGTTGTTTTTTTGTTCGGCGCCGTTTTGAGTGGGTTGGCTGATTCTATCGACAGCTTTGACCATAGCCCTTTCATAACTGCCATAACGCGAACGCTCGACACCAAAATCCCCGGCTTCGATCATCATGCCGGGTCCGAGCAGGTCTTCGGTGCTGGAGCCTGTGAGTTGTGGGACCTCTTGAGCGCTAGCAGGGTGTGTGGAAAACCAAATAAAAAAGGTTAAAAAACCGAAAAAGGCCGTTTTCAGGATTGGTTTTAAGCCACCCGCATTTATCATGCAATTATGTTATACCGTCTAACGTCGAATTACAAGCTACTAGCTACTAGCTTCTAGCGGATAACTACGTTTGTCACGTTCATAACGTTTATAACGAGAAGCCGTTTATCACGGGTTGAATATCTGCTAGATACTAGATACTAAAGATGAAGCTAGAAGCTAAATAGTAACACAGTTTGGTAGGGGCGAACCTTGTGTTCGCCCGTGCTTCGATAACTGAATGAGCGAACACAAGGTTCGCCCCTACAATAATTTCTAACTACGAATAACGAAATCACGTTTATCACGAGTATACTGATTGTTGGCTGGAAGCCGATCCGCTTGCGTAGAAAAAAACTCCCTAGATTTTTAGGGAGCAGAGCAGGAAGTGGATTTCTTGGTTTAGGTCGCCCAAGTCTTCGGGTGATATTTGGGAGGGTTTAATCCAGCGGAATGAGCGGGCTTCGTCGTCTTGGATTTGTTCGTCGGGGATGACTTTTGTTGTATCCGTATAGCAGACGAAGAAATGCAAAGTGGCGTCCATGGCCAGATCTTCGGGGGCGTAATAGAAATAATTACGCAAAGTGGCCAGAGGGCGGACTATGGTGATGTTTGTGATGCCGGTTTCTTCGGCGCACTCACGCAGGAGCGCGCGTTCCGGGGTTTCTCTGCCCTCTATACCGCCACCCGGAAACCAGAGCTTGCCATTGCTTTTGTTTTTACAGACAAGGATCTTGCCGTTGTTTATGAGAAAGGCGTAAACAGAGGGTCGAGGTTGGAATTTTTCCTCCGGGAGCTCAACAATATCTCCGTAGTTATTTTTGCATTTTATGGTGCGCATGGGCCAAATGATGCGCTAGGGGATAGGTTATTGTCAAATTGCAAGGCTGGTTTGGTGTATTAATATTGCCAAAAAAAGTGTGTTTTGTTATAGTCTGCGAGCAAAACGGGCTATATGGCTTGAGCTCATATAGCCTCTCCTCATTCGGAAATGCTTAAGCTACGCTTAATCACTTCTCTCATTTCGTCGGGCTATAGCGCAGTTGGCTAGCGCGCGTCGTTCGGGACGACGAGGTCGTGGGTTCAAGTCCCACTAGCCCGACCATAAAAAACTCGCTTTAAGGCGGGTTTTTTGTATATTGGGATTTGAGTTTACATATTGACTAAAACATCAAATCACACTAGATTAGAAAGGCATCCTAAACAAAAAAGGAGAAAAAGTATGCAATTTATAAGGCCAATAACTTGGAAAGAGGTGTTTCAGAGCTGGAGAGATAACGAAGCTCATAATCCGGGTTGGATTCGATGCGCGACAGAGATTAAGGGCTGGCCGGATTGGGAGTCTTGGCGGGGATATATGGCCGGGCAGTTAAAGCTCGAAGAGAGGGAATGGGAGTTGTGCAGTTTTACCGATCCTCTTACAGAAGTTTCGGAAATGCTTGTGGGGCCGTTTGCGGCTTGGCAAAAAAATCTACCCGTTAAGAACTTGCTTAGTTTTGAAGAGTTTTTGGAAGTGCCGGAAAGGTATGAGCAATTCAGTAATCACACCACAGTCCGTGCCATCATGGATGCGATGCCCTTTACGAGTTACCTGACCGGGCTTGTTCGTGAAGACAATGGCAAGCTCATTTGTATCGAGGGGCATCATAGAGCCGCGGCATTGGCCATGGCAAAGAAGCTTGGTAAGAGTATTGAGTTTGGCGATAAGGAGCTTTATATCGCTTTGGCAAAACTTTCTAAAGACGAGCTTTATTTGCTCGATAGAGCTCTGGAGAAAGGCTCGGAAAAGCCTGCTTAATTTGCACAGATCTACTCCACGGGTAAAACCGTGTTTTTTATTTACAGAAAAAGTTTTTGTGCTATACTTGGCCGGAATTATGATAAGTAAAAAACCTAAAATCCTTGCTCCTGTTAGGGATGAAATATCATTTAGAGCAGCAATTAAAGCCGGCGCGGACGCGGTTTATTTTGGAGTTGGGGAGATGAACATGAGGGTAAGTTCGCGGGGTATTGATATGGAGGAATTGCCGAGGATTGTGAATGAGGCGCATGAAAAGGGAGTCGAGGTTTTTATTACACTTAACGTAATTGTTTACGAGCATGAAGTTGAGAAAGTGCGTGAGATGGTACAAAAGTTTAAAGAAGCGGGAGTTGACGCTGTGATTTGCTGGGACTTTGCGGTGATTAAGATCTGCCAAGAACTGGGAATGACGTTTCATATATCAACACAGGCGAGTATTTCCAATTCATTTGCGGGACATTTTTACGAGAGCTTGGGAGCAAGGTGTATCGTGCTGGCACGTGAGTGTACGCTGGAACAGATAAAAGAGATTAAATGTAAAATGAAGACTGCGAAGGTGGAGATTTTTGTGCATGGCGCTATGTGCGTTTCTGTCTCGGGCAGGTGCTTTATGTCTAACTTTTTGGAGTGCAAATCGGCCAATCGGGGTGAGTGCTTTCAGCCCTGCAGGCGTGAGTATACTGTGCGCGACAAAGAGTCGGGTTATGAGTTGGATGTCAGTAATGGATTTGTAATGAGCCCTAAGGATCTTTGTACGATTGAGATACTTGATAAGGTTGTGGAAACGGGAGTCGATTATTTAAAGATTGAAGGCAGGGGCAGATCGCCGGAGTATATTCAGACAACAGTAAGTTGTTACCGTAAAGCT
Source organism: uncultured Gammaproteobacteria bacterium (assembly GCA_964405175.1). Taxonomy (GTDB): domain Bacteria; phylum Patescibacteriota; class Patescibacteriia; order 2-12-FULL-60-25; family 2-12-FULL-60-25; genus MWCR01. The sequence continues at coordinate 6,136 of CAYOMV010000006.1, read as the reverse complement.
GTAAATGCGATTGAGGTCGGGGAGTATACGGATGAGTTGAAGGCTGAATTATTGGAACAGTTGAAGACGGTTTATAACAGAGGATTTTCGACCGGCTTTTTGTTTGGCCGGCCGGCGCATGAGGCGTGGTCGCGTGTGCGTAATAGTCAGGCGACTGAGAAGAAGGAATACGTGGGCAAGGTACAAAATTATTATCGCAAAACCAATATCGCGGAGTTGAAAGTGCTGAATGGTGAACTTAAAGTTGGTGACGTGTTGCAGTTTCAAGGGCCGACAACCGGCGTGGAGCGAGTGACTGTCGAATCTTTTGAGCAACATCCGGATCAAGAAGTAACGATTAAGACGGATTTTATTGTTAGGAAGAGTGATGAGGTGTACCGCATCCTGCGGCAAACATAACCAAAAATTACCAAGATACAAATTTTATCAAACCTACTTTGTAGGGATGATCTCTTGCCGTGCCCCGTACTTGATCGAAGTGAATTCTGCGGGGTGGTTATCCGTACTATCATTGAAGATGTAACTAACGGGTTTTTACAGCACGGATAAACACTATCCCTACGAGGATTGTTGTTTTTGTTTTATACTACTTGCATGGAAATATTCATATTCGCAGGGCAGATTTTTATTGTCATTATTTGTTTGATTGTGATGATTGTTGGTTTAATGTATCAGTGGAGCTTGTTTGCTACGCGGGCGCCGTTTGTGGAGATACCGAAGGAGGTGTTGGATGATATTGTAAAGGCTTTGGATGTTAAGCCGGGGAGTGTGGTTTATGATCTTGGCAGTGGGGATGGGAGGGTTTTGGAGGCTTGCTATCGCAAAGAGCCTAAGGCGGAGTATATCGGTATCGACAAGGCGATTGTGCCTCATGTTTATGCCAAGCTTAGGTTGAGATATAGAAAGATTCCAAGCGTGGCGATTAAGCTTTTGCATAAGAATTTTTTTAGGCAGGATTTGTCTCGAGCCACGCATGTTTATCTGTATTTATTTCCGGGGCTTTTAAAGAGTCTATTGCCAAAATTGCAGAAAGATCTTAAACCGGGGACCAGAGTTGTCTCGTGTGATTTTGAGTTTCCGGAAGAGTTTAAGCCGGTTGATGTTATTGATTTGCATCGGCCCGCGGGGAAGAGGGGGAGGAGGATTTATGTTTATGTAATGTGAGATCCTGTAGGGGCGAACCTTGTGTTCGCCCGATTCTTTAATTACAAGCGCGAGCTAACACAAGGTTCGCCCCTACGAAATGATGTTTGTGGATAAGTTTAGATGTGTAAAATGTGGTATAATTAGCTTAAATTTATGATAAAGAAAACTTCGCGTAAAACGCCGTCCAGCAAGGTTAAAAAGGCGGCGAGTTCGAATATGCCTCATTTGCATTCGTGGCTGTTTGGTTTGGCGGTATTAACGGTATTGGCTGTGGGTGTGCCGGTGATGCTATGGGCGCAGTCCAATGATGCGCCGCATAGGGTTAATGTTGATGCCGGAGCTTTGTCTAACTTGCAGATGAAAATGAATGAACTGCAAAAAGCGATGGACGGATTGATGGCTTCCAAGTCAGAACCGGGCGAAGTGCCGATGGGCTTTGTTTCAAAGCCGGATGACGGACGAGCGGATTGTTTGAATACTTGCCGGATGGAGCAGGCAAATTGCATGGAAAATTTTGAAGGGCAAGTTGAGGCGGGTGAACTGCACCCTTGCCTTACGGAATCCAATGCTTGCATCACGTCTTGCAACGACGCGCCCAGATCGCCGATTTCTTGCCAAGATAGATGCGCCGTGGCAATGGGAGGTTGCGTAGAAAGAGTGGTCGCGCCCAAACAGATGGCGGTTAGCGATGAGATGGCTGTATTGGACGAGTGCCGCATGAAAAACGTAGAATGCTTGGTAAACGCATGCAAACTTACGGGCGAGCAAACGATGCCGGATACTTATTGCGCCGACCAATGCCGCAGGATGCATGTGATTTGCACAACCGGATCATCGCAATATGACACAAATACAATGGAACTTTGCGATAGATTACAGCAAACCTGCGAGCAAAGGCTTTGCGCCAGAGTCGGTTTGTTGCCCAATGTCAAAATAATGCAAGGCGAGCAGGGGGAATATTTAGCTGATGGGGATGGAAGAGCGCTTTATGTTTTTAGTGATGACGCAATGGGTAAGAGTATGTGCACCGGAGATTGTTTGAATAATTGGCCTATTTTTCATGAAGAGGATTTGATGGTTGCGTCCGGTTTGGATAAAAGTTTTTTCGGTTCGGTTTTGCGTGAGGACGGCAAAATGCAATTAACATACAGAGGTTGGCCTCTTTATTATTATTCGGGAGACACGATTATCGGCGATATAAAAGGACATGGCAGGAATTCGGAGAAATGGATGCTGGCAAATCATTACATGAATCCTTTAACACAGGAGCAATGCGAATATGCTTGCCGGGATATGTTTGAAGAATGCAAGAGATCTGATGAAATGCCGTATACTTGCCAAGAAAAGCTTGATAATTGTAACAATGATTGTTTGAATCTTGAGAGTAACGACTAACAACTAATGACAAGCTACTAGCTTCTAGCTTCTAGCGGATAATCACGTTCATCACGAGAATCCGTTTATCACGAGTTAGCTGGTAGGTGCTGAGTACTAAGTACTAGGTTGTTGGCTAGAAGGTGGGATTGTAGATAAAATAATAAACGAGTTTTGGCTCGTTTTTTTGACAGGTTAGTGATAGTGTTCTAAATTTGTTCTACACTAAAAATAGTCATTAGTAATTAGCAGATAGCAATTCAACTCAAGTAAACATGAATGATTGGCCAACCGCTAATTACTGGAAAGTATGCAGAAAAGTTTGTTTCAAAAAGATCAGAGCCGGGGAGGGGAGCATAAGCCGCTCGCGGACAGGATGAGGCCAAGGAGTTTTGATGAGGTTTGCGGGCAGAGTGACTTGGTGTCTGTGGATTCGGCTTTTAGGCGTTTGGTGGAACAGGACAAGGTGCCGAGCTCAATTTTTTGGGGCCCGCCGGGTACAGGTAAGACAACGCTCGCTGAAGTTATCGCAAGGACGGCTAAGGCTGATTTTGTTACATTATCGGCTGTTACGGCCGGGGTTTCGGATATTCGCAAGATAGTGGGAGCGGCGAAAGATCGATTAGATATCGGCAAAAGAACCATTTTGTTTATAGACGAGATTCACAGGTTTAATAAAAGCCAGCAAGACGCACTATTGCCCCACGTGGAGAGCGGTACTGTGATTTTTATCGGCGCGACAACTGAAAATCCCAGTTTTGAGGTTAATCACGCGCTTTTGTCTCGCGCTCGTGTTTTTACACTTTCGTCATTATCTGAAGATGATATTAAGTTGATTTTGGAAAGAGCGCTTGCGGATGAACAAAGAGGTTTGGGGAAGATGAATATTTCCGTAGATGCCGAGGCAATGAAGGCTATGGTGCAAATCGCGGATGGGGACGCGAGAGCGGCGCTTAATATACTGGAGATGACAGTAAATTCAGTGGAAGGGGGTAAGGGTGAAGTGAAGAAAAATGTTGTTCAGTCTGTTTTGAAGAGGTCGCATATGGTTTATGACAAGGCGGGGGAGGAACATTATAATGTTATCAGTGCTTTGCATAAATCCATGCGCGGTTCGGATGCTGACGCGGCTTTGTATTGGCTCGCGAGAATGCTTGAGGCGGGTGAAGATCCTATTTATGTGGCTCGCAGGATAGTGCGCTTTGCGTCGGAGGATATTGGTATGGCTGATCCGCAAGCTTTGGTGCAAGCGATTTCAGCCATGCAGGCGGCGCGTCTTATCGGAATGCCTGAATGCAACGTTCATTTGGCGCAAGCCGTGGTTTACTGCGCAAAGGCTAAAAAGTCGAACAAGTTGTACACGGCTTATGGCAAAGCCGCGCGCGATGCCAAAGAAACTTCGCATATTGGCGTGCCTTTGCACTTGAGGAATGCTCCAACTTCTCTGATGAAAGATTTGGGTTATGGCAAGGACTACAAATACAATCCCTCATTTAATGAACCTGTAGATCAAGATTATTTGCCGGAAGAGCTTAAAGGGAGGAAATACCTCACATAATTACCAATTACCAATTAAGGATTACCGATTACCAATTACCCCACTACGTCCTACGGACTTCGAGGGGCGAGCCGATTACCGATGTTGGAATCGCTTTCGCGATACTATTATAATAACAAACCAAACTCTTTGTAGTTTGGAGTTTGTGGTTTATACTATTTGGCATGAGGCAGAGTTTTTTGAAAGAGAAGGCAAGCGGGCCTAATACGGACAGGCGGTTTTTGTTTTTGTTGTTTATTATTATTGCCATCGGTTTTATTTTTACATTAAGATTAGCTAAATTTCAGATTTTCGAGAGCGAGATTTTCGAAGTTTTGGCTTCGGATCAATATGATTTGGAGGCTAAATTATTGCCTTCCAGGGGCAGGATTTTGATTCGCGACCCAATGGACAGCCAGCTCTATCCTCTAGCGGCCAACAGGGATGCTTGGCATGTTTACGCGGAGCCTAAAAATATGACTGACGCGGTGGTTGTGGCGCATGAATTGGCGGCTGTCTTAGGCATTCCGGATGTTGATTTGATCGCAAAGCTCACAAAAGACCCGGATGATCCTTATGAACCCATCATGAGAGATGTGGAAACTGAAAAGGTTGAAGTTTTGAGGTCTAAAAATTTAGAAGGTGTGGGTTTTGCCAGAAGTATCGCGCGATTATATCCTGAAAAGAATATGGGAGGGCAGGTTATCGGGGTTGTTACCGAGAATGAACAAGGATCGTTACAGGGAAGATATGGGGTGGAATACGCTTTTGATGAGTTGTTGGCGGGTAAACCCGGTACATTGGAAGCCGAAACAGATGCGGCCGGGAGAAGGATTGTTTTTGGGCAAAGTAAGCTTATAGAGGCCAGCGATGGTGGTGATATCGTGCTAACTTTAGACAGGTCTATCCAGTTTCAGGCATGCGAAAGGATAAGGCAGGGCGTTTTGAATTATCAGGCTGACAGCGGGACTATGATTGTTATGGATTCTGATACGGGGGCGATTTTAGCCATGTGTTCTTATCCGGATTTTAACCCGTCCAATCTAAAAGAAGTGGAGGATGTCGCAGTCTTTAATAATCCGGCTACTTTTGTGGCGTATGAACCGGGTTCTGTGTTTAAAGCTATCACGATGGCGGGAGGATTAAATGAAAATAAAGTTAATCCGAACACGACATATGAAGATAAGGGATTCTTGGAGATAGATGATTTTACCATTAAAAATTCGGACGGAAAGGCGCATGGTATCAAAACCATGACAGAAGTTTTGGATGAGTCTTTAAATACGGGTTCGATTTTTGTTCAGCGCCAGTTAGGGAAAAATGTGTTTCGTGATTATGTAAAAGCTTTTGGTTTTGGGGAAGAGACCGGGGTTAGATTAAGGCCTGAGGCGGCGGGGGATATTTCGAGTTTAGATAAGAAAGGTGACATTTTTGCGGCAACAGCTTCTTACGGACAAGGAATCACTGTGACTCCGATTCAGTTGATTCAGGCTTTTGGCGCTTTGGCCAACCATGGCAAAATGATGCAGCCTTACATAGTTTCCGAGATAATCCACTCTGATGGTAACAGGGAGGTTACAGAGCCGAAAATGATACGTGAGGTTATCACACAAAGATCGGCTCAGCTAATAACTCGGATGCTGACATCTGTGGTAGAAGGTGAACATGGGCACTTGGCCTCGGTGCCCGGTTATTGGGTGGCAGGTAAAACCGGAACGGCGCAGGTGGCTAAACAGGGTAGCCGAGGTTATTACGAAGACAGGTTTAATACCACATTCGTGGGCTACGCGCCGGCCGATGAACCGCAATTTGTGATGTTGGTAAAGCTGGATAATCCCAAAACCAGTAAGTGGGCTGCTTCCACGGCGGCGCCGATTTTTGGAGATATGGCCAAGTATTTGTTGAATTATTTGAATATTAAACCGACACGATAAATACTAAATAACAAATAACAAATAACAAATAATAAATAATAAATATTAACTTCTAACTTCTAAATTCTAACCTCTAAATTTTAACTTCTAAATTCTAAATTCTAACTTCTAAATTCTAAATTCTGACTATGTAGGGGCGAACCTT
>CAYOMV010000005.1:24111-28735 GCA_964405175.1 uncultured Gammaproteobacteria bacterium | reverse complement strand
ACTCTACAAAGAGCTTATTGGGGGTGAAGCGGTGCATTGATATGTTGACTGGACAGGCTGATAAATCGACCTTGACCTTAAAACGGATTTGAATTAAGTTTTTTACAGGAGGGAATAATGAGTTCATTGACAGTAATCAGCATAAACAAGCCACTGCTTGGCAAGGCGGACAAATTTGAAAACTCCGGCGCGATTACCGAGCTTTCAGAGGCGCTGAAGTTGTTAGCCAAGAGCCAAAACGACCGTACGCGCAGATTTCTTGTTGTACAAAATGATCCGCCGTATATTGAAATTCAACTATGGGATGCCGGTTATACAAGAACCAATTATCGAAGCAGTACTTTTTTCCGGCTCACGTCTGATTTGGCAAATCTGCTAAAAGAACGTTTTACCGAGGGAGTGGTTTACCGCGCCAAGGTACAGGACGAAAATGTCCGCGAACTCGCGGAAGCGGGCTTGGACCAGATCGATAGCAAACTTTCATGATCCCTGTTCAGGGGATTATTTTATTATCTTAAAAAGCACCGAGTTAGGTGCCATGAGAATTGTCGGCTCTTATGAGATCCGGGTCGTTACTTGGATCAACCTTAATTAACATTTGAAAAATCCTGTTGTTTAGAATTTGCTCATATCTTGAGTGCCCCGACGGCAGTAATGGCGGCTTAGCGCGATAGTCGGCAGATTCGTAGAGGCTGGAATTATTTCGCACAAAATTTACCAGCATAAATCTGAGCTTACTTGCCCAATGATAGGCCACGCAAGACGCCGTTAAGTAAAAAATAAGACTGGCTAGGACGATGTAAAAGTATAACCACTTATCCATTAAAAGCCAGCATGTGCCGATTGTGATTTTTAAAAAGAATGCCCTTGAATCAAGTATCAAGATAATCAACTCCCCCATTCTAATGGGATAAGAATATTTCAATTCAGTCTGATTGTAAATTATAGGGCGATTCCCTAAAATGCATCTGACACGAATTAGGATTTGCGCTAAATCAATGATAATGAAAAATATAAGAAATGCGGTAGTCAATATCACCATTACACCCTCCTTGAGTAAAAGGATCTGGCATTAGATTAGCTAATTTGTTAAATAAGTCAAGAAGATTACTGGCAAGATTCCCCCTAATCCCCCTTTCATAAAGAGGGCTGATCTTCATGAAATAATAGTTATTATTGTTTATGCGACTTAGCAAAATATAAATATGGTATTATGTAAACGTTATGTCTCATGAATTTTCTGCGCCATTTTACGAAAATACTGAACTAAAGAGGGGTTCATCAAAAAAAGCTCTGCCGGAAATTGATTTATCACATGAACTTGAGCTAGAGAATCCCGTGGTAGAAAGTTTTAAAGCGGCGGGACTGCCTTTGAATGCAAAATTACAAGACATGCTTGAGGAGACATTGGAGTATCGCTGGAGCAAGGGCAAGGTTGGCTCTTTCAATATAAGAAGAGGCGGCGGATATATGAACGCTGGACGCTTTTTAGCGGATGCGTTTTTAAAAAATAAAAATAGTAAAATTCATTATTTGTTTGCTCTTAAGAAAATCAAGCAAGCCTGTCTGGAAAAAACACCGGGGTTTGAATCTTTAGCGAATGAAATGCGAAATAGAATCGCTGACGCAAGAACTAAAGTGGAAATGGCTCGCAGAAATGTTGAAAGTGCCAAAAAAGCGGTGATAAGAGCAACGGAAATTTTAGAAAAACAACCTTTAGAAGATTTTGATAATCCACGCACTATAACAAAAGCTTATAAAGTAGAAATGTTACGCAGAGAATTGATGGAAAAACAGTATGAATTTGAGTGTGCCGTATCTGACATCGAGTATATTTATGATGAAGCGTTTCCCGAGGGAATGCCCGATTTGACAAGTGAATTACATACGGAAATTAATGAAAGGCTGGCTAAAGCCATTTCCGGTTTACACAATGAGGAAGATGTTGTTGTTGGCAATATGATTCAAGATTTAATACATCCAACCGAATCACAAGCAATTCATTTACCCGCGGAAGCTGATTACGCGCCAATGAGAGCCGGATCTTGCACTACGGCGGAAAGATATTTTTTAGAACACGGTCAATACGGGAAGCCCAAGGTTATTGTCGACAAGAACGGGGATCCGGTGATGCTGTATAAATCCGCCGGAGATCCGTCGGGGATGACTTTAACAGAAACCGTCTTGAATGGAGTACGCCTACCGCCGGGTTCCTTGGTTAGTTTGAACCCTCCGGAAGGAAAGCGCTCTGAGAAAATTTTACAACTTGATGAATGCAAAGATTTTAAATTTTTACGGCTTACTACCCTGGCAATTTCTCCAAAAAACCGCCGCAGAGCATTTGGGTCGGCTCTTGTTTTTCAGGAATACCAAAACTTTCAGAATGCAGATACGGCTTCTGTGCAAGATTTTCGAGAATTGGCCAACATAATAATCTTGAAAAACAAAACTAACCCATCTACCTCGGCAAATCCGTTTGAAACATCTTAAGGACAATGCCTGCGATGCTCGACAGTTGGGTTCGACGTTTGACGTTTGATGTTATATAATATTTTCACTATGAATAAATTAGCATATTTACTAGGTTATGCGGTAGCTTTTGCGGTTATTTTTTACGCATCAAGCGCGTTGGCCGCCACACCGCAAGAAATATTAAATCAATCTTTGGCTAATTACGACGAAGCAACGGGCATGAGCATGTCCGGAGAGATGAAGATGGATATGGTGGAAAATATTTGGGATGAGGCTTACGTAAACGGGCCGGAGAAAGCGTCTTTTGTTATGAGCTTCGCTCAAAGGTCTCTTCCTCCGGATGAAGAGGGCTATCAAGACGGTGAAGGATATTTTAAAATCAGCAAACTTTATATTGAAGACGGTGAGGAAGTTTTTACGATTTCCGACCCTTTAAAGATTTTTTGGAGAGTTGTCGCGCCCAACATGTATATAAAAATAGACAGGTTGCCCGGTTCCATTAAAGAACAGTTGGCGCTTTTAGGCGCGGACCTATCCCCCATCACGCAAAGATGGTTTGAATTTGAATCACCTAGAGAAAACGTAATGGAAAGCGTGATGCCGGCAGCCGCGCTTGGCAGTTCGAGCCCAATTGAAGAACTTTCCGACATGTTCAAGAATCTTGGCGATAAAAATATTTTGCAGATTACCAGAATCGAAAAAACTTATAAAAATGCGGCAGGAGATGAAATAGTACGAGCGCGCGTGGGGATTAATAGGAATATTTTGAATAGAGAATATCAAAAAGAGTTGAACGAAGCTAACAAGATAAAAAGTTACAGCGAAAGGCAAGAAGCGATAAAAGAAGCACGCAATGATTATGAAAAGAATTTAAAAGATGCTAAGGCTTTGCATATGGCCGCCAATATAAATACCACTAAACAAATGTTGCAAAGGATCGAATTCGGTTTAACGCAGACTGAAGATAAGGAAGATTGTGCTTGGAATGAGGATTTGACGGATCGAACTTGTAAAGTGGTCGGCACTACAACGGTAACTTTTAATGCCGGAATATGGATCAATGAACCAAATCACAACAGAGTTTTAAAGCCATACAACGCAATAACAATGGATGAAGCGGAAGAATTTTTTGAGGCGGCGCTGGGAATGTAAGCTAAGTGCAATACCGACAGGAAAACGAAGCTATCAGCTTCGTTTTTGCTTCGCGACTCTTTAAATTTGCATCTGCAGAACTTGGCTTAGGCTTCACCTTTCCATTCTTGGAGAAAGCGGTTGAGATAACCTTCCAGGTATTTATGGCGCTCTACCGCTATTCCTCGGGCGGATTTCGTGTTCATTCGATCTTTAAGCAATAGCAGTTTGTCATAAAAGTGGTGCAGAGACGCATTGTCTCCGGCTTTGTAGGAGTCGGCTGTGTCGTGAAACGAGTAATCGGCTTCCGGGTCGTGGAGCGGGCGGTTTTTGGTTCCGCCGTAGGCAAAACAACGCGCGATGCCAATTGCCCCCAGGGCATCGAGCCTGTCCGCGTCTTGGACGATCTTGCCCTCGATGGTGGACATGGGAGTGGGAACGCCGGCTCCTTTGTATGACAAGCTGTCGATAATGGCGGTAATGTGTAAGATGGTATCTTCCGGCAAGCCTTGCGATTCCAGCCATTTACGAGCTTCTCGGCCGCCGGCCAAATCATCGCCATTATGGAACTTCCAGTCGGCGATGTCATGCAGGAGAGCCGCGAGCTCGATAATAAACAGATCCCCGCCTTCGCTTTTCTGCAAACGCGCCGCCATTTGCCAAACACGCCAAATATGCCACCAATCATGCCCGCTCCCCTCGTCTTTTAGCCGCCTTTTCATCTCTTCTGCGGTTGCCTGGATTATATGATCGTCCGTGGTTTTATGCATATCTAATTGGAATGCAGTTTAAATGTATAATCTTTTTCGGGTACGGGCTCCCAGGTGCCATTTACCAGGCGCAGTGATGTTTGATTTAACAGATATTCCGGCTTCTTGGTTTCCATGAGCGCGCCTCCGGCTTCTCGGCGGCTGTAATGCCACAAAAAATTACGGTTTGCGGAACCCAAAACCAGCCAATATTTACCCGGGTTTAGGCTCTTATCAATGGACAATGTGTACCAGTTATATTCGGCGTTTAA
>CAYOMV010000005.1:0-24101 GCA_964405175.1 uncultured Gammaproteobacteria bacterium | reverse complement strand
CTAAGGATTGTATCCAGTTCCGTATTCTTTAGATCGGCGTTTAACGCCAATTCCGAATTTTTACTCATAACCAAGCTTCCGGGGCGGCCGTTATCGTCTGTACGCAATTCAATAATAACTTCTGCAGCGGCACTGTCTTCATTTGTACCTCTTAAAAAAAGTTCCAAGTTGTTTGTTTTAATGTTGGTTCGCAAATCGATTGCTTCGGCGATGAATTTATTCTGCTCCACCAAATCCCCGGTAAGATCGGAAATGTACAAATAATTACCAACCGGTAAAACATTGATTTTCAGGAATTCGCTGTTATTCGAGTTATCTTGATCCATTAGTTCCAGCTCGGCTCTAAAGTTTACTTCAGAATCTTTGGAAGGAACCCAGTTTATGCTTACGACTTCTTTGGTTTTTGGATCAGAAATATTGTATTGGCTGTTAAGAACTCCCCCCTCATATAAAGAAACCGTAAGAGCATCGGCCTTGCAGTCACCGATCTGCTCCACGCGAACCAAAAATTCATAGTTTTCCGAAACTATTGGCAAGCTGGATATTAGCTTGAACTCTTCTATGCCGTAATCCAAAACTTGGCAGGTATCGGCTAAAACATTTTCGGCATCAACACTTTGAGATACGCAGCCGGAACCAAAAACAGCCCCAAATGCCAACAGCAAACAAAATGGCCCGGCTTTCATATATATAATTTGTAACATTATAAGCGCTAAAGAACAAGTTTGGGGATTTTTTTACTTTTTAGGAACAGCAATACTTTTGGGTGTAATTAATAAAAGTACTATTGAAAAAAATGCTCCAAATACTCCTAAAAAACCGAAAGTCGGCCCATTTCCGATAAAGTCCATCAGCAAACCGGCTATCGCGGGCCCAAATATATAACCCAAATTAGATGCAAAATCACCCAATCCTTTTACTTCGTTTTCGAAAGATTTTGTCTCGGTTATAAAATCAGCATAAACGCCGTCGTTTGCAGGCCATGCTATCGAAAAAAATCCGGACGCAAGAAAAACGATCGCGATAATAATAAATGGATCGCTAAAAACAGCGATGAAACTCAAGATTAAAGAACCGGCTAAAACGGAAAAAATCGAGGTTCTTTTTTTGCCAATCCTTTTAACCAACGGCTTAATAAACCATACGGAAAAAACAATTGGCAGGTAGAATGCAGTTAAAAATAAACCATTAAATTTTTCTAAAGACTCCAAACTTTCGGCAAAAATCGGCCCAACTGACCAGAAAAAAGCGTCGATCATTCCCAATAGAAAAGTCATTAATACCACCGGCATTATTTTTCGGCCCAGTAGATTCCATTTTTTAAATTCAGCATGAAAGCTGTTTTGAGGTATTTTATTTTTTTTATTCTTGCATTTGTTTTTAGTCAGCAAAGCCAGAACAAAGTAGCCCATTCCGGCGATTATTAAAAAAATCAGCGCGAATTTATATGGCGCGATGCCTACCTTATCCGCTATCAAATAACCGGCTACCAAGGGAGCGATAACCGCTCCGGCTGATTTTATAACAAATATCAAGCTAAAACTTGAAGATCTTTCTGAAACCGGCTCGCATTTAGCCACGTAATCCCAACTGCCAAAATTACGAAGATCATAATACAGGCCCCAAAGAGCCATGATAACCAAGAATAAAAAGTAGCCCGGCGACAAATTTAACAACAATAATACCAATCCTCCTACAAACAACATCAGCAGATACATTTTGCGAAAATCGGTTTTATCAAAAAACCTGCAAAGTAAAAAATCGAATAAAGCGCCGAACAAAGAAGCGCTGCTGATAAAAAGACCCAATTGCGTTTTGGAAAAACCCATTTCAACCATCAAGAGCGGTATTATATAAGCAACAATTCCTTCAAAAAGCGCAATAAACAGCATTACAAACAATAAGACATTCAGAGGCTGCCACAGCCAACGAGGCGCGTTTAAACTTCTAAGAAGATACATAATTTATTGAATTTCTTTGATATTATACATCCTTTTTGGATTAGCTTGAAACAATTTCCAATTTCATGTAAGATTTGCACCACAATCATTGATCCGTGGAGAGGTCGCATAGTGGCCTAGTGCGCTCGCTTGGAAAGCGAGTATACCGCAAGGTATCGAGGGTTCGAATCCCTCCCTCTCCGCCATCGAGCTTAGCTCGATAATATCAACAAACGGCGACGTAAAACGTCGCTTTTTGATTTGAGGGATTCGAACAAGGGGTTGGCAAGGGTGAAATACTTTATTGTACAAAAAAACGGGGTTTATTCCCGTTTTTTGTACTTACTTTCTAAACTTAGATCAAAATCTCGATATTGGCTCCATCGCTTAATTCTTTAAGATGGGCGCTTATTTTTGCTTGTTGCTGTTGCTGGATAAGAACGTTTTTTAGGTTCTCGCTAACTTCTTCCAGTGGTGGGATCGGCTGGGTTGAGCTGGCTTTTTTGGTAGCTTCCACTTCTTGGTTGTAAAAAGCTAAAACTTCTTCTTCGGTGGGTTGAATGGAGAGCAAATCCAACGATGTTTCCAGATACTTTTGAACCTTTAAATCACTTTGCACCAATTCACGAAACTTCGCCATATCGATTCCCTGCTGAGTCAATAATTCGTTAAACTGCGCTTCGTCTTGAAATTGGCCTTTAATAGTATCGACTTGTGCGTTTATCGCATCCTCTTCGATAGCAATATCTGAAGCGTTAGCCGCTTGCGTTACGAGCTGGTTGGAAATTAGATTATCCAAGGCTTGTATTCTTAATTGCTTTTGCCCTTCGAGGTTTAATGAAGTCGGATTAATGTTTTGTGAGGCGAGTATTTGGCTTTCAGCGTTTTGGAGCTGTGTTTTGGTTATTTCTTGACCATTGACTTTGGCCACGATATCCGGAAGTTCGGGCAAGGATTGAGGTTCTGGGTTTGTGTCGCTTTCTCCGACTGAGCTGTTAAAAAGATCAGCTACATTATTTTGATTCTGCGCCGGCGCTTGGGTTTTATCTTTGGTGAAAAAATAGTATGAACCGCCAATTACGGCCAGGGCTAGGACGATGACCCCGATAATTATCCACAGTTGTTTTTGCATAATTAATTTCTAAATTACATCGAATTAAAGGATTAGTATCATTTATTAATTGAGTGTTCATTGTAACAAGTTTACATTTCAATTAAAAGCCCCCCAGGCAAACAAAAGACAGGCGGTCGCCTGTCTTTATCATCAATAATTCATTTAGCTTCCCAATTCAGCGTCAATGATTTGCTTGAAAGAGTCGAAAGGTAATGCTCCGGAGACGACTTGACCGTTTACAAATGTTGCCGGGGTTCCTTCTACGCCCGCGCCGGAACCTTCGTTGAGGTCTTCAGCAACACGTGCAGCCTTCTCGCCGCTATCCAAGCAGTTGTTGAATTTTTCCGTGTCCAAGCCCAAATCAGATGCGGCGCTCTTCCACTTGCTTACACTCATGTCACCGGCAAGATTAGCTTCGAAGATTATATCGTACATTTCCCAGAATTTGCCCTGGTCGGCGGCGCATTCGGAAGCTTCGGCCGCTTTTTGAGCTTCAGCGTGGAAGGAAAGCGGAAAATGCCTGAAGACTACTCTGATATCGTTGGGATAAGCTTCTTTAAGTTGCTTCATTGTGCTGTAATGGCGTCCGCAAAATGGGCACTCAAAATCGGAATATTCGATTAATGTGACTTTGGCATCCGCGTTGCCCCAGATATGATCGCGCGAGGCATCGACAGGGCGAACGTCGTTAGCCGGCGGGAGTTCGGCCGGGATATCCGCGCCAGCGTCGGCGACTGTCGGATTTTGAGCAGGAGCCGTATTCGAGCCTTGGGCCAGAGCGCCAAAGCTTTTGCCGGACATTAAGAAGTTGAGCACAAAGACCAACGCAATGGTGGACATGACGGCTACTCCGGCTATCAGGCCCAACGCGAAGGTGGTTTTGGGACTGGATTCCCAGATACTTTGACTTTGTTTGTTTTCCATAAAAATTGTGGATAGTTTATTATAATTGAATTATTTTTACTGTTTTGCGAGCTTAAGTCAAACGTTTTTATTCAGCCAGAGCCGTATCTAATTCCTGCCTCCATGTCGCTTGGTCAATGGCTCCAACTATCATTTTGCGATTGATGAAAAATGTCGGAGTACCGCTTAAGCCCAAGGATACCGCTTCCTGATAATCCGCCTGAATCAAATTCAATTTATCACCGCTTATAACACACTGGTTAAAGCGGCTTTCATCCAATCCGATTTCTTTGATGAGATCCGTAAAGTGGTTCATTGGATTTGTGAGATATTCCCATTTCTCTTGGGTTTCAAAAATTGTGTCCATATATTCCCAGAATCGGCCTTGTTCACCGGCACATCTGGCGGCTAAAGCGGCTTGGGTGGCGTTAGGATGCATTTGTGCCAATGGCAAATCATTCCAAATAAAACGAACTCTATCTTGATATTCTTGACGAATAACCGCCAGTTCCGCTTCCGCGACCTGGCAAGCAGGACACTGCATATCGCTATAGATACGCACGGTGACCTTGGCGTCCGCGGGGCCAATAGCCGGATTTCTATCATCGTTGAATGTAATGTTCGGGTCGATATTCCCGCTGTTTCCCGGTTCGGACATAATAGCCCAAATCAGCCCGCCTACAATAAGAACCAGTAATATACCGGCTCCTAATAAGAAAATTTTTCTGATTTTGTCTTCAGATTCCATAAAAAGACATTGTAGTTATACGCAAACTTTGAGTCAAATCTTTCATCTGCCTTGAACCACGATTTATGGGATTTGGGGATTAGCATGATTATTTTTTATACAGCTCTTTGGTAAAAAAATAATCACGTTAATCTTTGAATCAAGACACGTCGCTCGCGAGCGACAGTGTCGAGAGAATCAAGGTTCAGACTGCAGGTATTTGATAATTTGGAGCGCGGCTTTAGAGCCTTCGCCCACAGCTACGGCTATTTGTTTTTCCGTTATATCCGTGCAATCTCCGGCGGCCCAGACGCCTTTAAGCGAAGTGGCGTTTGCTTTATCGACAATTATTTCGTTCCATTGGTTTTTATCGACTATGTTGATGTAATCTGTTACGGGAGTGAGGCCGATTTCGATGAAAACACCTTCGGTTGATTCGTGAATATCTTTATCGTGGGCGTCTTTATATTTGATACCGTTTACCATTTTGTCGCCGGTTATGGCCTGGACTTTAGCTTGGCCGATAAAACGAATAGCGGGCTCGGCTTTGACCTTGTCTATTAAGACTTCATCGCCGTGAAGTTCCGGATCTATGGACATGATTGTTATTTTATCCGTGTATTTTATAAGGAAGAGAGCGGCTTCCATGGCACTATTGCCTCCACCTACAATTACAACTTTTTTGTCACGAAATAACGGTGCGTCACAGGTTGCGCAATAAGTTACTCCCTTGCCATAAAATTCTTTTTCGCCGTGGACTTTGAGTTCGCGATGCTTTGTGCCGGTGGCAACTAATACGGTTTTGGTTTGGTATTCATCTTTTGATGTTTTGACTCTAAAGCCGGACTTGATTTTGGCAACGTCACTTACGAATTCGCCGGTTTTCATTGTAAATTCATCTTTATAATCTTTTAGATGCTCTTGGAATTTTTCGACAAGTTCTTGGCCGTTTAACATATGAAAACCCAAATAATTTTCCACTTCCGAGCTCCAAAGAGTTTGCCCGCCAATATCACCGGCGAGTAATAAAAAATTGATCTTTTGGCGCGCGAGATAAACAGCAGCCGCCATACCGGCAGGACCTCCGCCTATCACTATACAATCGTACATAACTCAAATATCGTACCACGTACCACGTACAACGTACAACGTGAGCAACTGAGAGTAATTGAGAGTAATTAAAAAGAATGTGTTTTTGCCTTGTTTATTCGAATCATCAGATAGATTCCAAGCGCGAAAAGCGGAATCAGCAACCATTGGGTTGGGGTTAGGTAAAAATAGGTTGCGTCGATGGCGCGGTAGAAGTCTAGGAAAAATCTGATGGAGGAATAGATGATAATGTAAAGAGCCAGAAAAAAACCGGCGGGGCGATGTTTGCGGCCAAGAACCAAGAAGACGACTGCCGTGACAGCTCCCAAGATTGAGAGATAGAGACCGTGGTCGTGGCGGACGATGCCGTCGGGGTAGATGATGCAGAGAGGGTTGGATTCGCAAGGTACGCCAGGGTGGTCGTGTATCAGGAAACAGCCGACGCGGCCGATCGCGAGCCCGAAAGGCAAGCCAAATATTGCCGAGTCGGCGAATTTGTAGAACTCCAATTTATGTTTGCGTATCCAGAGGATGACGGCAAGCGACGCGCCGATAAAACCACCTATGACGGAGAATCCCGGTAAAGCGGGATTGATTGCGTCTATGGGATTTGCGACATAGTGGCCAAAATCGTAAAACAAAACATGAAAAACACGTGCGCCGATAAAAGCCGACAAATAAGCCCAAAAAGCTCCGTCCCAGATAAGCTTTGGATCTATCCCCTGTTGCTTGGCGCGATTGGCGCTGACCCAGGTACCAACCAAAAGACCGAGAGCTACAAGCATACCCCAAACTTGGATGCTGAGGGGGCCTAGATCTATCTGTGTTAGTTGGAAGTAAGGAATCATAATTGTCTGAACCTTGATTCGCTCGACACTGTCGCACGCGAGCGACGTGTCTTGATTCAAAGATTAACGCGATTATCTATTATAAACTAAAGTTACTTTATAAAAAATAATCATGCTAATCCCTAAATCCCATAAATCGTGGTTCAAGACAATTAAAAAACCTTCAATTCTTTAAGCGCTTTCTCAAACTCCCCCAGTGCCCGCTTTGCTTCGTTGCTTCGAAGATGGAAGGAGTGGTCGTGTACGAGATTGTTGCGGAGTTTGTGAGCCCACCAGACGTTTTTGAGTTTGGGATATTTGTAGCACGCGACCTTGAGGCGTTCGCCAAGCGTGTCGCCGGGCATGACAAGTGATTTTAAGGCGGCATCCAAAAGATTGTCGGCTTCGATAATCGCGAGCTTTAGGCCCATGTCTCCGTTCATTTGGCTGGTTGCGATAATCTTTTGCCAGCGCTTAGCAACTTCTTCACGTGTTAGTCCATATAATTCGGGGCGCGAGAGCTTGCCTTTGAGCCAGACGGCGCCAACTATCAGCAAAATGACTACAAGGCATGCTAAAAGCACGAGACCGATGTTGTTGACATAGAATATCCAATCTATTGCCGGGCCTGTTCTTACATTATTTTCAAACATAGTTTTTATATGTACTCGTAGGGGCGCATCCTTGTGATCGCCCGTGCTTTGATGTTGGCACGGATAAACACAAGGTTTATCCCTACGTTTTTCTTATTTTCTCAATCAAGCGTGCCTCCTTAGTAAGGAGGTTGGGAGGATTAGGCTTGTTTTTCTTGAAATACCTTAGCGGTTGATAATAACTTTGCTTCTTCGAACCAAGGCGCGAGGAGCTGAAGGCCCACAGGCATGCCGCCGTCGAATTCGCACGGGATAGAGATGCCGGGAAGGCCGGCGACGTTTACCGAAACAGTGAAGATGTCTTCCAGGTACATTGAAAGAGGGTCGGAAAGTTTTTCTCCGAGTTTGAAGGCGGTTGTGGGCGCGGTTGGTGTGGCTATGATGTCGACTTGCTTAAATGCTTTGCGATAGCCGTCGCGGATCAGTGTTTGGACTTTTTTTGCGTGGACGTAGTAGGCATCGATATAGCCGGATGAGAGCGCGAAAGTGCCGATGAGAATCCGGCGTTGGACTTCGGAGCCCAGATTTTCAGCGCGCGATTCGGCATAAGTTTCAAAAAGTGGCAGGTTTTGCTTGCGCGCGCCGTAGCGGATAGCGTCGAAGCGGGATAAGTTAGCCGAGACTTCGCATGGCATTAGAACGTAGTAGACAGCCAGAGCTTCGTCGACATAAGGAAGATCTATATCGATAAGTTCCGCGCCAAGAGACTTTAAGACGCCAAGTGCGTGTTCCGTGCGCTCGCGGACGCGGTCTTCGATACCTTTTACAGTCCAAGCTTGGCGCGGCAAGCCGATTTTGAGGCCTTTGATCGAGTCTTTCCAATCTGCTGTAAAGCTTTCGACGTCTGCTGTGGTTTGATCGGCTTTGTCTTGGCCTTGGATTACAGAGAGAACAAGAGCCGCGTCTTCCGCGGACTTGGTGAGCGGGCCGATTTGGTCAAAAGATGAAGCCATGGCGATTAAGCCCGATCGAGATACGCGGCCATAGGTGGGCTTTAAGCCCGTAATTCCGCAAAAAGCCGCGGGCTGGCGGATAGAGCCGCCTGTGTCGGATCCTAGAGCGGCGAGGCACATGTTGGCCGCGACGGCGACGGTTGAGCCGCCGGATGAGCCACCCGGCACGCGATCCGGATCGCGTGGATTTTTAGTTGGGCCAAATGCAGACTGTTCGGTTGAAGATCCCATGGCGAATTCGTCTAAGTTGGTTTTGCCCAAAATTACAGCTCCCGCGTCTTTCAACTTCTTGGTGACAGTGGCATCATATGCGGCATTATATTCGGCGAGGATTTTGGAGCCTGCCGTACAACGTTTGTTTTGCAACATGATGTTATCCTTAAGCGCTACAGGGATTCCATCTAGCGGTGATAGCACATTCCCCTCTTCTCTGCGCGTATCCGATCGGTCAGCCTCGGCAAGAGCATCATCTTTGTAAACATCTAAAAATGCATGCAAAGCACCGTCCATGCTTTGGATCTGAGTAAGACAAGCCTCTGTCAGCTGACGCGAGGTTAACTCACCATTATCGAGCATCTCTCTGGCTTTTGTAATTGTTAATTCATTGGGGGGCATATTGATTGTCTGAACCTTGATTTACACGATTAAAAGATTTGCTCGATTCTCGATATGAATAAATTTCATCATATTGAAAATCGGTTTGGAATCAGCATAATCATGCGAATCAGGGTTCAAGATTTTGGTTTGCTAAATACTCCCGGCGCTACAAGCAAATTCTCCGCGCGGCCGGGGAAGTTTTCCAAGATGAGTTGGCGAGTGAGATCATCACATTCAAAAGCTTCGTCTTCGCGGAATCCTTTGGCTTTGGCAGGCATCGCAAATGGTTCTACATTCGTGACGTCTACTTCTTGGATTTTTTCTACATATTCCAAGATAGAGCCGATGTCATCGGTCATTTTGTCGATTTGCTCTTCATCCATCTTTAAGCGGGCGAGTTCGGCCAGGTGCGAGATTTCTTCTTTGCTTAGTTTCATATTATCGGAAGTTTAGCCTATTAATAAACACTTAGCAAGATATTTATTGACAATTAAGCGATTTTATGTAATATTATAGGTACACTCGAAATCAGGGAGGACATCTCATGTTCACCATCTCAACACTTTGTGACGACAGTTTCAAAACCAAGATCGTCTGTGCCTATGAGCTGGACGATGTCTATATCCGCTTCGACGATGATCGCTGCGACGAAGACTTCATGGATGAACTGCGCCGCAGGGGCGTAGATATCCGAATGGATGAGGATGGGAACATGGTGGCCGACCCGCGTTACCACGCGCTCTTCGAAGTCATATTCTCGACCTACCCGCACATCTTGAATGACGAAGAGATGATGGAGGCCGCGGCAAGTGCCGAGCCCTATCGGGATTCGCTTCCACCGCCGCAACACGTGGCCTAGCCCCTATCTCTTACCCATCTTTCTCCGCCTCGCTAATCGAGGCTTTTCTTTTTGGCTTGATTTTTTTCTTTGCTTGTTATATTATCTGGCATCCTGAACCTTGTACAAAACGAAAGAAGGTGCACATGCCAGCGCAAGGAATTAAGCAAATTTCGTATCGTTACGTAAAACCAAGAGCTGAGCCTCTTGATTCCAGTGAGGTGGAAGCGCTCATACGCGACGAATATCCTTACGGGGCAAAATGCGTAAAAACCCAACTAAGGGCCAGTGACGCGCCTTATCAGAGAACTCCTCAATTTGAAGAGTTTTGGCTTTTGATGGAAGGGCGTAAAGATGGATTGACGGCCGTATTTCGGCCGTTTATGGGAGGCATCGAAGCGGGCTACACAAATGCTCCTCCGCCCACGCACGGCCGAAGGCAGTACGCCGCTTACGCCGTATCCATGACCGCCGGCGCTGAAATTGTGCCGATTACCGCCATAAGAGATTTCAAAGATATCGGCAATTACAGGGAATGTGAAAAAGGCTCAAGCCTTTGGAGGCTTTCAAAAGCAGGCCAAGGTACTTTGTCGGCAATGATCGAAGGAAACCTGATATACGGGTTCGATCAAAACTTTGAGGTCTGTCTGCGGACAGACATTGCCTACCGGCAAGCCAGCTTAGTGGCGGCTTTGGCTTTTGATATACTGATCGGCTCCGGACAGAGGGATTTCTCAAGCTACATGGCAGACAAGGAAGGGTGCGTAAGATCGAGGCTTCACCACGAAGCTTGGACATACACCGCCCAAAACAAACTAAAAACAGCTATTGGCGGACTAGCTCCCGAAGTTCAAAAAAGCTTTTGGGATGCTCTTGTCGACCTGCAAGAGTCTCAATTGAGGCGCAATCGCTTAAGAGATCTGCTGACTGCCTATATCGGCCTGGATCTCACAAACACTTTCTTCGACGATTTGCGAAAATTTCTCCGCACATCAAAAATCGATGGCCGAAAATTGACTGCCGCATGATACTCATGAGCTATCCGCAAGGATAGCTATTTTATTTTTTCCAGAAACTCTTTTTCACTCAAAATTTCCACTCCCAACTTCTTAGCCTTCTCGGCTTTTGACCCCGGCTCGGCTCCGACGACCACGTAGGTTGTCTTTTTAGAAACTGACTCCGACACATCCGCGCCAAGTTGGCGGACTTTTTCTTTGGCCTCATCGCGGCTCATGGATTCGAGACTTCCTGTGAAGACCCAAACCTGGTCACTAAGTGGCCCTCTTTGTACTTTGTACTTTGTACTTTGTACTTCGACATAGTCGAGCAGGTTGTCCAGGCGCTTGGCTTCGTCTTTGTCAGAAAAGTAGTCGACGATTGATTGAGCCACGACCGTGCCGATTCCTTCGATTTCGTCGAGATCTTCGATTGATGCTTTGCGGAGTTTATCGAGTGATTTGAAGTGACGCGAGAGCAACACGGCGGTTTCAAAGCCAACATGACGGATGCCAAGCGCGTAGATTAAGCGGTCGAGTGGTACTTGGCGATGGTTTTGAATTTCGTCGACCAATTTTTTAGACAGAATTTCACCAAAGCCCTCCAATCCGTCAAAATCACCCGGCTTTAATTCGAACAAATCGGCCGGTTCGCTAACAAGGCCTTCTTGAATTAAAGTTTCCACGATTTTTTCACCCAAGCCTCGGATATCAAGTGCTTGGCGGGAGACGAAATGCCGCAAACGCGCCAATTCTTGAGCAAAGCATTTGGGGTTGGTGCAGACGATCGCAACTTCACCTTTTTTACGTTTGACCGGCGAGCCGCAGATGGGGCACTTTTCCGGCATTTTGAATTTCTTTTCTTTACCGGTGCGCATGCGAGGCAAGACTTGGATGATTTTGGGGATCACGTCTCCGGCTTTTTCAACGATGACCGTATCACCGACGCGCACATCCAGGCGCTCGATTTCATCCATGTTGTGCAGAGTCGCGTGGGTAACGGTTGTGCCCGCAAGCTGGACCGGGTCCATGACAGCAACCGGAGTAAGCGCGCCCGTGCGGCCCACGGAAACTTTGATGTCGCGGACGATCGTAGTGCCTTGCTCTGCGGCAAATTTCCAAGCCACGGAGCCGCGCGGGGTTTTGCCGACGATGCCCAGATCAGAGTGGCGCTTGTTATTGTTGACCGAGACGACAACGCCGTCGATTTGGTAGTCGAGTTTATCGCGGTCTTTGCCGATTTTGTCCATCAATTTTTTGACTTCGGAAAGATTTTTGCAAAGTTGGTTGTAGGGATTTGTAGGAAAGCCTAAAAGCGACAGTAAATCGTCTTCTTGAGATTGGAGCTTTAAGCCAATGTCCGCTACTATTTGCCACGGAAAGAAAGTTAAACTGCGTTTAGCGGCGATTTTTGGATCAAGCTGGCGCAAACCACCGGCCGCGGCATTGCGCGGATTGGCGAGTTCGGGTTCACCTTCTTTTTTCAGTTCTTTATTTAATTTCTTCAGCTGTGATCTGGTCATGTAAATTTCACCGCGGACTTCGAAGCGGCCCGCTTGAGTTTCGAGGAAATTTTCGAGTTTTTTGCTGTCGACGTTTTGATGATGCTTGGCGATGTAAGATCGGATTTCTTTTTCTGAAGGTTGGCGGAGCTTGAGCGGAATTGCTTCGATTGTGCGCACATTCATTGTTACGTCTTCGCCGATTGTTCCGTCGCCACGCGTGGCACCAAGTACAAGCTCACTGTTTTCGTAGACGAGTGAGCAAGCTAGGCCATCCATTTTAACCTCAGCATATAAGCCGTCATCAGCTGCGCGAGAGTCGAGCTTTTTAACGCGTGCCAGCCATTCCTCCGCCTCTTCCTCGGAGAAGACATCTTCGAGGCTGAGCATGCGGGTTTGGTGTTGGATCTTTTTGAAGCCTTTGGCCGGCTCGCCGGCGACGCGCTGAGTTGGCGAATCGGGAGTGATGAGATCCGGGTATGCGGCTTCCAGATTGTAGAGCTCGTGCTTAAGCGCATCCAAGGCCGCCTCGGAGATCTCGAGGTTGTTTTTAACATGATATTGATAACGATATCTGTCGATTTCTTGGCGCAGTTTAGCGATTCTTTCCGCGGCTTCGGTTTTGGTCATACAACAATATATTAGCGGATTGTGGAGAATTTGTCATTGACAAAACAGCCGAGGTGTGTCACGGGTATTAAATGGATAGGAGAGAACTGTTTAAAAATAAATATCGCATAAAATCCGTTCGTTTAACGAATTATGATTATTCAGGAGATGACGCATATTTTATTACGATTTGTACCAAAGATCGTATACCCTGGTTTGGAGAAATTCGCGGTAATGTGATGGGTTTGTCGGGGATTGGGTGTGTTGTTTGGCGCACATGGAATGAAATTCCGAAACATTTTCCATTCATTGCATTAGACGCATTCATCGTAATGCCGGATCATATTCATGGAATTTTGGAGATTAACAAACAAATAGATCCTGATTATCACCCCGATTTTCGTAGAGACGCGATTCATCGCGTCTCAAATTCACATTGTCCAAATACAAAATATGCGATGAAATCCGTTGTGCGGGGAGACGCGATGAATCGCGTCTCTACGGTGAAAAATAATCCGATGTTGAATCCGTATTCGTTGTCTGCGGTTGTGCGCGCGTTTAAATCACGTTTGTCGCGTCGCATTCGTGCAACGCATCCGACATTTAAATGGCAATCGCGTTTTTATGATCGGATTATTCGTGATGACAAGGAAATGGATAGAATACGGGGTTATATTGAATACAATCCTCTTTAAGTTAAATAAAAAGACCGGCTACTTAGTTTCGCCGGCGGAGAATTTGAGGCACTGCCGCGTCATTGACGCCCGAAGCTTCGGCTTCTTAGAGGAGCCCATTTGTTCAAATATCCATTCGAACAAATGCCTTGACCGCCTTTACCGTCGTTCCGGGCGCGATCCTCTCGTCACGCTAGTGCACTGACACGTGGCTTTCTGCCTCACGTGAGAAACTATCACCCTGTAAATAATGTGTCATTTTTTCAGGCGGTTTTTCACGTGCCGCTTGAAGTATGGCCCGCGCGGCAGGGATGCCCTTGAAAACTTCTTTGCACTTGGGGCATCTGGCCGTATTGTCTTTTGGGTATGGTACCAGGTCCATCCCCTGCCATCCGCAATTACAAAGTAACATTTCCCCCCTCCTTCTAAATGAACGGTCTATTTATTGAAACAACATTTATGATTTTGGTCAATATTAAAAACCGGATAAGATATTTTAATGCTTAAATTAGGTAAATAATTATCCACTAGCCAACTAGGAAATTATGTTATAGGGTCAAAATAGAGCCTCACTAAAAAAGAGGAAAACAAAATTTAAATATTTACGTATAAAACTTTATGAGATATCAACTAAAGCTTTTTATTTTTTTGTTTTCCATGATCTCGGGTTTCACGGCTCTGGGATTGCCTTTTAGCTCTCACGCGGCAGGGCCAAATTTAATCCAAAACCCCGGTCTTGAGCAGGCAGACGCGGCTGATCCGGCAAAACCAGAGGGTTGGTCGAGTAATTTTTGGGGCAGTGTGCAGGCTGAATTTGAATACCCGGTTTTAGGTTTAAACGGGTCAAATGCGGCGAAGGTGCGGGTTACATCAGCCGGTATAGATGGTGATGCTAAGTGGTACTTTGAGGATGTTGACGTATCAGGCGGGCAGACCTATGTCTATTCAACCAATTACATAGCCGATGTGGAATCAGAAATAGATATCAGATACACGATGTCGGACGGCAGTTATGTGTATGATTATGTTTCCATGTTACCTCTTTCGGCAAGTTGGAGCACGGTAAGCTATGAAATAACTTCTCCGGCAGGAGCAGTTAGCGCCACCATTTTTCATTTGATTAACAAGCCCGGCGCTTTGACAATTGACGATGTAAGCTTTGCCGTAAAAACAGAATCACCTCCTCCGCCAACCGGTGAAAGCATGATACTCAATCATGGCTTTGAATACGCGGATGGTAATCTACCTTCATCTTGGACCAAAAACGGCTGGGGCGACAATATTGCCCAGCTTATATATCCCGTAAGCGGATATAACGGAGGTTCGGCTGCCAGAGTGGAAATTTCAAGTTATATTTCGGGTGATGCTAAATGGACGCATACTCCCGTGGCGGTGAACCCTGGGCAGGCTTATGAACTGGAATTGGCATACAGATCGAATGTAAATAGCGAGATCACTTTGCAGTATAGGCTGGATGACGGCACTTATAGTTACATTTGGATTGCTACATTACCACCTTCTTCAGACTGGGCTCATAGCCAGAAATTTACGTTTACCGCGCCGGAAGATGCGAGTGAAATTACTGTTTTTCATTTAATAAGTCAAAACGGTTGGCTGGAAAGTGATGACATGATTTTACTTGAGTCCAGTTCTCCCCCTCCTCAAGATCCGGACAATATGATTTCCAATGGTAATATGAACACATCCGGATTAGACAAACCCACTCTCTGGGAGGGTAGTTCTTGGGGAGATATCAGTGCCGATTTCAATTATCCAATAGAAAATAGTATAGACGGAACGAACGCGTCTAGAGTTGATGTTTATTATTACGGTTCGGGTGATGCGAAATGGGTACATGAACCTGTCGCGATTACTCCAAACGCCAACTACAGCTTCTCGCTTGATTATAGGTCTAATGTCAATACAGTTTTGACTATCAGATACAAGCTTTCGGATGGGAGCTACCAATATGCTTGGTTAAATGCTCCGGCAGTATCGGAAAGCTGGACAACTGAATCTTACAGCTTCACCGCACCCGCAAATGCCACAGAAGCTACAGTTTTTCATCTGATCTCTGCAGTGGGGTGGCTGGAGATAGATAATTTTAAGCTTCAGGAACAGAGTTCTGTAAGCTTTGGAGAACCTATGGTAACTTTAGTTTTTGATGACGGATTTCAGAACATCTATGACAATGCCCTGCCGATTTTAACAGCCGCCGGCATAAAATCCACTCAAGCGATAGTTTCTGACGCGGTGACTTATGATGGGTATATGGGGATTGCTGAAGTTTTAGAATTTGAAGCGGCCGGGCATGAGATCGCGTCGCATACAAAAACTCACGCTCATCTGACACAATTGGATGATGGCGGGCTTTATGATAAGATAATTCAATCGCGTTTAGATTTGCTCTCTTACGGAGTTGGGAGCGTGGATACCTTTGTTTATCCGTATGGCGAATACAACGACCGTGTAACGCAATATATCGCCGATTCCGGGTATTATATCGCGGCAAGAACAGTGGATGAAGGATTTAATTATACAAATTCAGATCCATTTTTGCTCATGGACCAGCATGTGGAGGTTGATACCCCTTTATGGAAAATAACTTCGGCCATTGATACGGCCATCGCCAATAATAGTTGGGTGATCTTGGAATTTCACGCTATAGATTACAGCGGCAACCAGTACAGCGCCACGCCTGAAATGCTGCAATCTATAGTGGATTTTATCCAGTATACGGGAATTCAGACCGTCACTTTAAAAGAAGGAGCGCTTAGATTAAACAACTGATGTTCTAATCATCTCGTTAACTCGCTTAAACAGTAGCTCCGGATCTTTTCTGGCAAAATTACCGTATCTCGCGATTTGGATTTTGATTTCCGGCACATCATTCTCTATAGCAGAACAAAGTTTGCCACTCATCTCTTTTGGGCAGAATATATAAATCTCTTCAAATTCTTCGGTGTCAAAAAGCCCGATTCTGCTGCGAAGTGTTTGCGCGAGAAGTTCAGAAGGTTTAAAGTGCTCGTCGATTGCATTATTTGTCTTACTAAGATAGGGATTTTTTTTATTTAATATCCTAAGTTTCTTCAGACTCATTTCGTAATTTAAATCCCAATGACCATTTTCCACCTTAAATAAGACTCCAACACTTGTGCCGCAGGCCAAAACAAGTAGTTTCCTTTGCCGTAAATGAGGCAAATTATCGGGCAATTTCATAAGCATAGAGCTTACAGATCGTTAAGTCCCATAAAGCGGTAGCCGCGCTCTTTGGCCAATGGAATTAATTTTTCAAGTATGGCGACAGTAGCCGACCTATCACCTCCTCCATCGTGGAAAACGACTATGTGCTTGTCTTGCTCGACTTTTTCCATTATTGCCTCCACAGCTTCATCAACATTGGGATTATCCCAGTCGCGAGAATCTATATCAGCTCCAACAACCGCGTATCCTTGTGAAACAACCACGTCGATACCGCGGATTATTTCCGGGTGCGTAGGCTCTGTGTTAACGTTAAAAGTCATTCTGAAGTATTTAGGAACATCTCCGGTAATGCTTTCGATGAGTTTCGTGGTGCTGGCACTTTGGTTGCCAATTTCTTGATTACTGATTTGATCCAGATGCGGATGATCGTAGGTATGATTGCCTATCGTGAAGAGCCGATCGTCCAATAGTTTTGATACTCCGGGGTAACTCTCGATTTGTTGACCTAGCACAAAGAAGACGGCCGGAACATTTTCACGCTTAAGCAAGTCGATAATTTTAGGCGTCCAAGTTGGATCCGGGCCGTCGTCGAATGTGATAAAAATCGAGTCTTTTGGCAGCGCATCACCGAATCTTTGCATTATATAACCGTGCGGAAATTCCATAGCTTCCGAGGGTCTGCTTTCTATGGTGAGTATTTCACCGCGGGTTGTATAGTGAGTGTAGGGTGGAGGATCCAGCTTGCTGGGTACTTCTTCGGACGGATTATTTACCAGTTTCCAGGTAAACGGATGTTCGGTTCCGAGCCTGTAGAGAGCTACGCCTTGTACGCCGTTTTCGACCAGCATTTGAATTTGATCTTTAGCCTGGCGCGGATCTTGCAGCCAAATTGTCTGCCCGGATCCTTCAGCTTTCCAAGCACCGCTTTCGGTGTCTTTTTGAAAATTCATGCCCGAGTTATTGACATGGTAGGCGGCTTCGGAAAAACTCATTTCGCGCATGTTTCCATCGTCCCCCGCGGTTTGGCCGACTTGCGCGATTGCAAATATGAGCTTTTCCCGGGGAACTCTTTGCAAAATATTTTTCAAGTTTAATCTGATCCATTCTGAGGATGCGGGAGCTTGCGCGGGATCATCGTAACTGTCGTTCATTTTGATGATGACATAATCGCTCAATTCCGCCATTTCGCCAATTCGATTATTATCCGCGACACTGGCGATATAGAGTTTTAAATCGTTTTTCGCAAACAGTTCATCCAATTCTTGCAAAAATACCATAAACGAATCTTGCATGTCATTAGTAATTTGAAAATCTATAACAGCTCCCGCCACTCCGTCATTTTTGGCTTGCTTGACCAGTTCAAAGCTTAAGCAACGCCGTAAATCCCGCTCTGTCAAAACTTCTTTGGTCTGCTCCAGGTAGACACCGTTTGAATCTTTGTTTTGGAATAGCGGTAAAACGGATACATCCGCCTCCATAGCTGCATTTTGAACACGCGGAAAAATTCTGGAATCAATCGAACAACTGGTCGCGGTTAGAAAATACCAATCCGGAATCACATAATCCAAATTACCGGACTGCAGTTGGATGGCAGTTTCGCTATTCCTGTCTTGCTGGTTTACATAGGCATATCTGCCCAGGGGCCAATTTTGGTCTCGCGCCGCTATATTTCCGTCGCTAAACATCTGCGCCAGGTAATCGCGTGCGCCGGAATCCATGGGGAATTGCATCACCACGGAAAGCAGCGCGAGACCAAAGCCCACTTTAATAAATGGAATAATCATATATTAGGTGGTAGGTTCGAGCACGGTGCCCAAACGATCCAGCTTATTCCAGCCATATCGCTTGCCTCTTAAGATGGCTATTATCGCTCTTATGATGGTTATATAGAGGAATTGGCGATAATAGAAACGTTGGACAAAGGCCATTAATAATAAACTTTTCGGCTTTTTATCAAGATGAAACGCGTAAAAAGCGCTTATCAATTCCATAGCGGTAAAGAACAAGTACCCCCAAAAGATTGCTCCATATGCTCCGGTGAACAATGCGATCAAGAATACTATATCTCCAATGGGAGCAAGGAGCGGAAATATAATTTGGAAGACGAATATGTTAGGCAGTGATATCCACCCTACTCTGCCTTTAAAGAATAACTTGCGGTGTTTACCCAAGCATTGGAATGTGCCAAAACTCCATCGGAATCGTTGCTTGGACAAAGCGGACAATGTTTGCGGAGCTTCGGTATAAGAACGAGCATTGTGCGCGTACACAATTTTACCTCCAGCGGCCAGCATTTTGATGGTAAGGTCCGCGTCTTCTGTAAGCGTGTCATCTTCATATCCACCTATTTCCAAAACCTTTTCCCTCTTCCAAGCACCGGTGGCACCGGGTACTACGTTAATGGCGTTAACCTCTTCAAGGGCGTTGCGATCGAAGTTTTGCGCTGTAATGTATTCAAGCGCTTGAAACGCAGTGAGCGTATTGCAGACGTTGCCCACCTCAACGTTTCCGCAGACCGCGTCGACGTTTTTATCTTGGAAAGGCTTGATGATTTCATCGATCGTTTGGGGTTGCAAAATAGTATCCCCGTCGATAGTAACAACGATTTCATATCTGGCGATCCTCATGCCGAGATTTAACGCGGAAGACTTGCCGCCGTTTTCTTTGTTAATAAGTTTTATTCTTTTATCTTTCTCTGCAAATTTTTCTACAATTTCCGAAGTATTATCAGTACTACCATCGTTTATCACCAAAGCTTCAAATCTTTTATGATAGCTTTTTTGCAAAGCCGACAAGGTTTTGCCGATTGTCTGTTCTTCGTTATACGCAGGGATTAAAACCGAAACCCATCTTACCTTTGGATTACCTTTTCTTTGTGAGCGTTTTTGCGATCTGTTAGCGAAATAGTACATGAAAGCAATCCTGATAAGCGAAAAGATTGTAGTGACGACAAATAAGACGACAACCACCGGCCAAACCATGGAACCGATTCCGGCCACAAATTGCAGAGCTCGAGCCAATAAAGCTTCTTCTTCTTGAAGAGATGGCATTATGTCGGATTTTTCAACACCCACAGCTTCATCTATGCCGGCGAATTCATAACCGGCCGCTTTGGCTTCCGGTATAAATCCTTGTAGAGCCTTAATTGTTTCAGGGCTGTTTGGCCCTTGCCCCTGAAAAGCAAGAAACCGTGTACCAGCATTCGTATTTTTCAGTCCTTCGTCGATATTATTTCTAATTTGATCAGCGGTAATGCCAGCTTGCCAATCCTTAGCATCAATATTTGCCCGCACGATAAAGAATCCCATCTCGCTGATATCTTTAATGTGAGCCGCATCCGCGGTGTTTGCCGGAAGGGCGAAGCTATGATATTGCCTTAGATAAAGCCTGGTATTTACCAATAGTTCCCTTTGGATAACTTTTTGAGTCTCGTTGACCCTGTCTACCAATTCCTGCCTTGATACTGTATTGGCATCTACATACTCGCCACCGCGATTGCCTATCAAATGGCCATGCCGGGCAATCTCTTGCAATAGTTCAGGGTTGTCCTGTGCTTCTTTGGCGGTGACGAAAAAGACCGCTTTAATTTTATCCTTTTCCAAGACTTTCAAAATTTCAGGTGTCCATTTTGGATCCGGACCGCCATCAATAACCATTACAAGTTTGTTATCTCCCATAGATTCTCCTACGGCTTTTAGTTCATAACCACTGGGGAGTTTGTTGTATCTAGCGTTTTGTATGTAGTCATCCGCATCTATAACCATAGATACTTCACCGCTGTCAGGAGTGTTTGAGAGTCTGTATATTTCGGGTTTGCCGGAGATGGAAATAGAATAAAGCGGTTTGGGAGATTTAATGAGTTGAACATTGGGACTGCTTTTTCCGGCAAAATTCCAAATAACTTCATCTTCAGACCCAAGCCTCCATAATGCCATACCCGCGATATCCATATTTTTAACATAATTCCATTGATTCCAAATAACACTGCCATCAGACATCCAAACAGCATGGATATTATTATCTTTGTCACGATATCCAAAAACCATGTTTAGGGATTGGTTCTCGAATGACGGCAAAGCTTCAGCATCTCTTGCCAGTGCAACAGCTTGACCATAGGTAAGGCTTTGAGCAAAAGGTTTTTCGTCTGCCAGATTCCAATCGTAGGCATAAGAGCCCAAACCCACCATGATTTTTTCATGCGGAACCAAACCGTAAAAATAGTCGAACGCTTGCTTGAACCAAGGTTGGCTGGCAATGGGGCCGCTTTCGGAGGTTGTATAGTGTTCACCGTTTAAACCGATAACAACATAATCAACATAATCTTTAATTACGTCTATGTTGTAGGCGCGATTGCCAGCCGGAACCACAACCTGAAACCAAAGATTGTTTTGGTGAAGGGCGTACGATAATTCGGAAACCAACCTTAAAAAATCGTTGCTTTCGGCTTCAGAAAGGTTATCGATATCCAAAATTAATCCATACGCATTATTCTTTTTTAGTGTTTGGACCAAATTTTCAGTTAAACACTTTCTTAACGAAGATGAGCCAATAATGGAGGCGAATTCTTCGTGAAATACACGCAGTCCATCGCTATTAGTTAGGCGAGGAACAGTGTATATGGAGGAAGCGGTAAAAACTTCTTTTACTTTGGAATTGATATTTAACTCCGGGGAACATGAAGCTTGTTTGATTGTAAACCAGTCCGGATACGCGATATCAATTTTATCCGCATTGGTTTCCAAAGATTTTATGCTGTTGGCTTCATTTTGCAGGACATACGCGCTAACCAATTTATCGTTTTTTGGCTGCGGTAAAAAAATTAGATTCTGACTAACAGGAACAAGATCATTCGGCCTGCTCGAATTTTGTTCTTGTCGCCACTTGGATGTCATGTCGGGCGCAATAGCCTCGACAACCGGCAGAGCGCTGGGGGAAACGGCAGACATTCCTTTCTCATCTTCCGCGTGGTACATCGGAAGCCCGGGAATTATCAAAATTCCCGCAATGGCAATACCAAAAATAACCGCTAAACCTATTACCATGGAGACGAATGTGCTGACCGCATAGAGCCAGCGCTTCCGGGTAGGGTCTTCAAATACCATACGCGAAAGCAATTAAGCATTAACTTAGTGAATAAGTAAGGCTTTTATTTTCGTTTCCAAGTTCCAAAATATAGTTGGAAAAGGTTTGGTTCTAGGATTAGCGATTTTATAACCCCTGTTTGTATTTTTAGGTCTTAAAGTTTTGGCTTATTTTTATAAGCTATCATGCTGGCTTATTGTGTCAAACCAAATCATGTGGATAAACCTAGTAATTTACTAGGTTTATTATAAATTATTGTATAACAGTATTAATCCAGGCCTGGTTGATTCTTATAGGCCTAGCTAGGCCCAAGTTCCCCGTGTTTAAGATACTCTTGTAAACATCTACTCTATAAGCAGATTGCGCCCAAACCTCTCTGGTTTCCGGGTCAGTGGCATTGTTTAATACATTCTGCCGTTCATCCATCATAGCTTTAAGCCAAGCGGATTCATTGACTCCATCAGCGGGCGACCCGCCCATTGCTTGATTCGTGGATTCAATAATTGAGTAAACGCTGTCCGGATCCGTTCCTCCGCCGTGTTGGATAATGGTGTCGTACATGAAAGCTTTCCCGAGCGCGCTTGAAACTCCCAGCGATTGGGCAACCATCATAACCGGCTCGTAATAAAGATCATCAATTACATTGATCTGAGCTATACGAAAAACAGGATCCGTGGCCGCCCGTTGCCAAGCTTCAGGATACCCATCCAAACCGTTGGTTGCGGCTGATCTGTTGTTTGTTAATTCGTGCAACCTATTTAGGTACTTTGTGAGTATATTATCGGGACGCAGCATATTGTAGTTTAATACCACCAGATAGGCGTCGCCTGTCGCTGTTGTAAATCCGGCTGCTCCGCTGGTGTAACCCCGGCCGTCATTTAAATTTTCCACCATGGAAAAAGACGGAAACTGTTCGCCGCTCTCAAAAATATTGGTTAACGCGTTCATGACTTTCTTTTCTTCCATAGTCATCCATCTATCCCCCCTGTAAGCAAAGCGCGCGTCTAAATCTTCTTGGATATTGGTGACAAATTTTAACGCGTCATTTTTATCGAACTCCGCGGGGTTATCGATAGGTGTATCGATTTTGTAATCGGCAAAGTATACATCCGGTATATCAGCAATCTTATTATTCCAGTCTGTACCATATAAGTCTGCTGCCAAATCTTCGTTTTTTATCCAGTGAAGATAAGAACCTGGGCTAATGGCGTATACTTTGGGATCTGTTGTGATTTTAACCAAAGAATTACCAGGTCGCATGGTAACATTGCCCCCCAGAGGCATTGAAGCAATAGCTTGGTCAGACAGGGTTATAATAGAATTGTAATCTGAGTACCAAGACTCATACACTTTGCTATTTGGAAATACATAACGACTGCCATCACGGTCGATATAGTACACGGCTGAGCCGCTCCCCTTAACCAACGATCCGGCGGAGACGGCGGCGTTGCCGCAACCTATGAAGGAAAAGCCCATAGCAAATAAAATTACAAAAATACCTATTTTAAAATATGGCTGCATATAATTAAAACCTATCTTTGTACTAGGAAATAGTCAACCCTTGAGCTGTAGATAAACTTGTTTTACAAGCAGGTGCCCGCCAATCCGACTTTTTTACAAAGCTGTTCTTCGGAAAAGATAATGTAGCTGAATATACCAGAGAGTACATTTTGCCGAGGCATTGAGACTGTGAGTTTTTGAGTGGTCCCCTCGTATGTTCCTTCCGAGCCTAAAACAATATCGCCCGGATAATCAATTTGCGCGTCCAGGCTGTCGAAAAGCGAAATTTGCACGTCCTGTACCGAACAGTTGAAAGGACGAAGACGAAGACGATAAGCTTTGTTAGGGTCCAACCCGGTTATTTCCATTGGAGAGCTTTGGAAAGGCGTTAGAGTGTAATTTTCCGCTGAAGGCCAAGTGACTCCTCCGCCCGAGAATTCCCACTCGGCGTAAGCGGCTTCGAATTGAGGGGTTTCGGAAACGCAATCCGCGCCGTTTGTCCATGTAATGCGGATTTTAGCAGCGTTTACAGAGGATGACAGATCATCAGGGTCGAAGAGATCCAAAAAAGCAAGTTCTTCTTCGGGTAAGTAAGAAATAGTTTTTAGGCCGGTCTGCTCGAGCGCGGTTGTTGATTCCCAGGATGTTCCGCCGGGGTAAATATTGGATGCCGCGGACATGTCTGAAAGCGTGCGATTGTCTTTGCGGATTCCGAATAGTTGCAATTCTATGCCCGAGTTAGCCATGTAATAGGCGGCAACCGCTTTATCCATGGTCCTTGATTGCACGGATCCTTGCATTACAACAATACCTACACCGATAGCGGCAATTAAGATCGCCGAAGTCAAAATCAAAGCCAAAGCAACGATGTTCCCGGCTACGGGCTTTGAACCA
>CAYOMV010000004.1:2744-33525 GCA_964405175.1 uncultured Gammaproteobacteria bacterium | reverse complement strand
GTGATGCCATCTTTGGTAACATCGGCACCATGTCCGCTTTCAGAATCGGTGCCGAAGATTCCGAATTCTTGGAAAAAGAATTTTCGCCTACATTTAGCAAATTTGATCTCATGAATACCGAGGCTTTTACGGTAAATATCAAGCTTTTAATCGACAACACAGCCTCAAAACCGTTTAATTTGATGCCCATAATGCCTCCTGATGGCAATAAAAAACTGGGCGAAATGATCAAAGAGCTGTCCCGCTATAAATACGGACGCAAACGCGAACTCATAGAAGCCGAATTGCAAGAGCGCTATGTAGAGATAGATAAAATGGTTCAAGCGGAGCAGTCATCCAGACCTTCTCGCGGCGGATTTGACTTTTAATGGTTCACGGGTAAACTAAAAATGTGTTACAATAATATTGTGGACAATTTTAAAAGTTATCCACATTTGACACAAACAAAAATATGCCTACAACACCACCAAACTCAGCCGAAGAATCCGAGCTTAATGATGATTTGGCTGAGGAAACTCAATCAACTGTCGCTTCAGATCAAGAATCTGAGGAAGAAGCAAACGAACAAGTCTTCCTAAATGCGGTAGAAACAAAATTTACGCTGGCCCGCAAAATGATAGCCAATTTAAAGAACGAAATTGGCAATTTAGAGCGTTTACTGGCCTCAGACGCCGAACCTGCCGATATAGAGCAGTTTATCAGATCCGAAAGCAATTCCGACGGCGACGATTTAATGCACCCGGTAAATGAGGGCAAGATCGTAGAAGGAGTCTTTGACGGTCAAAACATGATCGGTTCAGACGGCAAAACCTACATTGTCCCGCCCAACTACGCGTCCAAATCCAAGCTTGTAGAAGGCGATATCATGAAACTCACAATACAGCCCAATGGCAGCTTTCTATACAAACAAATCGGCCCGATTGAACGCCAAAGAGTGATGGGTGTATTAACCAAAGATGATGTTACCGGAGATTGGAAGGTTATCGCGGAAGGTAAAAAGTATAATATTCTCACAGCCTCCGTAACATATTTCAAAGGCGGTAACGGCGACGACGTAGTCGTATTGATCCCCAAGCAAGCTCCGTCTAAGTGGGCAGCCGTAGAAAACGTAATCCACCGAGCCTGACCACATAACATGTAACATATAACACGTAGCAATGCTGCGTGTTTTAAGTTGACTCAGCAATGTTTAATCAGTACTCTTAAGTTTGATTTGTTACATGCTACATGTTACAAGATACATGAATTATGAGTAATCTCAGTCGATTATACCGCCCTAAAAATTTTTCTGATATCTCCGGTCAAGAGAAAGTTATCGAAACCTTGCGCCGTGAAGTAGAACAAAACAAGCTTGGACATGCTTATCTATTTTCCGGTCCGCGCGGAGTAGGCAAAACAACGGCAGCCAGAATTTTTGCCAAAGCCATTAACTGCGAAAACCCGCAAAAAGGCGAGCCCTGCTTGGATTGCGCTTCTTGTAAGCGAGTTGCCGCCAATCAGGCCATAGATATCATGGAAATAGACGCCGCCTCGCACCGCGGAGTTTCAGAAGTGCAAGAATCCATTATCGACCATGTTAAATTCGTGCCGGCTAATCTAAAGTATAAAGTTTATATTTTGGACGAAGCTCACATGTTAACCGACCATGCTTGGAATGCTCTCTTAAAGACGGTTGAAGAGCCTCCCGAATACGCTGTGTTTATTTTTGCGACCACAGAACGCCACAAAGTGCCCGCTACCATCGTCTCTCGTTGTCAGAGGTTTGATTTCGCCAAAATTGATCAAAATGAAGTAATCGCAAGACTAGAGAAACTCGCTAAAGCCGAAAAAGTTACAGTTGATGAAGAAGTTTTGCATTTAATCGCCGGCAAAACCGAAGGTTGCCTTCGTGATGCTGAAAATCTTTTAGGGCAGATAATGAGCCTGGGCGAAAAGAAGATAACCTCTGATATTGCCGCGATTGTTATCCCGCCGTCTCAAAAACCCATCGCCGCGGATCTGCTCGAACTAACCATCAACTCAGACATCGAACGAATTCTTAACAAGATCGGTGAGCTGGAATCAGAAGGAGTGTCATTTATCCCGCTTTTTGATGATTTAATCACTTCCATCCGTGATTTATTGCTAGCCGCAAACGTCTCCAAGCACAAAGAACAGCTGGAAAAGGGGACTGAAGCCGATAAAAAGATCGCTACACTCATCGCTAAAACAACGACCTCTCATCTTATCCAAGCATCGCATATCCTGATGGAGCGCCGTCGTGAAGCAAAACACGGCATAGATCCACGCTTCGCGCTCGAACTCGGCCTGGTAGCTATCGCGCTAACATCACAATCCCAAGCTTCAGAGCCAAACTCAACTCCGCCTTATCAGAACCCTCAAAATCAAACCGCAAATACTCCTGATACAGATGATTTAAGTGGTTTTAGCAAACAAAAACAAACTGAACGAGAAGATGTTAAAAACGATAAGATTAACGAGGAATCTGTGCAAGTTATCGCCACAAAAACATTGGAAGTCTTAGATCAACCGCCCAAAGAAGAGGTGGAGCCAAACTCGCAATCGTCTGTCTCGGAAATAACGATTGAAGATGTCCATAGGATCTGGCCCAAATTTTTAGAGCAATTTGAAGATCACAAATCCTTGCTTTTCATCTTAAAACCCAGTCGAGTAATTAGTGTAGAAAGTAACATCATACTCATAAGGCTGGAATTTGCCTTCCATAAAAAGAGTTTGGATAACGCAAAAAACAAGTCTTTAATAGAAGACGCTTTATGTAAACTTCTCAATGCTCGTCAAATAACAGTGGAATCAATCGTAGACAGCATCGACGATGAATCAAAAAGCGCCCCGGTTAAAGATACCGCCAATAAAATAATTGATGCCTTTGGCGGAGAGTTGGTTTAATAAAAAAGACTCTTTACATAGTAAAACCAGAATTTAGAGTTTAGAAGTTAGAAGTTGGAAGTTAGAAATTCTAAAATCCGCATAAAGCGGATTTTAGTTGGTTCCGAGGCAGGGAATCTCACATCGCTACATCGAGCTAGGCTCGACTACGCTCTTTAAAACCCATCGGTTTTAATATTTCCGCCAACGGGAAACCTAGGTTTCCCAACGCCCTCCCTCGTTCGAATCCCTTTAGAAGTTAGAAGTTAAAAGTTAGAAATTCTAAAATCCGCATTTAGCGGATTTTAGCTTGGTTCCGGGGCAGGGATTCGAACCCCGATAGACAGATTCAGAGTCTGTAGTCCTACCATTAGACGACCCCGGAGTGTTAAATTTTTTGGTGTTTATATTTACTCTATTCGTCGGTCTCGATAGACAGATTCTCGTAGATCCGCCTTTGGCGGGAGAGTCTGTAGTCCTACCATTATCTCATGATCCGCCTTAGGCGGAGACGACCCCGGATTGTGTGGCAAAGTTTACTAAATACAAGCATTTTAGTCAATAATTTTGATATAATTTAATAATTATTAAAGAAAGTTTTGCAAAATACGTAATATTTAGCATGGCAAAAAACTCACAAAAGAAAAAATGGTCGAACAAGGTTACTAAAGAAAGCCACGATTTAGATTTGCGATAAGGTGTGTTTACATGGGATGATAGCCGTAAGATCTCCAGATAATTAAAAAATTCTGCTGAAAAAAGCGAAAATCGTAAATCCAGCTCATACGGCTCAGCCATGTCCATGTTAAATTTTTACATCAACCGAGGAGGGTCGAAATTAAGCAAACAAAGAATTAAAACTCTAAACCAAGCTAAAAAAGAATTAAAAAAATTGTATAATCGAACTTAATTCCTTAATACCAAGCTTTTACCGGCTGGTAAACTATTTTTTTTATGGCTAACAATTCAAAAACCAGCTCTTATTTGGGTTATGCTATTGCCGCAATTATCGCTTTGGCAATACTGATTTTGTTATTGCTGGCATTTTGGGATCCGGAATCCACCAACAACAATAATCCTGCAAATGGCGTTAATTGGCAATAACACCACTACCAATGGTAATAACGGTGGAACTAACGGCAATGGAACAACAACAAACGGAAATAACGGAGGGCAAGTCGCGGACTGGATCAACTATACTAATAGTAATTATTCAATAAGTTTAAGGTATCCCGAAACATGGACAAGGAGCGAATCAGAGCAGGGTGAATTGGAGCCTAAAATAAATATATACAGTGGTTTAGATTCCGCCGCATCTTTACCGTTAACTCATTTCTCCAATCAAAATCATGTGTCTTTTTACCCTCAGGGTATTGGAACAGAAGGGCTTATAGGAGAATCACGGGCTTTAAATTTCAACATAGGCTTTCCCGTAACCCGTGAATCCAGAACGTATGTCTTAGATGATGGCACGCCTTATGCCGCGTATATCATTCCTCAAAATCCACCTGCGAGCTGGAATGAGTCTGGGTTTATCTGGATGAGGTTAAGAGTGCAAAATCTGCAGACTGCATGCATTGTAGACGGCCAAGAAGTTAGCGAAGACGAGTGCAATCCGCTTACTGGAAACGCCCGAATAGAAAGATCCGGGCAAGTTGACGAATCTATCTGGGAAACGGAAAAACAAATCGTATCCACTATAGACTTTACAGATGAAACCGCCGGCAATCAGCTAATCGAACTCAATCAGCCAACCGCGGAGAGTGCCATAGAAAGCCCGCTTACCATCCAAGGCCGCGCCAGAGGCCAATGGTACTTTGAAGGGAGCTTTCCCGTAGTATTAACCGATTGGGATGGTAAAATTATCGCCGAAACCAATGCCGAAGCCGAGGGTAATTGGATGACGGAAGAATTTGTTCCATTCAGGGCTGAATTGAGTTTCGAGAGCCCATATAAAGGCGGTGACCCCTCGTTTATGCAAAACGGATCATTGATACTGCAAAAATCAAACCCTTCCGGATTACCTGAAAACGCGGACGCATTGGAAATACCGATCAAGTTTGAACAACAATAAAAAAGAAATTTTATTTTAAAAGCGTATTATTAACTAGTACGCTTTTTTCTATGAAAATATCTTCCAAATTACCACAATTCTCCAATGATCCAACCTTGTTTATAACGATAAGCAAGCAACGTGCCAAATTTTTATTTGCGGAAAATGGGTTTATTGAAATCGTAGAGCAATTTACGTTTGAAAAACCCAAATATTCGGACAGAGAAGGACATTTTAAACAAAGGGGTGAACGGGGCACATATAGAAGCGGAGCTGTTTACGAATCAAAAAAAGGCAGAATTAGGGATGAAACCGCGAACAAGCTGAATGAAAATATAAAATCCGTAATAAAGGATTATGATTTTTCTAAAATATATATTTTCGCTCCCGAGCACCTGAAAAATATTGTTAGTGATTCAATACCCGCTTCTTCCAAGGGTAAGGTTAAAAAATACCATTTTGGGAATTATGGAAATAACGGCGCGCAAAGTTTAGTAAAAATAATCAATCAAGAGATTAACAAAGATTCAAAAGCAGTCATACCAACCAGCGATGAAGCCGTAAAACTTTTGAAACGCAGAGATAACTAATTTTACTTGCCTGTATCCGGCATTTTTACCCACTTATTTGCTCCTAAATGCCAGTCAGACAGTTCGGAATTTTGCAATTCATCCCAAAATTCACATGCTTCTTGGGTATGCAATTTTTCATCTCTTATTAATCTCCGGAAAGCCTGCCATTTTTTAGGCAATGTATGCCCGCGTTCTTCAAGTTCTTTGATCTCCAAATCAACATCCAAATTATCCGCGTCTTTAACAATTTTCGCTTCAATGCTGTCACGTCTTTCGTATTCTTGCCAGATTTGCTCGAAATCATTAATTTGTGTCCGCTCCAATAAATCATGCGCCGCTTTTTCCTCATCCGCTTTTACGTAGACTTTTTGGATGTAACTAAGGTCGGATGTGCGTGTTTCAGCCAAATCATGAATCATCGCCATCTTTAATATTTTCTCCTCATTGCAACCTCCATGCTTGCGGGCGAGTATTAAAGCAAGCCACATTACCCTCATTGTATGCTCTAAATCATTGGCGCAGTCGGTTGCTAAATGCTGTATCCAACCTCGTTGCATATTCCTCAAACTGCCCATTTCAAATAAAAACTCAATATCTCTTTTATAAGTCATAAAAACTCAATTATTAGTTTTTTCCAGTTTACTCTTGCAATTTGCTATTTGCAATTTGCCACTCTATGCACGTGTTGTCGAGTTTTAGCTAAAAGGTTATTATATTGCTGATATTAAAAATTAATTACGCTAATAAGCCTAGACTCCAAAATGTCTTAGGTTTAGACGTATCAGTATCTATGAAAAATCCTTTTTATTTACTGCTCGCAGGCATAGCTTTAGTCTCCCTGGCTAACGGTTGCGTTCAATACGAAGTTATCGGTGAAAATCAAGACCAAGACAATCCGTTGGACGCTGAACCAACTTTAATTACCGAAACCCAAGAACCGCCTTCATCCACCTCCTCCGACACAGGGCTCATCGGAGGCGACAGAGACAGTCATGGATGTTTGGTCGGAGCCGGTTACCAGTACTGCCCCTCTAAAGAAAAATGTGTGCGTGTTTGGGAGGAGGAATGCTCTGAACTCAGCGAAGAAGGCTTAACCCAAGAATTTGAAAACGAGAATGATAAGTTAGCCGCTGAAGGGTCAATTTCTTATATAGAAGGGTCGGATCATTATAAACAAAATAACGGTTCACAGATTTACGTAGCCAATCTGAAGACCGAAGATTGTAAAGGCTGTTATGAATCGACGGTAAACTATAAAGCCAATGTAGACGACAAAGTTTTGAGAATGACCGCGGTTCTGACAATGGAAGACTGGAACGTTACTGATATCAACCTGGCCGAAACCCCCATTCAAGAAAGAACCGCTAATGAATGCGTTTCTGCCGGAGGCAGAGTAATCGATACGGTCGAAGATGGTGCTTGCAAATATCGTGAAGCATATATCGGAACCATATCCGATAGAGAAATGAATATTTGCTGTAAATAGCAAATATAGTTAATTATGAATTTCATGGCGCTACTGGGCGCGCTTGCGCTGATTTTGAGCAATGCCTCACAAAACGCACCGCGCGCCGTTGCGCCTGATTTCATTTGGCCGCTCGATAACACAAAAGAGCGCGCTCTGTTGCTTGATTTTGGAATGTACGTCACTCCTAACTCCGATCAAAATCCCATTGAACCGCCGGAACGCTGGACGGGCTACCATGCCGCTCAAGATATCGAAATATTTCCTGATGAAATTAACAAGGATGTTCCCGTTGTCGCTTCTTGTAGAGGGTCTGTAATTTTTACCGGCGAAGTTAACGGCTACGGCGGTGTTCTGGTTCAAACCTGTGAGTTGAATACGAGTAAAATTACGGTTTTATACGGACATATAGATCCTCACAGAATCTTAAAACGCCCAGACGATTTATTGGATCAGGGCGACATTATCGGCTACCTAGGCGAACACAAAACACGTGACGCCGGTTACAACAGAAAGCATGTGCATTTTCAAATGCACAAGGGCACAGATATTGTCTTAAGAGGCTATACTTCGACTCGTGAACAGTTGCAAGACTACATAAACCCCATCGATATTGTAAACAAATAATTCAAAAAGGCCGCTTAGGCCTTTTTTTGATAGATGGTCATACGTGCCGCAAGTTTTAGTTGCTCAAGTGCCGCCGGGCACCTCTCTTCATCGATTAATTGCCAAAAATTGATATCCACTTCGTCAGAGTTTAGCGCCTGATGTACAGTGGCAACTACCTGTACTTCCGAATCTTGCAAGCCATCCGTTTCTTCTATAAAGATTTTGTTTGTACTGATGCAAAACTTATCCAAGAACGTTTGAATCAAATTGCGCGGTGAGCCGGTGTCTATGCAGATTGTTTCAATCGGCGGTAACGATCCTTGCACTCTAAAGCCATATCTGTCGATTCTTCGTGAGGTCGCGTAAAGTTTGGGCACGCATTCTCCTTAATGTGCGAGTTTATTTATTATTACAATTTTTACTTTTTGTCAATAATGATTTAGTATTTATGCAGATATGTATCCCATTATTGGCCTTGTCGCCCCTAGCGGTGCCGGAAAATCAACAATAATCAAAGAGCTCTTGGTGCGATTCCCCCAAATAAAAATAGCGAAATCTTTAACAACACGGCCAAAACGTGATACTGATGACGAAATATTTTATGATTTTATTGACGAGGATATTCTACGATCTAAAGAAAAAGCCGGAGAATTAACGCACATATCCGAATACGCCGGCAATTATTATTCGAACGACAAGCCATACCTCGTAAATCTTTTGCAAAATAATATTGGTATAGCCGCGCTGGTTGAATCCGGAGTAAAATTTTTACGTGAAGCCGGTTTTGAAATACTTGTAATCAAAATCATACCCGATAAATATCAAGAAACTTCAGATGTCAAACGATTAATCGCCGACCAAGAAAGAGCCTTAAAGCACATAAAAGCTGATTTGGAGGTAATTAATTCACACGAACCCGGAGGTAAAGAAAAAGCCGTCCATGAAATTGCGGAGTTCATAAGTGAACAATGCAATATCAAAACTTGATATTTGACAGATATCTATTTTTTCGAGACATTAATAATACAAAAAAGGAGGCGGCATGAGATATTTTGCGGTTTTTGGCCTTTGTCTGTTCTTTACCAACTGCGCTGCTACACAGCCCCAAAAATCTCCAGATGTTCAAAAACGAACAACAAAGCAAGAAGCGTCAATAGAGCGGGTCGTCTGGATTGAAGTTGAATCCGGAAATGAATTCTGGTCGACGCTAAAACAAAGCGATTTAAACGTCGCGCTCATCGGTACCGAAATCTGCCCGCCTTGTAAAATCGCCAAACATTGGTGGGAGGAAAAAATCGCCCCTCCTGGCTGGCAATTCGTTTATTGGCAACTTGGTCCGCAAGACGACATCCTCACGAGGCATATCAAAGATGTCTTTCGGAATTTACAGCAAAAAGATAATTTGGAACTGCCATATCTTAGCATTATCGAAAAATCCGCGAATCCGGCCAAGCAACAATCCATTACCGTTACTTTTCGTTCACTTTCGGGCTGTACCAAGGAAGCGCAAGAATTTTTAGTCATGCATCCGCATGGTACTATCCGTTTCTAATCTCCGCCCGCGCGGAGTCTTTTTTTACTGCGAAGCTTCGTGATTCAAACTATTCACGCAATAATCCAAGCTAAACAGATTTGGTAATGTTTGTATCTTGATAAAATAATTTGTAACTTAATAAATATTTGGTTACTATTTGATGCATATGATTAAATTAGTTTCATGGAATGTAAACGGCTTGCGCGCGATGCTTAAAAAAGGCTTCGAAGATTGGATGCAAAGCGCAAATGCCGACATAATTTGCCTGCAAGAAACCAAAATCTCCACCCCAGAACTAATCCCTCACGAAATTGCCCATCCGGCAGGTTATAGCTCTTGCTGGAATTGCTCAACCGAAAAGAAAGGTTATAGCGGAGTTGCTGTTTTTAGCAAAAAAGAACCTAAAAAGTTTATAACCGAGTTCAATTACCCAATATTAAACAAAGAAGGTCGTATTATAGGAGCTGATTACGAAGATTTTTTATTATTTAATGTTTACTTTCCAAATGGAGGCATGGGCCCTGTCCGTCTAAAATACAAAATGGACTTTTACGAAGCTTTTTTAAAGATGATTAATGATTACAAAAAAAGGGGACATAAAATC
Source organism: uncultured Gammaproteobacteria bacterium (assembly GCA_964405175.1). Taxonomy (GTDB): domain Bacteria; phylum Patescibacteriota; class Patescibacteriia; order 2-12-FULL-60-25; family 2-12-FULL-60-25; genus MWCR01. The sequence continues at coordinate 23,802 of CAYOMV010000004.1, read as the reverse complement.
ATCTTTTGCGGAGACGTTAACACCGCGCATAATGAAATTGACCTAGCCCGACCCAAAGCCAACGAAAAAAATACCGGCTTTTTGCCCATGGAAAGAGCTTGGATTGATGAAGTCGTCAAATCCGGTTTTATCGATGTATACCGCCATCAAAACCCGGATAAAGTGGAGTATACTTATTGGGACATGAAAACCCGCGCCCGTGAACGCAATGTAGGCTGGCGCATAGACTACTTTTTCGCGGATTCATCACTGGAGCCTAATTTAGGGAATATTGTAATTCACACAGACGTAATGGGATCCGATCATTGTCCGGTTAGCCTCATTTTGAATAAATAATCAAAGAAAGACCATTTTTACAAGATACGTATTATAGTCGTACACAGTACAGCTGTTTTAGTTTTAATAAAATATGTTAAAATGAATGTATGCAAAGCAAAAAAATCATTACTTTCTTAAGTCTGGGCATTTTTCTGGCATCTATCGGAGCCGGTTGCAATCCGTTCGCGGATGACGGTTCCGAAAATACCAATATCTCAGATACCCCGGTTTCAGCGCCGTCAGACGCACCGGAGACGGAAGAATACGGAGATCAAAAAATGGCCGAAGACACGGCTTTATCAAATCCGGCTACCGTTTATTGCTTAAGCCGTAATGGAGAATTTGTCATGAAAAAAACTCTGGCCGGCACCACAGAAGGATACTGCACATTGCCCGACGGCACCGAATGCGAAGTATGGTCGCTTTATAAAGGAGAATGTGCCGCTATAAACGAGCCTGAAACAGAGATCGAAGAAGAAACTGCTACCTCAACGGATGACGTCATGGAAGATACCGAGTCATCAACCAGTACAACTATGGATAGCGAAACACCCGCAGAGACAGGTAATAGCGAATCTCAAGATGAAGAGCAAAATGACGATTCCGATTTATCTGATAATGATGCCGATCAAACTCCTGAAAAGAAAAAGATCGAAGGAGCTATCGATATAGCGGTAAAGCCGGGGGAGGAAGAGGGTGAAATTATTATGAGTTGGGACACGCACGACTTAAGCGCTCCCGAGGGCTACATAGTAATGCTCGCGGGCGATGAAGATCTTTCATATCCAACAAGATTCCATCACGAACTGGAAAGAGAAGAGTCTTATTCATTCACTTGGATAGATCTTAATCCAGAAAAAGAATACTTTTTCCGTGTCTGCATTAAACAAAACGATGGTTGCGGCACATACAGCTCCATAATAAGTACATACCCCCGTTCGAATGAAGACGAATAAATAATCAAGTACCAAAACCTTATACGCTGTACCTTGTATGTTGTACCATTTTTTAAACCATTTATGTTGAGTTATTCAGACAAAAATATGCGCGCCAATCTTTCAGCCGCGGATAAAATTACGCCCGGGCAGATCATGGACGCAAAGAAAGAACTTTTAAGGTTGCGCGAACAAGGAGAAGTTGGCTGGTTCGATATCATAGACGATAAAAATTACGTTGCTGATATAAAAAAAGCCGTAAAAAAATTCAGTAAATACAAACATCTTTTAGTCATCGGTATAGGCGGTTCCAGCCTCGGGGCGCAAGCCGTAATACACGCGCTTAAGTCCCAAAATTCTAAAGTAAAGATCCATTTTGCCGGGGATACCACGGATCCTGATGAAATAACCTCAACATTCAACAGCTTGCCATGGAAGCAAACCGCGATTAATGTAATCAGCAAATCAGGAAGCACCTTGGAAACAATGAGCGTTTTCTTTACAGCTAAAGAGCGTTTGGAAAAAGCTACTGGAATTAAAAACTCAAAAAAGGCAATAATCTGCACAACTGAAAAACAAAACAGCTATCTGGCCGATTATGCCGCCAAAAAAGGATACGACACATTGGAAATTCCCAAAAATGTAGGAGGCAGATATTCTGTTTTATCTGCGGCAGGATTATTTCCCATAGCCTTGGCCGGCATTAATATCGATAAACTGCTCCAAGGCGCTCGCAAAATGCGCGTAGATTGGGAGACATTCGGTGGAACGTCACATGGTATCGACCAATTTGCAGCTTTACATGCAGCTCATTATACGAAATCGCGAAAAATCCATGTTTTATTTGCTTATTGTTCCGCCTTGAAAACTTTGGGAGATTGGTACGTACAGCTTTGGGGCGAGTCGTTGGGTAAATCCAAAGTTTTTGGTCCCACTCCGCTAAGTGCAATAGGCCCCACCGACCAGCACAGTATGTTACAGCTCTTTCAAGAAGGTCCGGATGATAAGGTCTATACTTTCTTACGGATCAATAACTTCAACAATAAACTTAAAGTTCCCAAACAAATTTCCGAAGTTGAAAAACTAAAATACCTGGGCGGCAAAAACTTTTCGAGTTTGCTCGACGCTGCGCTAAACGGAACGGTAGACGCGATCAGCGCGCAAAATAAACCCGTAGGCATTTTAAATTTAAAAAGACTTGATGAATTAAATGTGGGCGCTTTGCTGATGTTTTTTGAAATAACCACTGCGCTTACCGGCCTTTTAATGAAAATCAACCCTTTCGACCAGCCCGGAGTAGAGGATAGCAAGGCTCGAGTCAAAGAAATTCTTACAAAATAATTTAACTGTGTTATAATTAATTTATTCTTTATTCTTAAAAGTATTATTAATATGCCAGCAAAAAAGAAGGCACCCAAAAAGAAAGCGGCAAAAAGTAACAACAACCATTCCCATAATAAGGGTTTATTGGCTGCGGGCTTAGTTGCCGGCGCCGCTTTGGCTGTTGGTACCGCTTATTATCTAAAAACTCCTAAAGGCAAAAAAATGCTGCAACAAGCCGAAAAGAAAGCCATGGCTATGCAGAAAAAATTGGTAGCCGAGCTCAACAAGCAAAAAAATCTTACCAAAAAGAACTACGAAGACGCGGTCAAAAAAGTAATGGCTTATTACACTAAAACCAAAGATATTGCCGCCAACGAAGTTCCGGAAGTACGCGCGTATCTTTTGGATAAATGGAAGGACGTGGAAAAAGAATATAAAGACGCGGCTAAAAAAGCCAAATAGATTAAAAAATCAGCGCTCCATCTGGGCGCTGATTTTTTTATGCTGTAATCAGAATCTTTTCTCCTTTAACATCTATATTCACTTTTGAATCTTCTTTCAATTTATCTTCGATAATCTTCAGAGAAAGATCGTCTAATATCAAATCCTGAATCGCGCGTTTCAACGGTCTCGCCCCATATGCCGGATCATATCCCTTATCGGCGAGATAAGCCTTGGCTTTTTCGGTAAATTTAATCTTGATTTTTTTCTCCGCCAATCTTTTCGCGACATCTTGCAATTGCAATTCGGTGATTTTCAAAAGGTCATCTTTCGACAACGCGTGAAATACTATTGACGCGTCGATTCTATTCAAAAATTCCGGCCTAAAGGATTCTTTCAAAAGATCCAATATTCTTTGTCTTGTTTCGCTGTCCGTTGTCGATTCCGAAGATGGCGTTTCAGAAAAGCCCACAACACCACCATGCGCTCCTTCGTGTAAAATAACATCCGAACCCAAGTTTGAGGTCATGATCACAATAGTATTTTTAAAGCTGACAGTCCTGCCTTTGCCGTCCGTCATTCTGCCGTCGTCCAAAACTTGCAACAGAGTGTTAAACACTTCCGGATGAGCTTTTTCTATTTCATCAAGCAAGATAACCGAATACGGCTGGCGGCGGATTCTATCGGTTAGCTGTCCGCCTTCTTCATAACCGATGTAACCCGGAGGAGAACCGATCATGCGTGCAATAGCATGTTTCTCGGAGTATTCGCTCATGTCCAATCTAACGATTGCTTGCTCGTTGTCGAACATGGCTTCGGCCAAGGCTTTGGCGAGCTCGGTTTTGCCCACACCGGTCGGCCCCAGGAAGAGAAATGATCCTATGGGGCGTTTGGGTTCTGCCAAACCGGCTCTGGAGCGCCTAATCGCGTTTGCTACGGCCGTTACGGCCTCATCTTGGCCAACAACTCGTTTGTGCAATTCATCCTCTAATTTGGCCAATTTTTCGGCTTCTGTTTCGAGCATGCGTGAAACTGGTATATGAGTCCAACGGTTAACCACGGTGGCGATATCTTCTTCAGTAACCGCGTCTCTAAGCAGCCCTCGTTTTCCCTGCATCTTTTTAAGCTTAGTCTCTAAATTTACCTGCTCCTTCTCTTTTTCGGGTATTGTTCCATAACGAATCTCCGAAGCTCTGTCCAAATCTCCGTTTCTTTCGGCGATTTCCGCTCTGTTTTTTAAATTCTCGATATCCTTTTTATTATCCTGAATTTTAGTCAGCAACTCTTTTTCCGCTTTCCACGCCAATTCCAAATCATCAGACTGTTCGCGAAGTTCCGCCAAATGCCTTTCAACGTCTTTCAGGCGCTCTTTTGATTCTTTATCATCTTCTTTCTTTAGCGATCTTTTTTCAATTTCAAGCGTAATCATTTCTCGTTTAATCCTATCCAATTCTTCAGGCATCGAACCGATTTGCATGCAAAGTGCCGAAGCCGCTTCATCAATCAGGTCAACAGCTTTATCCGGCAAAAACCTGTCGCTAATGTAACGAGTCGATAACTTTACCGCTGAAATAAGCGCGTTATCCGTAATCCTTACCCCATGGTGCAATTCGTATTTATCTTTAATTCCTCTTAAAATCGTAATCGCGTCTTCTTCGCTGGGCTCTTCCACCATAATCGGCTGGAATCTGCGCTCCAAAGCCGCGTCTCTTTCGATATACTTGCGGTATTCTTTGATGGTCGTCGCGCCGATAGCCCTCAATTCACCGCGTGCTAACGCGGGTTTTAGCAAGTTCGACGCGTCCATAGCGCCTCCCTCTCCCGTTGCCCCGGCTCCAACCAGAGTATGAAGCTCATCGATAAATAAAATCACTTTCCCGTGGCTGTCTTGCACCTCTTTAATCAAAGCTTTCAACCGCTCTTCAAATTCGCCTCTAAATTTTGTGCCTGCCACGATAGCACCCAAATCCAAAGAAATTAAATCTTTTTCCTTTAAAGACTCCGGAACGTCTCCGGAAACGATACGTTGTGCCAAACCCTCAACAATGGCTGTTTTGCCAACGCCGGCCTCGCCGATTAAGACCGGATTGTTTTTGGTTCTTCGCGACAAAACCTGCATCACTCTTCTTATTTCTTCATCTCTTCCAATAACCGGATCAAGCTTTTCTTGTTTCGCCAGCTCTGTGAGGTTGCGCGAATACTTTTCCATTGCTTGATACTTTGTTTCCGGCTCCGGGCTATCCACAACCGCGCTGCCTCTAACTTCTTTTAGCGCTTTTAAGATGGAGTCTGTGGTTACACCGTGATTGTTTAAAACCGCGGAAACTTCCGAAGGGTGTTCCGCTAATGCCAACAAGAGGTGTTCCGTGGAGATAAATTCATCCTTAAAATAGCCGGCGGCTTTTTCCGCCTGCACCAACACTCTGGCTGAATTTTGGCTAAAAAACACTTGGCCCAAACCTCCGCTTAGAGTAGAGGATACCTTGGGTATCTTTTTTAATAACAATTCCATTTCACCGGCTAGCGCGTTTATATCCACTTGCAATTTTTTTAATATAGACGGCACGGCGCTTCCTTCCTGTTCTAAAAGTGCCATACAAAGATGGATTGGTTCAAGAGCCTGTTGGCCGTTTTTCGAAGCCAATTGATGCGCGTAGGCAAGCGCTTCTTGGCTTTTTGTAGTAAAATTTTGGGGTAACATATATTTAGCACTCTAATAATGAGAGTGCTAATATTATTAGCACAACTCAATAAAGATGACAAGTTGAAGCAATTCTTTTATGATAGTACGGAAAAATTAAATATTTGCTTTTATTATGCCAAAAATTAAAAAAGCACGATTTGCCACCTTTCTATTTTTACTGCTCTTAGCCGGGTTTATTTGGTCTTTATATGGTTTATTTACTAAAGATTTTAATATCACAAGTCTTTGGGGTATCGGGGTCGGCTTCTCGGTACTTTGGCTTTTTGTATTCATAATGCTGGGCAGAGTTTTCGGTTATTTAAAAGCTTTTATCGCCATGGTCGCGGTCACCGGTGTTGTATTTTTTTCCATGGCTCTAAACGCGGCTCGCGGATGGCCGTTTGGGCTTGCGGTGTTTAACGATTTCTTGGGATATAAACTGTACCGCATCCCTTGGCCGATAATAATTTTTTGGGCCTCTATTATAAACGGCATGCTCCTCATAAAAAAACCGAGCCAGATCAACAACGATCCTAAAAACCTTTTTTCTTGGGCATTCGATGCTTCGTTATTGGTGATGATTGCGGCAATTTTAATCGAACCACTGTCTAGCGCCATGCATGCTGCTACTTGGATTAATCCGGGCGGTCTGTTGAATGTTCCTTTTTCCGCCTTTTTAGGCTGGTTCATCACATCTTTCATTGCCGGTTTCTTTGCCATCATCATTCTCCAACCGTGGAAAAAGAAAACAGGCGACACGCATTATTTGCTTCCGCTATCTTTATTGGGATTGTGTATATTAATCTTTGCCATTGCAACTAAAATGCACATTATTCTTGTGCAAATACTTTCACCTTTGTTGATATTGTATTTTTTAATTTCATTCTTACGGCTCAAAAAAATGCAAAATCCCTATTTGTTGGCTGATAAAAATATTTAAAATTTATTCCTGGTATTCAATTTTCAAAGTTGGGTCCAAAACAGGTAGAACCGGTCTTTCAATTGTAATAAGTTGATTATAATTCTCGTAATAAGTTTCAACCGTGCCCTGCGTGTCTTGTTTGGTTATTTTAACTATCTCATTATTGTCGTTAATACAAAACGAAATTGGATATTCATTTTCTTCCGCAGTGTAAGTTGTATCAAACTCCAAACAATCATTTTTAGCGTTAAACTTGATATCAAATGCGGCATCGCTATCAATACCAAACGAATTTAAACTATCATCCGAGGTTATCATGCCCTCAAAAAACCTTCTTCCAAATTGCCTAATGTAAAGATCATTAGTCATTTTCCAGTCTTCTTTTGGCAACTTGGCGTATGCTGTTTCTCCCACGATTATCATTTCCAGAGCTTCATCTCCATCAATCTCTAAATTGGCTTTTAACCGTAAGGGTTTAACATATGTAAGAAGAGCATTTATCTTGCCGGCTTCCGAGTCTTCTTTAACAGTAGCCGTAAAAGTTTTTGCCGATCTAAAATGTTTCACCGCTTCTTGCAGTCTTATTATGCGGGCTTCATAAGAATCCGGATCTATTGATTCCGGTTCATAAATAAAAGGCTGTTCGGCATTGGGATCAATCTGATCTTGTTTATTTGTATCCAAATTTTTATTCGCGTACCACATACCCGCGCCAACTACCACGATGAAAGCCGTAATAGGGATAAGTAAAAGGTAATAATATTTTTTATTCATAATTATTTTTAGTAACTTTTATATTTATAGTCGTAGTTGTATTGCCATTGCCCGCCTCTACGGGAATTATATTGATCCCTTCTTTAAGGGGGATGGTTGCCGCAAAATCACCGTCGATAGCTTGAATTACCTGATTACCTACAAATACTTGATCTCGATCAGTGCTTCCTTTGATAAAGACCTCATTGCCGTTTGTCTCAGATACTAGATCCGGAGATTCGATATCCAAAATAGGTACTCCAATTGCGGATTTTGTTGCCATGTTCGCGCTATTACCGCTATCAGCGCCACCGCACCCCGAGCTTAAAAAAATCAAACAAATAAGAATCGGATAAATTTTTATTGCTTGGCTTCTGGCAAAATCCATATATTTATCCCATTTTACCATATCACTGTTAAAATAACATTATTTCAGCTAAAATTGAGTTAAATAATTATGCTTTACATAATAGCCACGCCTATTGGCAACTTAAACGACATTTCCAAGCGAGCGATAGACGCGCTATCAAGCGCCGATTTAATCGTTTGTGAAGATACCAGGGTTACAAAAAAACTGCTGGATCATTATAACATCCACAAAAATGTTCAGTCACTGCATCAGCACTCAAATTCCGCAAAACTGAATTCTATCTTAAATAAATTAAAAGCTGGATCCGATATAGCTTATGTTTCAGATGCCGGAACACCCGGTGTAAACGACCCCGGAGGCCAGCTTGTTTCTGAAGCACTAAACCAAAATCTGGCCGTCAGTCCTATTCCCGGCCCGTCTGCGCTCACAGCCGCCATCTCCGTCTGCGGCTTTCCAATGGAAAAATTCACATTTCTGGGTTTCGCGCCGACCAAAAAAGGCCGCCAAACTTTTTTCAAAGATATCATGAACCGTGACGAAGCTGTCGTCTTCTTCGAATCTACTCATCGCTTAATAAAAGCTCTCGAATCCATCGCCGATGCGGTAGGTGAGACAGACGACGCAGGGAGGCCGGTTTGCGTCTGTCGGGAACTGACAAAAATCTATGAAACCATCTACCGCGGAAATATCAGCAAAGTCTTAGTCGACGTTAAAAACTCCAGCGCCAAAGGAGAATCTGTGATTATTTTAGCTCCAAAAAAATACAGAGATAAAATATGAAGAATCATAATCTATTATTTTTGATACTCCTTTGTTGTTCAACTTTTATTTTTGTAGGCTGTCATGATAAAGAATACGACGAAGAAGCTCCTCCCGGCAGTAATGTCAAATATATTATGGACGACCCTAATTATCGCCCGGGTGAAAATGTACCTCCTCCCCAACTATCCGAAGGGCAGATATTAAACATCCGTTTGATTTATGCTATCGATGAAAAAGATGAAAATAACGATGAGTGGTATAAAGTTATTTTAAAAAGAAACGACAGTTATTGGAGTGATTCGGTGCAAATTCAAGGTCTGTCTAGAACAAACTTCAGGCACTGGGACGATTACGGCTTTTACTCAAAAAACTTCAATTGGCAAATCGAAAAAGAACAATACGGCACTACAAGCTTAGACGGTGTCTATACTTTGGAAATCTTGGGAAGTAACGGTTTCTCATCCTCATATCAGTTAAATTGGAAAAATGGAAAATGGACGAACATTGCTTCAGCTGAATTATTTTACGTACCATAGCTTGACAGTAATTTTTAAAAAATATATAATCCGACCAACTTCGCTAGAAAAGCGGAGTTTTACATTCAAATTGGCAGTTGTTGGGCCAGAACGCCTTAAAAAGGCAAGGAGTAAAACATGCGTCGCATCTCCATCCTGACATCCGTAGCCGTACTCACCGCATGCTCCGCCGAAGCGCCGAAAGACAAGGAGGCGGTAGGCCAAGCGGAGCAAGAAATCATCGCGCCCGGAATGCTGCAGCCGAACTATTCACCTGTGGCACAAGGCGCCTCGCCTCAACTCGTCAGCGCGTTCAACCCCTTCATGGGGCAAGTGCCGGAAAACTTCCGCATTCGCGTGGAAGACGGCATCGCCTTCGCATACGTCTCAAGCACCATCTTGCCTCAGCAAGGGCCGCCCAGCGCCGAGCTCATCAAGGTCAACTTGCAAACCGGCGCGCAAGCCAACATACCGATTCCGTTTTCAGTGGGAGCCTTCGCGAGCGGAATCGACATGAGCGGCGATGATATCATCGGCGCCCTGGCATTCCTGAACCAAAACGGCCCGCCCACGGGTTCGCTGGTGTACAAGTTCGACGGAACCAACTTCACCGAACTCGTCGGCGTGCAAGATCTGCAGATGGCGGGTTTGAACGGATTGGTCGTGAAAAACGGCATGTGGTACTCGGCAGACACCACCAATCCCATGGGCTTCATCTGGGCTGGGCCAGTTACCGGAGGAGCGGCATTCCCTTGGTACAGCGGCCCCCTCACATCGCCTGATCCCGCCTACGTCCCCGTGCCCGGCGGTCCGCCCGCCCCGTTCGGCGTCAACGGTATTCAAGACAGCGGACGCTTGCTGTTCGACTCGCTCGTCTTCAGCAATGTCACAACCGGTGTGGTCGGTGAAATCTTCATCGACGAATTCGGCAATCCCGACTACGCCGAAACCATGTTCGATACAAGCGCCTTCCTCGACGACATCGCGCAAGATCACTGCGGACTTCTGCGCAAAGGCACCTTCGTCACGACCGGCGGCGGGCATACGGTCGGCTTCCTGAACCCCTACCGCCCTCAAGACGGCATCGTACCCATCCTCGATGGAACAGCGTGTGACGGTCCGGTCGCCGCGGCAGTGCATGGCAGCAAGCTCTACGCACTTTGCTCCGGCTCTCCGCTCATCCCGCGCCCCGATCCGAACCAACCTGCGTTCCCGGGCGCTCCGGCTCTCGTGAGCATCAACCTCGACCCCGCCTACATCTGCCTCTGCCAATTCTAGGTAACTGGCACCTTCTCATGAGCGCGACCGTTTGGTCGGCTTTTTATTTAAAAAAATCCGCTCTTTAGAGCAGATTCGAGACGTTTTTTTGGCTGTTTTGTTTTAAGAAAAGTACTAATGCATTGAAAGCTGTTTCGCCCAATGGCCCTAATTCGGTTTGCCTGGTTAGCTGTAAAGCTCCAAAGGTTGGCACATTGTCGTAATAAACAGCTTTTCCCGCCAGTGTAACCATATTATCGTATCGCTGTTTCCAGTCAGCCGTGGCCCCGTAGACTTGCACACCCAAGTTGACCCTATGAATCAAGTCCATCATATCGCCGATCGTGGGCATTTTTTCTCCTTTTTCGAATTGAACAGTTCCCAAACTAGCACTAAGATCGCAAATAGTCAATAGCCCCATGTGCGTAAAACAAAAAAATTTGTTATAATTATGTCATTACTAAAATATATTTTTAAATTATGCCAGCACCAACAAGCTCTTCCAATCATTCAACCACTAATTCAACACAAGACACATACAGCTACAAGGGCTGGATGAATTCTGATTCTTTCTTAAAAAGATCATTCGGAGTTTTGGGCTATTACATGGTTTCGAGCTGTATCATCCAAGCCGTTGTAATGACTGTTTTTCTCATCTTCGGCGCGATTTTCGGCATCTTCGGAGCAATGATGAACAACTAAATAGGCTTAAATTAAAAGCGATTTTTACTTGACAGGCTTCTTTGTGAGGCCTATCTTGAATTTGGTTCCTTTAAAAGGAGGGGATAATGGCAGGTGAAAAAAGAAAATGCGGTAACTTTCAAAGATACTCCGGCAAAACCTCTGCAGTCGATAAAGTTCATAATTGCTATTGTGTGGAATGCAGAACAGAATTCGACACTGCGCAAAAGTACTGCCCGCTCTGCCACAGCCTAAACATCAAATACAAGGAAGATCCGCAATCCTCGGCCACGTAACTCCCTCAACCTGATAGACTTGTAGGCCTTTGTACTTTTCTGTTTTTCTCAGTGCTCCGATAATAAGAAAGCTAAGCATCCTAACCCGGATGTTATTTTATTTACAAAATCTGTTATAATGCAGATATGAAAAATCCGTTTGAAAAAGTCGAAAGCAACGAAGAATTTATTCCCGTAGAAGTTTCCGTACGCGATAAAAGAGGCGATAAAAATTATATGCTGACTTTTAATTGCAACGATCCTGAATTATGCGGTATCTACAACGAAGCGATCTTTACGATTTTATCCGAGCACGAAATGCGTCCTTTTCACCAAATAGGATTCACTAACAGAGAACCCGGAGTTCACGGCTGGGAAGTTTGGGTTGATACAACTAAAGAAAAAATGGAGGAGTTAATAAAAGAAGTCCAACAGCAAGCACTGAAAATTTTTAACGAATATAACCAACCTTTAATCTAGTCATTATAAATATGGGGCGCAATACAAAAAAAGAGATTATTCTCATTCCAATCTTGATTGCTTTTGCCGTTCCTCTGTTAATTTTTGCGCTTCATTTGCTGGCAATCAAACTGGGTTTTTATATTTTAATTCCCAATTTCGACGTTCCCATGCATTTTGCCGGAGGTATGGCTATAGCGGCCATGGGCATACAGCTCACAAATCTTTTTGAAAAAAATAAATTGGTATTATACAAAAACCCCATCATCAGAGTGATCTTTTTACTGGCAATTGTAGCCTCTGCCGCCATGCTCTGGGAAATCGGTGAATTTTTAGCCGATCAATTGCTTAACGTCAGCTTGCAGTTCAGCTTATTCGATACGATGAAGGACATGATATTGGGATTTATCGGCGGTGCGATTGTCGTAATATCTTGGGCGTTTGGCAAAAACAAATAACATCTAGTAATAAAAAAATGAGCCCAAGTGGGCTTATTTTAGTTTACGCGGCGGCCAATAGCTCGCCCATAAGATATTCGTAAAGTTCATTGGCCAAAAGCTGGTCGCCGATAACGTGTGTCTCAGACAAATTACCGCGCATCTGTGTGCACAGCACTCTGTCACCTTCTTTGAAGACATGGAGCCCGGTAAACAATCCATAGCAAATCATGAATCCTTGCGTAGTCAACTCCAGAGTGGGCTCTTTGCGTCGCAAAGCTAGTTCGCACATAAACGCTACGCTTCCCGGCCCGGCGTCCATTTCCACCAGCAAGTCTTCGATTTGGGTTGCCTGCATTGGTTCTCCTTTCAAAAAAGAACAATCGAACTTAGCAAGATTTTCTAACTTTGTCAATATAAAAAGGCTTTATTTCCGGAATAAAGCCTGTAGGTTTAGCTAATTAAAGCCCTTTTTGTCTGAGTACCTTTTGAGCCAACGCTGGCCTGTAAATACTCAAAGTTGTCCGTAGTTCGCGCCTCATTTCATCGCTTGGCGCCTCGCGATCCGCTTCTTTGAAATAACGCTCGGCCAACTCATCAGCTATGCCCCCCGTATTCTGAAGGTAGGTTAGAAACCGCCTGAACGTATGGACTGTTAAATTACGCATTTTTCCCCCCAATGAATGTACTTATTCTATTATAAAAATAATTTTAAAAACGTCAAATCTAACTTCATTTTTTGACTTAAATTAGTATTTTAAGCTATTCTGGCTAAGTTATGAGTAAAAAATATTACTTAACCACTCCGATTTATTATATAAACGACAAACCGCACATCGGGTCCACATACACCACGGTCGCAGCTGATATTTTGGCTCGCTCACATCGCTTAAGAGGGGATAAGACTTTCTTTTTGACAGGCACAGACGAAAACAGCCAAAAAAGTGTGGAAGCCGCGGAGAAATCAGGTCAGGATCTGCAAACTTATTTGGATAACATGGCCAAGATTTGGCAAAACACCTGGAAGGATCTCGGCCTGTCTTTTGACGATTTTATCCGCACCACAGAAGAACGTCACCACAAAGCTGTAGAACGCTTTTGGAAAGCCGTAGAAGCATCCGGCGATATTTATAAAGACACTTACGAGCGCCACTATTGCGTTGGCTGTGAAGATTTTAAAACCGATTCAGAGCTCAATGACGACGGCAAATGCCCGCTTCACCCCAATAAAGATCTCGAGCTGGTTCAAGAAGAAAACTACTTTTTTAAAGCATCAGCTTACAAAGATGAAATTTTACAGCTCTTCCATCAAAAGCAAGATTTTATTCAGCCCGTAAAACGCCTTAACGAAGTTCGCTCATACGTAAAAGACGGTTTTGCCGATTTTTCCATTTCCCGCGAAGCTAAAAAAGTTTCAGCCGGCATCCCGGTCCCCGGTGATGACTCTCAAAGAATTTATGTTTGGTTCGACGCACTCATAAACTACATGTCGGCAGTCGGATACGGCACGGACGACGAGTTGTTTAAAAAATGGTGGCCCGCTAACCTGCATCTAGTAGGCAAAGACATCATCAAATTCCACTGCGCGCTTTGGCCGGCCATGATCATGAGCGCCGCCAAAAACGATCCTCTCCTGCAAAACGAAGACGGCTCCCCAAAACTCCCGGAACAAATTTTTGCGCACGGCTTCTTCACTATCGAAGGTCAAAAAATGAGCAAAAGCCTGGGAAACGTCATCGATCCGCTCGAACTCGCCAAAGAATATCCCTTCGACGTAATCCGCTACTTCTTTTTCCGCGAAATCCAATTCGGCAACGACGGCGATTTCAACCGCACCCGCATTGCCGAGCGCTACCAATCCGACCTGGCCAACACCCTCGGCAACTTATTGAACCGCGCCATAAACATGTCCCGCAAATACTTCGACGGCAAAGTCCCCACGTTTAGCCCAGATTCTAAATTTCAGATTTCAGATTCTTCCTGGGGTGGAGTAGAGGCAGTTCAAACTCTTTGGCAACAAGTCGAAAAGTATTACGACACCTCACGCATCGACCTCGCCTTAGAAGCTATCTGGAACGGCGAAAACGCGTCTCTAATCCTCGCAAACCGCTTGGTCGAAGAAACACAGCCTTTTAAACTAATCAAAGAAGACAAGGAAAAAACAGCCCTCGTGCTCTATACGCTTCTAGAATTCCTAAGAAACGTCGCCTGGATGATCGAACCCGTAATGCCCGAAATCTCCAACCAAATCATCTACAGCCTCGGCCAAGACCCCAAATCCGAACTCAGCCAAAAAAACTTCCCCCAACTAAAAACCTGGGGCGGCTTGGAGCCCGGCTCCGATCTACCTGAGCCGAAGATCTTGTTTCCTAGGTTAGGGGAGTAATTACGGAAATCCTCTGTCTCTTCGAGACATCTCCTTTGACAAGGAGACTTTTTCTGACGCGACCCCCTCATCTCCAACAAAACGGCTGTGAACATTGCGGCTATCCATCTTCGAGTCAATTGGTAAACGCAGCCCATTACGATGATTGGGATTATCACAATTTCATCGATGACGCACCGTTTAAGTAAACTTTAAGATGGCGCGGATCTATTTTGTGCGCCTCCCTAAAGCTGGGAGGCCTTTTCTTTTTCATATGCTATAATAAAATAAATATCGCGTAAGCGATTCCAAAATTGTTAATTGGTAATTGTTAATTGGTAATTTTAGCGTATGGCCCTCTTCAACATAGTCCTCCTATTAATCCTCCTTGCCTTCGTCGGCCTCGGCCTCAAAGACGGCTTCATTGTCTCCTTGGGTCGCATCGTGGGCGCTATTATCGGTTTTCTCGCGGCTCGCGCATGGTACGTGGCCGCGTCGCCGCTCTTAAGCTGGCTCTTACCCGACAGCTGGTCTAAAACCCTGATGTTCCTTATCATTTTTTTAATCGTAGACCGCTTAATGGGTTGGGTCTTTGGCGCTCTGGATAAAACCTACGACTTCCTTGCCAAATTGCCCTTCATGAAATCCGCCAATCATCTTTTGGGCGCCATAGTGGGCCTCATCGAAGGCATAGTAATCATGGGCGGAGTCTTCTGGATAATCAGGACATTCAACCTACTGCCATTCGCCATTCCCTACATAGAAACCGCCCCCATAGCCAAACTCATTTCCAAAATTTTCATGGGCTTACTGTGGGTGTTGTTATAAATTATCTGAACCCTGATTCACACGATTAAATGATTACAATCAGATTTTCAAAATGACTTATTTTTTTATATAAAATTATAATCATGTTAATCTCTTAATCACGCGAATCAAGGTTCAGACAGTATGCTAATTGATACCCACTCCCACCTGCATTTTTCCAGCTTCAACGAAGATCGCGACGCGATCCATGCGCGCATGGCCGATTTTGGCGTTAAAAACATCACTATTGGCACGGCCATGAACACCAGCCGCGAAGCAGTCGCCTACGCCAAAGCTCATAAAGATACTTGGTGTGCCGTAGGTTATCACCCGGAACACGTCACAAGCGACTACGAGGACGAAGACGAACTGGGCGCTCATGAAGAGCCTTTTGATATCGACAAGCTCGAAGAACTCGCGACATCCTCAGCACGCGTACTGGCAATAGGGGAATGTGGTTTGGATTATCATAGATTAACCCCCTCTACATCTCCCCATGACAAAGGGGGTTTAGGTGGTTTAGCTAAAGCAAAAGCAGATCAACTCTCCGTCTTTCAAGCTCAAATCAACCTCGCCGCCAAACTGGATAAAACTTTGATCGTGCACATGCGTGATGCCGAAGCGGACATGATTGAAGCTATCTCAAAAGCTCGGGCTAGTTATCCGAGCCTTAGAATGGTGATGCATTCGTTCACAAGCACATGGAAGATGGCTCAATTTTTTCTCGAACTCGATTGCTATCTGGGCATTGGCGGTATCGTCACTTTTAAACCTCGCAAGTCTACCGCGGAAGAAGATATCTTGGCGAACATCGTCAAACAGATGCCTCTTGAGCGGCTTTTACTGGAAACCGACTGCCCCTGGCTTGCGCCTGTTCCTGTCCGCGGCGAGCGTAATGAACCGGGACACGTGCGCCATATAGCTCAATATGTCGCTGATTTACGTGAATTGTCTTTCGAAGAAATAAGTCGGATTACAACAGAAAACGCGCAAAAGTGCTTCAATTGCGGGTTTAGCAATTGACAGCGCACAATTATTCCGCAATAATACGTCCGGCACTTTTGACAGGGAGGCTCAATGAATCAAATAGAAGCCTTTTTTCAGTTTTTCGGCAACAAACTTAATGACCTGGGCGACAGGTTGAAAATATCGGTCCATTATCAGTATAAACTATTGTTGCTTTTTAGAATCTGTATTGCGATACTCATTCCCGCAGTGGCCTTAACGGCAACTATCTATCATAACTTCTTCAATCTACGGCCTGACATGTGTACCATCTTGGCCCTTGCCAGCTTGGCCGCCGGCCTGTTGTTTTTTATCGGCAAACTGGGATTACAACTCTTCATGAACAAGGAGTCCTTAAAAGCGGAACTAAGCCCGGTATTGTTGGATGGGATGAAATATCAAGAATATCTGGAAGAAAAGCGGAGAATGATCTCCGTATGGCTGGTCTGGGGCATCATTTTGGTAGCGGTTATCAAATTCACAATGCCTCAACTCCGCTTAATCTTTCTGCTTTTAAGCATACCCGCGGTTATTGATCTCGCCTTGGTTCTAATCATAATTTGTTGGGAATACGCCTGTCACGAAACATCGGTTGAGACGGAAACTATCGCCGGTTGACCGCTTTATTTATTTAGGCGGTTTTTTTGACTAAAAAGAACTTATTTGATAATGAACTAGCAAACAAAAGAGGTGTTTAAAATGAAAAGAACCGATCTTTTTAAAGGATGCGTTTTTCAGCTTTTAAGCGGCGGTCTGGCAAGGCGATATTTCGCGAGCTACGACATTACCGCGCATACAGTTTTGTTAAACGGTACAACGGTACATTTGGCTTTTGCAAAAGACGGCGATGATAATTTGGCCGTATCTCTCTACACTGCCGGAAAGATCCCCATCATTTCCCATATCACAAGAAGCGCTACAGAGCTGATTGAGGATAGCCCTGAAGGCAAATATTGCCTGGAAGTTTATCCGGATCACGTATTGCGTTTTTTGCAAAGGATCGGCCTTTCTAAAGCCGAAATGCAAAATCTGGTGGAAAAAGCACGCTATGAGCTCAACTCTGATTAGCCGCATGTATGTGCGGTTTTTTGTATCATTGACATTTTTTGGGCATGCACGTAAAATCTTGGCGTCTTTGAAATATGTCAGCCGGCAATCAAAACGAGCCTTTAAACCAAAATCAACCCAAAAAAGACGGTTTAACCGGCTGGGAAGCATTGGGTTTTGCCTGGGAGATGGGTTATACGATGGCAATTCCCTTGGTTGCTCTCGCGCTCGGCGGCAGATTGCTTGATAGGCATTTTGGCACCTCGCCCGCGTTCTTGCTTATTGGCATCATAGTTTCAATTGCAATTTCCTCAATCCTGGTTGGCATCAAGGCAACAAAAATAATTAACAAAGTCAGCAAAAATTAACCTCTTTACGTGGGACGTTGTACGTTTTACGTGGGATGTGAAAGTATGTTAGCGATTTCCATCGGACCAGAAGTAATAGCCACTATAGCCGGTTTTCCCATAACGAACACCATGCTTGTCGCAGGTGTTTTATTTTTTGTTATTCTTGGCATAATCGGTATAACCTTGCGCAATATCAATCCGGATAAACCGGCCACGGGCATCGCCGGGCTCATGGAAATCTTTGTTGAATTCTTTTTGGATTTTGTTGAATCCATTACCAACGATCGTGACAAAGCTCTAAAATTCTTTCCAATCGTCGCGACCATATTTTTTGTCGTACTGCTATCAAACCTAGTGGAACTGTGGCCCGGTATGGGAACTATCGGCGTTTGGGGCATGCATCATGGCGAGCTTGTACTTATACCTTTTATCAGATCTGTCTCTGCCGATTTAAACTTTACATTTGTAGTGGCTTTATTCGCCATGATTTCCGTGCAAGTGATGGGCATGAGCTATTTGGGTTTTGCCGGTTATTGGAGCAAATTTTTTGTCGCCCCTTGGCACAAACCTTTTGTAATCGGTACTTTTGTAGGATTACTTGAACTTATTTCCGAATTTTCCAAAGTACTTTCATTTAGCTTTCGTCTCTTTGGCAACATTTTTGCCGGCGAAGTCTTGTTGCTTGTAATCGGCTTTTTAGCGCCATTTTTAGCTCCATTGCCGTTCTTGTTTCTAGAACTCTTCGTTGGATTTGTCCAAGCGCTTGTTTTTGCCACTCTTACCATTGTATTCCTTAATATGGCCACTATCAGCCACGGCGATCACGAAGAAGAGCACGAACCGCGCGCCGATTATTCCAAAGCCACCTTTGGCGGCAAAGCCGGCGGTGTAGTCCCTTTAAACGGAGCCAGCCACAAGTAAGGGCTTGCCATAGAATCGTAAACTTTGCGATTCTTATCAATTCCTTACAACACGACGACATAAAACAAAAAATCACAACATCTGTCGTAGCGATGTTAATTTTGGAAGATACTATCGTTGATAATGGTATATAAAAAAATATCGCATCAGCGATTCCATCATTCCTAATTCATAATTCATATTTTCTATTTAATTGATATGGAACAAGAAGTAGCACACGCAGCAACAGAAGCTGTAACTTCAAATCTTGAATCAGTCCGTCTTATCGCAATGGCATTCGCGATCGCAATCGGCGGCATGTTCCCGGCATTGGGTATTTCCAAGGTGGGCGCCAAAGCCATGGAATCCATTGGACGCAACCCTGAAGCGGCCTCCAAAGTGCAAACCGCTATGCTTATCGGCGCGGCTTTTATCGAAGCTATCGCCATTTACGCTCTTGTCGTGGCTCTTATTATTAAATTTGTTTAATCCTGAGCTGGTCGAAAGATCAAATTCGTCTAATAAGACACTGGACGCCAGACTCTAGTCATTGGGATTAGAGTCTAAAATCTAGTGCCTATATTATTCTTCAGGGCTTCTAGATAAATGTAATTCTACATAAATTTAAATACTGTAAATCGATCTAAATCGAGGCAATCAAGATTATGAGTGAAATGCTAACAAAACTGGGAATCAATTGGGAAGGCTTTATAGCACAGCTGGTTAATTTTACGATTCTCTTTCTAATCTTGCGATTTTTCGCCTGGAAGCCCATTAGCGCGGCACTGGAACAACGCCGGCAAAAAATCGAAAAAGGCATATCCGACGCGCAAAGAGCCGATGAAAAACTTGCCGAAATACAAACCGAACGCGATGAAGTCATAACCGAAGCACGCAAAGAAGCTTCCCAAATTGTCGAAGACGCCAAACAAAGAGCATCGTCGATTAAAGAAGAAAAAATGCGCATGGCTAAAGAAGAGATAGAAAAACAAGTAACGGAAGCAAAAGAAATGATAGTGGGCGAACGCGACGCCACTTATGCCGCTCTAAAACAAGATCTTGCTAATCTAATCACCAAAGCCACGGGCAAAATCGTCAAAGATATCGATGACGAAGCCCATAAAAAATTGATAGACGAGGCTATTAAAGATCTCGAAACCGCATAGTTATGGCAAGAATAAGCATTAATGAAATCGCCGTTGCTTCAGTACATGCGGCAAAAGAAGAAAAAATATTAACCCGCGTCATTGATGATCTGAAGTTTTTCAATTCCGTTTTAGATTCCAATCCTGATTTAATCGGATTATTGCAAGATGGAATGCTTGATTTTGAAAAAAGACGCGAAGCTCTCATAAAAACCGTAGGCGATGAATTACACGAATACTCAATTAATGCGATCTGTTTGCTAATACAAAATCATTCATTAAACGAGTATTCCGGTTTTATCCAAGCACTGGAAACTCAAAGCCGCGAGTTAGCTAATCATTATGAATGTACAGTTATCTCCGCGATCGATCTGGACGAGCAAGCACTAAAACAAATCCAACAAATCTTAGAAAATAAATGGAATGGAACCGTTCGCCTGCAAAATAAAGTAGATCCGCAAATAATAGGAGGCTTGGTAATAAAATGCGGAGACTGGCAATTTCAATCAACTATTCAATCTAAATTACAACAATTACATAATCACCTAGCTTTTACAGAATAATTATGAAAACCAACGCGACAGCGGCAGCAAAATTATCCGACGAGCTGCAACAACAAATAAAATCTTTCCAAGCCAAGAGCGTCACCGAAGAAGTAGGCGTGGTTAGGGAAGTGGGCGACGGTATAGCATCCATTAGCGGTTTAAAACACGCCAAATCAATGGAAATGCTTAAGTTTGAAAACGGCGCTACCGGAGTAGCTCTAAACTTGGAGCACGACCGAGTTGGCGCCATGGTCTTGGGTGATTATACGGGTATCAAAACCGGTCAAAACGTAGAATCAACCGGGCAAATTCTATCCATCCCTGTTGGTGATGATGTAGTTGGCCGTGTTATCGATCCGCTTGGCAAGCCTCGCGACGGCAAACCAGAATATAAACAAGCGAAAGTTTATCCGATCGAAAAAATAGCCCCGGGCGTTATGACCCGTCACCCGGTCGACACTCCGCTCATGACCGGCATTAAAGCCGTGGATTCCATGATTCCTGTTGGCCGCGGCCAGCGCGAACTCATCATCGGCGACCGCCAAACCGGTAAAACAGCTATCGCAATCGACACAATCATTAACCAAAAAGGCAAAAACGTCACTTGTATCTATGTTGCCATTGGTCAAAAAGATTCCAAAATCGCAAAAATCGTTGCCAAGCTAAAAGAAGTGGGTGCTATGGATTATACGGTCGTGGTTACGGCTTCAGCATCCGGCCCCGCTTCTTTCCGTTCGCCTTATGCTGCCGTGAGAAGGCCAAG
>CAYOMV010000004.1:0-2734 GCA_964405175.1 uncultured Gammaproteobacteria bacterium | reverse complement strand
TACGCCGGTTGTGCTATCGGTGAATACTTCATGGATAAGGGCCAAGACGCTCTTGTTGTTTACGATGATCTATCAAAACACGCTTGGGCCTACCGTGAAGTTTCTCTACTGCTCCGCCGCCCACCAGGCCGCGAAGCTTACCCTGGCGATGTCTTTTACCTTCACTCCAGGCTCTTGGAACGCGCCGTTAGGCTTTCCAAAGAGTACGGAGGCGGTTCTCTAACGGCGTTGCCGATTATCGAAACGCAAGCTGGTGACGTATCCGCTTATATTCCAACCAACGTTATCTCTATCACCGATGGTCAGATCTTCTTGGAAAGCGATCTCTTTTATCGTGGTATTCGCCCGGCCTTAAATGTCGGCTTATCCGTATCCCGCGTGGGAGGCGCCGCCCAGTTTAAAATCATGAAAAAAATCGCCGGCCCGGTGCGCTTGGATTTGGCTCAATTCCGCGAATTAGAAGCCTTTGCGCAATTCGCGACCGATCTGGACGAAGCCACCCGTAATCAAATCGAAAGAGGCCGCCGCACAGTGGAAATCTTAAAACAAGACCAATATGTGCCAATGTCCCTAGCGCATCAAGTCGCAGCTCTTTTTGCTGTAACACGCGGGCTTTGCGATGATGTCCAAATTGAAAAAATCACCGAATGGGAAGCCGGAATGCACGAATATCTGGACAACGAAGCTTCCGATCTTATCAATAAAATGGAAGAAGAAAAAGCCCTAACCGACGAAATAGCCGAAAAACTCGAAGAAACCATCAAAAACTGGAACTCCATTTTTAACACCTAAACGACAAACGTCTAACGTCGAACAAATATTCTAAAATAACGTCTAGTAGCTAGTAGCTAGTAGCTAGAAGCTTATAAAAAAGTTATGCCGGCCAATACCAGAGCGATAAACTCTCGCCTAAAATCCATCAAGAACACGCGCAAGATCACCAAAGCCATGGAATTGGTGGCTGGTGCCAAGATGCGCAAAGCTGTACAAATGACAGTGGACAGCCGCAATTACAGCGGTTCTTTGAAGCACTTGGTGGACGATGTATTGCCTCTCATTAATCAAAAATCCCACCCTCTTTTATACGGGCGCAAACAAGCAAAATCCAGCATTCTGGTGGTTGTGGCTTCAGACAGGGGATTATGCGGTGCTTTTAACGCGCAACTCGTAAAAACATGTAAAGACTTTTTAAACTCGCGAGAAGAACCGGTCAAAATAGTAACGATCGGCAAAAAAGTTGAAGCCGCCATGCGCCGCACCGGCAATCAAATACTCGCGTCATTCGAATCCATCTCTAACGCGCCTTCGTTCAATCGCACACGCAGCACCGGGCAACTGATTTACCAAGAATTCTTAGAAGGCAACACAGACCGTGTCTTCCTCTGTTACTCCGATTTTCGTTCAACCATCTCTCAGGTTCCAACAATCGTACAACTCCTTCCTATCATTCCCGAAGACGAACTGAACTTGTCGGAGACGGATGAGGAAGAAGTAAATAATGACACAAGAGAACAGATGACATCCGCCGAGAGGCTGGCCTACGATCGGAAAAGAGCTGAAAAATTCCCTCTGGATTACGAAATAGCCTTCGAACCGACCCCGCGCCACGTGCTCGACCAGATGCTTCCCAGATTAATCGACACCAGGCTTTATCAAGCAATGCTCGAATCCACCGCTTCCGAACACTCCGCCCGCATGATGGCCATGAGAAACGCCACCGATTCAGCCGGAGAAATGATAGACATGCTAACCCTAACATTTAACCGGGCACGCCAAGCCGGAATCACGGCCGAAATCTCCGAAATCTCCGCCGGCAAAGCCGCCCTCGAATCTTAACTAAATATAAGCCTCTTGCCACTAGCTCCTAGCCGTGCACTAACCGGCCATCAGCTAGAGGCTAGAAGCTAGAAGCTAATCATATGAAAGGTAAAATTACTCAAGTTATCGGCCCTGTAGTCGATGTAAAGTTTGAAGGCGAACCGCCGGCTATTTATAATGCTTTGGAAATTGAACGCGAAGGCGGCAAGCTGGTATTG
This sequence comes from uncultured Gammaproteobacteria bacterium, assembly GCA_964405175.1. Classification (GTDB taxonomy): domain Bacteria; phylum Patescibacteriota; class Patescibacteriia; order 2-12-FULL-60-25; family 2-12-FULL-60-25; genus MWCR01. The sequence goes on along the minus strand of CAYOMV010000004.1, from coordinate 698 downwards.
GAAGTGGAACAGCATTTGGGAGAAGGCGAAGTCCGTACCATCGCCATGTCCGGCACCGACGGCTTAGAACGCGGCATGGATGTGTTAGATACCGGCGCTCCTATTTCAGTACCGGTTGGCGAAAAAACTCTGGGGCGCATGTTTGACGTTTCCGGCAACCCGATCGACGGAAAAGGTGAAGTCGGTAACGAAAAAACATACCCCATCCACCGCCCTGCTCCTGCTTTTGCCGAGCAATCCACCAAAGCCGAAATCCTAGAAACCGGAATCAAAGTCGTAGACCTCATCTGCCCCTTCTTGAAAGGCGGTAAAATCGGCTTGTTTGGCGGCGCCGGTGTGGGTAAAACCGTTATCGTTATGGAACTTATCCATAATATTGCTACTGAACACGGCGGTTATTCGGTATTTGCAGGTGTCGGCGAACGCACCCGTGAAGGCAACGCCCTGTGGGAAGAAATGACCGAATCCGGAGTTATCGACAAAACATCACTTGTCTTCGGGCAGATGAACGAACCCCCGGGCGCTCGTGCCAGAGTTGCGTTAAGCGGCTTGGCCATTGCCGAATACTTCCGTGACAGAAAAAATCTAGACGTGCTCCTCTTTATCGATAACATTTTCCGCTTTACCCAAGCCGGTTCCGAGGTCTCCGCTCTTCTCGGCCGCATCCCTTCTGCCGTGGGTTATCAGCCAACGCTCGC
>CAYOMV010000003.1:0-33758 GCA_964405175.1 uncultured Gammaproteobacteria bacterium | reverse complement strand
CTACGATAATTTCTAACTACGAATAACGAAATCACGTTTATCACTAGAATCCGTTTGTCACAAGTCAGCTTTGAATGTCTAGAAGCTAGAGGCTAGAGGCTAAAAAACTTTCAGATATTAAATAATAAATAACAAATCAGAAATAACAAATAATAAATAATGATCAGCTAACGGTTAGAGGGATGGGGGGCTGAAGAAATAATGAGAATATGAATGAAAAACTTGAAAAATTTGTTTCTCCTGAGAGCGAAAAGGCTCCGTTTCGGGTTTTGGTGGAAAAGCAAGAAAAGAAACTGAAAAAAGAATTGAAAAGCAAAGAAGCAAAGTGGGCGGGTTTGGCGGCTTTAAGATTGTCGGAAACGGCTTTGGAAGATTAGTATGAGGACTGAATTGGTATATCAAGCGATAAATATGCCCGACCCGGATTTTGTCTCGGAAATGATGCAGATGCCGGATCCTAAGCCTGAAGATCTGGAGAAGATTCTTACGGCGCTGCCCATCTTGCATAAATTTTTTTTACGCAAAAAATCCGCCTATAAGAATAGAGACACTAAAGAATTTCAGAAAGTATTGGAAGAAGAAATTGATTATTTAAAGGATTTTGACGCGATGTCTTTGAGGTATTGAATTACACGCAAAAACCAAGCAAAAACGGTTGACAAAGACCGTTTTTTTAGTTAGATTGCGAAAGAGGAGGCGCACATTGAAAAACGCCGAATTTGAACGCTTAAAAAGCGATTGGCTTTTCGCGATTGATTTATATTTGGATAGCGATATCGGCAATGATACGGTTGATGTATTGTTGCCTGAAGACAAGATAGTCTTTTTAAGACTGCTGGAAGCCTGCATGCCGGTTCAGCCGCAAATCTTGAAAAATGCATCTCAAGAGATACATGGCTGGAAATCTATACAAATACACGAAGCCTGGATTATGTATCAGTCGCAAAAAGACGGGGAAAAGACAAAGAGCACTGCTTTGGAAAAGGGTTTTGTTTTGCTTCAAGAATTGGCTCAAGTTGAAGCAGGAAAAATTGTTCATAATCTGAAGCAAGCAGTAGGTGAGGAACAGAGGGAGCAAACTCCTACGCCGGTAATCGCCGCGCAAGAATCCTGCGAAGATGATGAGGCGGGGAGGCCTACTCTTTCGTGTGTCGACGATCCTGAAGCAAGGGGTAGATTAGAGCGTTACATAAGAAGATCGGCTATAGGTGAAGCTTCAGGGTTGCGCTTTGAAGGTGAGTCTCATGGCCAAACGGGTATCTTGGCAATTCCACCGGGTCGTCCGGACTCTGAGGTTACGGTGCGTATACCAAAAAGCGACCCGCCTTCGTTTTCACCTTATAAGCACGATTCATCCCAAAGAGAAAGCTATCCGGAAATTAAGATTACTTTTGATAAATCGGCAATCGACAAAGACTAAGAACCCATCTTATCAAGACGGGTTTTTTTATATTATTTTAAATTGACTTTATGACAGCTTATTAAACCAGTCCGTATTTTTCTTTATATTTGGCTTGTTTATTTTGAGCTGTTTCGCCTTTGAAATAACCCGGAACGTAAGAGATCAAGCCCATTTCATAAGCTACTATTCCGATCGCGACCGGATTGTTTTTGAGTATTGTTCGCACATGTTTATAGTAATCGGTTTCTCTGTTTTTAGAAGGTTTGTAGCCGCGCCGCATCATCATCAGTTCCATAAAAATCAGGCTGGTGCTGCCGTTTCTATCCAAAAAAGGGTGGATATCCAATATTTGATTATGCAGTTGCGCCACGGAAATTTGAAATCGGATATCAGACCAATCTTCTTTTTCAGCCGTTTGTAAAATTTCGTTTACCCGTGTTTGCCAAGCTTCCATTTCTTGCGCTACGTCTTCGGGTAGTGTGCCCACTCTTTTGCCGAACCACTCCAATTCTTCACCTTCTCTTAGGCGAGACAGTGCTTGGGGAGTAACACCCAGGTTGTTGGTACGATGTAAATTGATAATGTCGTCGACCGTGATTTCGTTTTGATTGGATAATTCTTGCAATTTTTCCACCACATTCGCGCGGTTTTGTTTTTTGATTTCTTCCAATTCAGATTTGGGCCGGCCGTATGTTAATTGCATTATCGATTCCAAATCATAACCCAGCTTATTGGCAACGGCATAGTTCATTGCCTTTAGGGCAAATTCGTTGTCTATCAGATCTGTGTATTCTTGAAAGATCTCACTGAAAACACGGCTGGTTTTAGCGTCGGTCAGTTTAATATCTATAAGCCGTTTATATCCATCGTACATTTCTTGCCAAAGTTCGGGATCGGTTTCTTGCGGTATATGTTTTGATAATTTTCCCAAGATATCCATAACTTGCCTTAGGAGTTGTTTGAGTTTGTCTTCGTTTTCCAGGCTTTGCTCTATTTCGGATGAGATGTTTTCTATTAAGCTAAGAGCTTGGCGGGCCAGGCTTTCTTTGAGTTCTTGTTCTATCGCGTTTTGAATTTCTTGTATGCTTTTTTCATTATCAGCGCGTTTTAGTTCGCAGTATAGAGTGGACAAGAGCATTAAATCGCGCGAGGACACATCCGCCAAATCGAAGCCATATGAATCGGCCAATGCGGGAAGTGATTCCAATGATTTTTTGGCATCACTATGCGCTAAAATATCAATAAATGTATCGTCTGAAAGCAATTCAATATCAATGATATCATTAAAAGCCGCACGTTCTTTTTCGGATTCCGGCGATTCTTGATTTTCATGCCCGCCCAGGTCGAAAGTTACGGGTATTTCTTGCGGTTGTTCCATTCTTGGTTCCATATTTGTTTAGCTGGTTATTATTTTACGCATTTCTCGCATAGCCGATTCTTCGGCTTCAGTGGTTTCTTTTTTAAGAAGATCGTTAATTTCGGAAGAAAGAGATGGATGTTTTTCTGTTAATTCCTTAATAGCCGTTATTGGTATGTTATCTGGATATTTGGCACAAATTGCCAAAATATCATTGGCGAAAGATTTGATTTCCGCCATAGAAGTATTGTTTGTCAGCTCTCGTTTAATAGCTGAACGCGCGGATGATTGTAATGAACTTTTTTTCATATCTAGTAAATTAAAACGCATTATAATAAAAAAAGCAATCAAATAAGATTGCTATGGTGTAAAGTCTACACGGCGTAGTCGGCCGGAATCAAGTGTTACGACTTGTTTGTTTTGGTAGTCGCCTCCAATGCAGGCGTAAGTATGGCCGTTGATTTTTGCCCTACGAGGCATGTGAGCGTGTCCGCAAAAAACATGGCTTATGTTTTTGTGATCTCCAAGGAGATTGGAGAAAACATCACTGCCGAGAAAAGCGTTGGTGAAGCGATAGGATTTTGGAACCAACCAACGCGGGTGGAACAGGAGCTTGCGGGTGGGCAAGTGGTGCATGGCCACAATGATTTCTTGCTCTTTGGGGCAGGAGGCCAAATGCGACCGCAGTTTTTCGGCAAAATAATCGGTAACTTGTTGGTCTGACATGCCCCAAACGGCGTACTTGGCATCGTTCCAGGTAATTGTTCCCGATTTGGGACAGCGTTTTTGCTGATAAAAGCTTGTGGGCACGTTTAGCTTGGGATCTTGGAATGAGTAATCATACCATCCAATAGTGCCTACAAATGTCGTACCGTTGACGCTTATGGGCTCATCTTCCAGTGGATGGAATCCGTTGGCTTTTAGCTGGTTATTACCAAGAGCCAGAGCGTCCCATGAATTTAGTTCCAAATTCTCGAAGATCCAAACATCATGATTACCCAGTACGCCGCATTTTACGCCGGGGAAACCATCGAACAAACGCAAAGCTTGTTCCAGGGTTTTTGCGTCGGAACCGATGTCGCCGCAAATACAAAGGATATCTCTATCCGTTGAGTTTTCAATGATATATCGCGCGAGTTTCCGTACGGCTTGATCTCCCAAAGGGTCCAGGCCGTAATGCAGGTCACTAACAAAAAACTGCATGCGCATCTCCTTCTTATGTAAGGTGCGATTATGCATCTAAACACTTTCTGCGTTTTTTGTCAAGCTTAGGGGGTAGATTATTTAGCAGGGTTAAGCGGTTTTTTGCCTTTTAATACAGCAATTATGTTTTTGGCGGCTATTTCGCTCATGTCGCGGCGGGCTTCGATAGTGGCGCTCGCGATATGAGGGGTAAGGATCACATTGGGAAATGATTTGAGTTCCATGTTGTCGCGCAAATCGCAATCTATGGCGGGTTCGCATTCAAATACATCAAGCGCGGCGCCGGCTATGCGATTGGCTTTGAGCGCTCGCAATAGAGCCTTTTCGTGGATTACGGGGCCGCGCGCGGTGTTAACAATGAAAGCGGTCGGCTTCATGAGTTTGAATTCCGCATCAGAGATGAGATGGGTGGTAGAGGGCAGTAGCGGCACATGCAGAGAAATAAAGTCCGCCTTTTTAAGGAGTTCGGTTTGGCTTACTTTTTTGGCTCCCAATTCTTTTTCGATTATCGGATTACGGCGCATGTCGCTGTATAAAAGTTTCATTCCAAAACCTTTCACGCCTCGGCGCGCGGCCATGGAGCCAATCCGGCCGGCGCCGATAAGGCCCATGGTTTTGCCGTGAATATCAGTGCCGGTTAACAAAGTGGGAGACCAGCCTTTGTATTGGCCGCGCTTGGCAAAATGGTCGGCTTCGGTTATCCGGCGAGCCAGTGCCAGCATAAGCGCAAAAGTATGTTCGGCAACTGATTCGTTTACTTTGTTGCTGGGCGTGTTTGTGGCGACGACTCCATGCTTTTTGGCGGATTCGAGGTCGATATTATCAAAGCCCACGGCAAAGTTGGCGACGATTTTGAGGTTGGGGCCGGCGGCTTGGAAGAATTCATCGTTTATCTTGTCGGTTAAGAGCGATAAAACAGCGTCACAGCCTTTTACGTTTTTTAAGAGTTTGGAGCGGGGGATGATTTCGTCTTTTGAGTAAACGGTTACTTTGTGGCCGGCTTTTTTTAGCAGGTTGATGCCGGATTCATGGATTTTTCGGGTTACAAAAATTTTCATATAACATTTATTATTTATTATCTATTATCTATTATTTAGTATCTTGCATCTGGCGGCTGGTATCTAGCAGTTATGCGGCGTTGACGTTAGACTTTTGACGTTCGACGTTGGTTCTTAGTACGCCTTTTTTTGTTGCGTTGGTTTTGAGTTTTGGCATCCAGTTCAACGGCGCGGGCGGCTATCCAGCGGAAGGGGGGTAAAAGTACGTTAATGACAAGCAGTAAAATGACAAGCTGGGTCATGAGTTTTGGATCCGGGAAAAATTTGTTAGCTATATAGAGTGATAGAGTGTTGTTTAGGTAAACTATGCAAAGTGCGATTGTTGCTTTTTCGGCATTGGTGCGCCACCAGCTCATAAAATAAGAAATTGCGATTAAAGCCGACATGTAGATGAGCATTACTGTAACCAAGCCGGCATCACGGTAATCCAAAGTGATTCGGCCCTCGGAGCCTACCGTGTCGGCAACGATGGTGGCGATTAAAATGCCAAAGGTGATGATGGAAATTTCACGCCACCAAAAGTCGTGTTTGATTACAAATTTTGGAGCTTTTTGTTTGACGTATGTGGCGACAATAAAAGGCAAGACTATTGTGATAAATAAATTTGTAAAGAGTGAAACAACCGGGACGGGCACGACTTGGCCAATCGTAATCCAGAACACAAAAGGGATTGTGAGCGGAGCCAAGAGAGAGGTTGTGGCGGTGATAACAAGAGCAAGCGTGGTTTTGCCTCCGAACAAGTCGGCTATTAGAGCGATTGTCATGCCGGTGGGCATGGCACCCAAGATCAAAAAAGCCATTGCCCAATCCGGAGCAAATAGAACCAGTGGTAGCCACATTAAAACAGGCAAGAAAACAAGCATGAAGCCATTGGCCAAAGCCAGCATCTTCCAATCTTTGGCATAGGCAATGATCTCTTTGAGTTCGAGCCTTAAGCTGGAGCAAAAAAAGATCAGAATCAGCATTTGCGTTGTGTAAGGCGCGAGGGGTTCGAAAATTTTGGGGAATATGAGCCCGGCTATTATGCCAAAAAGCACAACCATTATTTGGTTTTCTGAAAAAAGTTGTTTGGCTTTGTAAAGGAGGTTCATAGTTTATATTCGCGAATGTTGCATTTTTTCATTTTTCTGTCCGAAGGGAATTCATCTAAAATTCCTTTTTTCGCGCCCATCGTGGTTATTACGCCAATACTGTTCCAAGATCCGACGCAGAGAGCTTGCTTAATATCTTGGTTTTTGATGAACGAGGCGGTAAAGCCGCTGCCAAAAGCGTCGCCCGCGCCGGTTGTGTTAACGCGCTTTCCGGGGATTGCTTTGGCGTACAGAAATTTTTTACTTTTTATATCATACGCGTAGGCGCCATTTGGACCGTCCGTAATAACCAAAGCGCCCCGTACCAGCTTTCCCAATGTTTTTACAATCTCATCAAGATGGCGCGGGGGTTTGCCTGTTAAAAGAGCGGATTCTTCACGGTTTAAAAATAATAAATCAGTAGCTTGGATATGTTTTTTGAGTTTACTTAGGCCCGTTTTGATTTCCGAGTTGCCGGGGTTCCAAGCTATTTTTATGTTTTTATTTTTGGCAAACTTAAAAATATTATTTAGAGTTTTTAATTTGCCTCCAAGAGATGTTAGGTATATCCAGTTGGGGTTGGTTTTTTGCCAAAGAGGTTGGGTTGTATCGATATAATTAGAAGCGCCTCGGTATACTAAAATAGAGCGTTGGCCGGATCCTGCCAAAAGAATAACCGCGTAACTGGTTTGGCGTTTTTCGTCGGTTTGGATGTATTTGGTGACAATCCCGCGGGATTTTAGCGCGGATTTGATGGCTTCGCCGTTGTTGTCGGCGCCAACTCGGCAAAGGCAAGCGGTTTTAAAGCTCAAGCTATTAAATGTGACCGCCGCGTTTGTGGCGCCTCCGCCGGTTTCCAGGTAAATATCGTCTAATGCGATTTTAGCACCCATGGGGAAGCAAGCGTCAAAACCGGCCGGAGCCAATGGGTCGGATTTTTTTTCGAAATGTTTGCTTTTAATAAAGACGTCGCGCGTGCCGGCGCCTATGGTTAAAACGTCTATCCCTCCAAAACCGAACATGGTTTGATTATATCATAGGAATACCGAACATTGAACTCCAAAAAATCGGAAGCCTCCGGCGGCACGCGGCCGATATTAAGCTCGTTTTATCTAAGCTGTAGCTTCTTGTTTGCGGCAAGTGAAAACAAAAGCCGGGGGCAGGTTCCAAAAGGTGAAATCAGTTTTTAGATTGCTAAAGATGTTTTGCAATTCTTTGCGCGTGAGGGTTGAGTATTGGAACATTATGAAAGTGCCGCCGGGCGTGAGTCTTTCAAAAATGAGATGAAAAAGTTTTTGGCGCTGATTAGAATCCATGGCCGCGAAAGGAATGCCGGAGATGATGGCGTCAAAACTTTGATTTGAATTGAGAATTTCCAGGATATCTTGGTTGAGTACGTTGATAGACTTATGCTTGCTTTGGCAGATAGTTGCCAGCTGTTTATCGGATTCCACTGCCGTAAGCTGATTCGGGTTGTTTAATCGGGATAATATGTGAGCGGTTATTGCTCCGGTGCCCGCGCCGAGTTCTAAGGTTTTGGCATCCGGTTTGAGGTTTTTTATCATAAGACGGCCCAGTCGGCCGGAGCTGGGAGCTATTGATCCGATTGTATTCGGAGATTTAATGAATTTAGCAAGCCAAATCACAAGAGCTTTTATAGCACTTTGTCTGTTCTGCTGTAAATAGAACGTATCTTCTTGACATTACTTAATCAGTTTGCGGGTTTTGTGCTAATGTATTGCCATATGAAATATTTATTAGCTATTTTGATTCTCACATTAAATTTATTTCCTTTCACAACCGTTTTTGCCCAAGATATGGTAACAAGCGGGCCGATTACGGTTAACAGCCAAAAAATAAGTTCTTTTGATGTTACGGCCACTTTGGCAGAAAATAGAAAATTGGTTATTCGCGAAGAAATTACATATGATTTTGGCAATTTAAACAAGCACGGGATTTACAGGAGCATACCGGTTTCTTATTTGCGCGACGGTATGAAATATAATCTTAATTTGCGGATTAAAGAAATTTCGCGGGATGGAAAGGACGAAGAATACACGAAAAGCAAGCAGGGTGATTTGATGATTTTAAAAATCGGCAGGGCGGATGTGGAAATTACGGGCGAGCATACATATGTGATTGAATATGAAACCACAAAAGCAATTAATTTTTTCGACGGCCATACGGAGCTTTACTGGAATGTAACCGGGAATCAATGGCCTGTACACATCGAATCAGCGTCTTTTAAGTTAACCAGCCCCATGGGAGAGCAGACTGAAGATTTGGGTTTTGTTTGTTATACGGGTATTGCCGGGTCGGTGGAAGAATCTTGTGAGATGGAAGCTAAAGATGGCGGGATATTCGTACAGTCGACAAGAGAATTGGATTCGGCAGAGGGTATGAGTGTGGTTTTTGGATTCCCGCCCGGAATAATAAAAGAACCGACTCGCTCTGAATTGTTTTTTGAGGCTTTGCGTGATAATTGGGTAATGGTTTTGCCTATCATTGCATTAGTAGTAATGCTTTATTTATGGTGGACAAGAGGCAAAGATCCGGAACCGGAGACGGTTATTCCCCAGTATGAAATTCCAGCCAAGATGGAGCCAATAGTTTTATCCGGAGCTTTGGGCAATGGCGCTATACCGCAAAGAGGCATAACGGCAACAATAATCGAGATGGCTCGCAAGGGCTATCTGCATATAGAATACGGGACAGAGAAAAAGCTGTTTGGTGAAAAGCAGACTTATACGTTTATAAAAAAGAAGACGCCTCCGGCATCCGCGCCCAAATGGGAGAAAAAATTGTGGAACGGTTTATTTAAAAACGGATCCAGAGAAAAGACAGATTTTGAAGAGCTGAAAAAAGACGCTTTTTACAATGATGTGCAGGCCTCGAATAAAGAGGCTGAGAAAAAATTAAAAGCACTTTCGATTTTTGACGCTAGCCCGTATCTGGTTAGGACGCTGTATATTATTGGAGCGGTTATCGCGGGTTTTGTGGTGGCGCTTATTGGCATATACGCGCCGGTGGGTATCGCGGCCGGTATCGCGACGTTTATAATAATCGCGGTTTTCGGCTGGTTTATGCCCAGAAGAACGAGGGCCGGGACATCTTTGGTGGCTCAGGTTAAAGGGTTTAAATGGTTTTTAAGTGTTACGGAAGAAGAGAGATTAAAATTTCATAACGCGCCTTCCAGAACACCACAACAGTTTATGGAATTTTTGCCGGCCGCGATTGCGCTTGGAGTGGAAAAAGCCTGGGCCGAGCAGTTTAAGGATTTACATATCGAACCGCCGGAATGGGCCGAGGGCAACGTGGCCAGCTGGACTCCGGTGCTTTTGGCCAGCTCGATTTCGGACATGAATACGGCTTCGGCGGCAAGTGTTTATTCCGCGCCCTCGCAAGCCGGGAGTGGAGGAAGCGGGTTTTCGTCTGGCGGAGGTTTTTCGGGAGGCGGATTCGGAGGCGGAGGCGGTGGAAGCTGGTAAATACATTAAATACCAAATACCAAATATCAATTACCGATTAATGATTACCCCACTACGTCCTACGGACTTCGAGGGGCGAGCCGATTACCCCACTACGTCCTACGGACTTCTAGCTTTAAGGACTTATGTCTTGAAGTTAGCAAGCCCCCTTTACCTGCCCAGCGAAGTTTTAGACGTAGATGGGTGAAAGGGGGTGCCTCGATGAATATCGAGGCGGGGGAATGATGCTTTATAAAAACACAAGTTTTTTTTCATACTCAAAAAGAAAAAACCCCGAGTCAAGGAATGGTCGGGGGTGCTTCAGGGTGAGGCGAAGGGAAGGTGCTAGTTGGAGAGGGTCCAGAGGGCTTCGGTGAGGTTTTCGATGTGCTGGTCAGTCGACCAGTCACGCGAACCTCCGGAGGGCTGGGTTTGGATGTTGTGCGGAATCTCGGAGAGATCAGACCACACAAATGAACCGATTGCGTGCCAGCAATCGCTTCCGGTGCCACAGCCGCTATAATCCCCAACGTTGAATATGTAGGAGGATGCGACGTATGGCGTGTATTCGTCGTTGTTGAGCAGGTAGCCGGTAACTGGTGCAGCCTTTTCGGGCATGTTTGTGTAGAATTTGGTCTTGATATAGTTGCCAGTGCCGACCACTGCTGGAACAGCGCGCAGGCTGTAGACGTTGCCGGCTCCCGCAACTTGTTCTTCGCCAACGAGCGAAACGGCGACCGTCGTTTGCGTGTCGGTTGCGACACCGCTTTTGAGGTCTACGGCCGTAACAGCATTTCTGATGTTGAATTCACCTAGGTTGAGCATGGTGGCTCCGCGGTAGAGGCGGAAGTTGCCTAGGCTCACACCCGTGGTTTTGTTGATGGTGAACATCGCTTGTTTGAAAGCGATTCCACCTGCGTTGTCCGCACCAACTTGCCAGCGTGCGATTTCTTGCTCACCGGCTGCGAGGGTGGTGCTCGCGAGCTGCATCGGTGTCACAACCGGCTTGCTCTTGCGGACGACCATGAAGTTTGGCTCCGAAGCGCCTTTTGCGGCGTAAATTTGTTCGCCGCTTACTTCACCAAAGGCATGAATGAACAATTTTCCATACCATTCTGGCGTTATCCCCGCGTCAGTCCAATAGTCTTGTGCACTGTGACCAACGCGTATTTTGAGCGCTTGCCCGGAACGCGGACAATGTGAGTGCGTGCAAACGCCATGCGGTTGCACATCTTTCATCTTTGCCCAAATTTCGAATTTGACGCAACCACCGGCCGGTACTATGAAACCGTTGCCGAGATATACGTCTAGGAAATCAATGCCTCCAGTGAATCCGCTGGTGCCTTGCAGTGCACCGCCGACCGCTACACCTACTTCGCCGGTGGCATGGATAGCGGATTCATTGTTAGCATCAAGACATTGTGGAGAAATGATCTTGATGCGAACATTTTCGAAATTTGCGCACGCCTTGTATCTGGAAAAAGGCCTCCAGACCTCGCTTCCTGCGATTACGATAGAAGACTGTGGATGTCCGTCACCGTAGATCACGAGTTTATCGTGTGATCCGGCATCCGCCTCGGCATCCGTTTCGGCATCCGCCTGGGCATCATCTGCGGCGTCAGCTTGGGTATCTGCCTTAGCATCAGCTTCCGCATCAGCTTCCGCACCAGTCTCCGCATCCGGCTCGGTACCCGCGTCTTCCTGTGTGGAAGTTTCGGGCGAAGTGCCGGCGTCGTAGGTGGGCTCGTCGGGGCACTCACAGTGGCCGTAGGCCATGCCGTCTTCGCGGCAGATCTGGTGGCCGGTTGCTCCGGATTCGCACCAACAAGCCGCGAAAATTCCAGGCACGCACATCTCGGGCGATTCGTAGAATTCGACCGTGGTGTGGTCTGTTCCGCCACAACCGAACAAAAATTGACCAAACATTACCAAGATACAAGATACAAACATTTGCATGTTGCGGTTCATTTTGTATCCTTTCCGGCGTTTAGCGCCAATGGTCTAGTTCTTTAGGCATCTGCTCTTTGCACTGTTCCGGGTTTTTGGAACAGATGATTTCCACGACGGCACGGAGCTTTTTGAGCTCGTGCTGGAGATTCGAAATCTCCGTATGCCGATGGTTGATAGCTTTTTGGAGCTGTTCATCGGCGATCTCGCGATCTCGTTGCTCGTACTTGATATCTTGGCGATTCTGCTTGGCCAAGTTGAGTGCTTGGCTGGAACCGCCGCAGCCGGTGAGGCTAGCGAGGGCAGTCGCGAAGACCATGATTCCGATTATCGTCAACACTGTGTAGATGATGTGTTTCATCATCACTCCTTTCAGAGCCGAGTGGGCTCGTCAGTGGGCGGGGTTGTGACGATGAGAGACTTGCCTTCGCACAAGCTGGTCGGGATGACCGGGCAGGTGCGAGAGGCGCCGATGAGAAGAGTTTCGCCTTTACGGATGCCCATGATGGGTCCGATGCTTTTCGCTTTAGGCGTCTCTTCATCGAAGCTGAACATCCAGCACGCTGTGTAATAAATCAGCGGGCTGGTGAGCAGTACGAGAAACAGGAAGATTGCCAGGTTCTTCCAGTCTTGTTTTTTCAATTATTTAATCCTTTCTTTGGTTGTCGAAAGAGTTTGGGTTATTCCCTTCTCACTTTACGAATTACGAATGGCTTTGAAACGATTCGTAATTCGTTCAAGATTCGTAATTCGTATGGTGGGAAGGGAAGCCGAGGGTCGCGGAGTTGCGAGTCGGCTGGGGAGGTGGGTTAGGAATTAACCTGGACGCAGATCGGTCCGCTTCCAGGTAGGATAAGTTCGACATATTCGGGCTGAAAGCTCAACAAGCCGGTCATTCCGGCGTTGTTTCTGAAGAGCTTGCCTTTATAGTCTAGCTCATCCAAATCGAATAAGTAACGGAAGTTTTCTCGGCATTCTTCGTGCGCATTTAAGTCGCTAAAGACTCCGTGTATCTCTCCATGCGCAGTGCGAGCGGAAAGCAATCCAATAAAGGAGCTTTTATATGACCTCGGCGCTATTTCATACCACCTAAGATTCTGTTGATTGCTCATTAATTGCATTGCAGCTTTGGCCTTTTTATTGATATTTGAAATGTAGAAGTTGCCTATGATACGGCCAACATACATTTCTTGCCAAAGCTCGGGATCGATACGAATGCCATTCTCTTGGTATTCTGGGACACGGAATTGAAGCCGTGTTTCTTGTTCTATCTGCGTCTCCAGGTTCATTTGAGGGTAGCTCAGCAAATTGAAACTCGGTGGTTTCAATTCGCTTTTCAAAATGCAGTGCGTTACCCAGGTAGGTGGGTCCTCTTCAAATAAAGGATATTCCGATCTCGGTTCTGCGCTCACTCGGATCACCGTATGAGCCTCATGGGGTTGCTTTGCGGAGCAGCCACATAAAATATATACAAATACTACCAAGAAACAAGATACAAACATGGTTGAACGATTCATTTTCAATCTCCTTTGCCCCTTTTGGGGCGGGGTTGAGGTGCGTGGGATTATTCCCTTCTCACTTTACGAATTACGAATAAGCGCGAATTACGAATGGCTTTGAAATTGATTCGTAATTCGTTCAAGATTCGTAATTCGTACGGTAGGAAGGGAAGCCGAGAGTATTCGTACGCCCCGACATTCGTCGGGACACCCCCTTTCTGAAAGGGGGCTGGAGTGGGTCGCCGCGGGCGAACACTAGGTTCGCCTCTACACAGGAATTAGAGTTTTTTGGTTTTGAACCGGATAGCATAGCATGAAATTGGCAATTTGTCAAGGGTGCTTAGCAAGTAATTTGGCTAAAATAAGCTATTTTTTAGATCCTGAATCAAGTTCAGGATGACGTTTTATGAGTAATTTGTTTAGTGTTTTAGCCAAATAATTTTGTCAGGTGGTTAACAAAAAAGACCCGGATGGGTCAGTCGTTTGAGTTTTTGGGAGGGTTGCGCGGGGGTGGCGCGATAGAACGCCAACGCGGTGGTTTGCGGCCGGGATGACGACGTTTGAATTCGGCGAGTAGTTTGCGATAGTCTTTGGCGCCGCCTGAGCCGCGTAAACCCGGCATTTTGGATCTGGCTTCGGCTCCGTTTAGGCAACGGCGGAGTTCGGTGTCTGTGAGTTCTTGTAATTCTTGTTGGGTTAAGTTGCGGACATCGATTTCACTTGCTTTGCGATCTTTGTACGTATCTTCTTGGTCATTATCGTTGAAGTCATTAGGGTTGTAGTAAACAGCCCTGTTGCCGGCTTCGGACATTAAAAAAACCTCCTTTAAGGTACGATGAGAGGATTTAAACAAAAAATACGAATTGCGTCAAACGTCGAACGGATTGAACTTTTAACTCTTTTCTATTTGATGGTTTTGTACTGTGTTAGATTTTTTTAGCTTTGGTTTTGAAGCGTTTGAGGATGGTTTGCATCTTCGTCTTTGTCAGCAAGCCTTTTTGAGGGCCGACTTCACGGACCACACTCCAGGAATTGGCCGTACCCCAACGCAATGCTTCGGGAATGTCTTTGCCCTGCATCTTTGCGACTGTAAAGCCGGCCGCGAAGGCATCGCCAGCGCCGGTGCGTTCTTTGGCGTCGCCTTTGAAGATGGGCATGTGCCAAAAAGTTTTGCCGTCAAAAGCATAAGCGCCGTCTTTGCCATTGGTGATGACGATGGTTTTGGCGCCGAGTTTATGGAAATCTTCGAGTAAATTTTTTATGGGACGTTCTCTGCCGTCTAAAATATATTGAGCTTCTTCTTTGTTGAGTATGTATATGTCGCAAAGTTTAATTAGAGGTTTAAGATATTTTAAACCCTTGTGAACATGAGTGGTGCCGGGCTGGAAAGCGAATTTATGGTTATTTTTTTGCAGGTACGTAATAAGTTCTTTATCAAAAGAATCGAATTTTTTGCCCATTGCGCTGTAATAGATCCAATCGGTTGCGGGCAGTTTGGGCAGTTTGTAATCGCGGGGTTTAAAGAAGAGCAATTGCGTGCGTTCGCCTTGATAGCTTAGCAGTGTTGCTTCGCTGGTTTGCTGGCCTTTGCGTCGGCTTAGCAACGAAATATCTATATTTTCTTCTCCCAGGGCTTCTTCGATTTGATCGCCGGCAAAATCAGGGCCGGCCCAGCTAACCAAGGCACCGGTTAAACCAAGTCGAGAGGCGCTGACGGCCGCATTGGCTGAGTTTCCGGCGGCTTTGACTTTGATAACGTCTTTGACGGGAATTTTTTCCGCGTATTCCAAACAAAGCAGACAGCGTTCTTTGTTAATGGTACAGCTAACAGAGGCTTCGTCGATTATGTAAAAAATGTCGCGCAGACATTCGCCGATGCAGACTATGTCGAACTTCATATTACAATCAGTATAAAGTATAAAGTACAAAGTGCAAAGAGGTTCAAAGAAAAAACCGCTTTGACAAATGTCGCGGCGGTTAGCGATTTTACCTGTCCCATGGGCGGGACAGTGTCCCTACGTCATGGGCTAAGCATGCTTAAGTTTTTAAGATCTCCTCTTTTGTCAGGTCATTCGACCCGACCTTGCCAGGTCATTCGACCCGACAGTGCCGCGCACTCCTGCTGCGGCTTCCTCCTTGTCCGCCTCGTTAACCGAGTGCGGTTTAAATTCTCTCCTCGCCTCATGCGACAGACTGCTTCGCTATGCGATAACAGTCTTATGTTTACGAAAGCGCGCCTTGCTTTCGGTATTTGCCCTTTGCTTAAGGCATGCTTGTTCTCTCAAATTTATAGTCTCGAAGATTTGTGAAGGGACTTTATATTTTGAGAGTGTCCCGGGGGCCGGGCAAGGCCTCCAGGACATGGCTTATTATCATAAATAGCGGTTATTGTCAATCCTTGTTATAATGGTTTTGTTATGAAATTGACACATATTTTACCAATTTTGCTAATTTTAGCCTTATTTGGCGCGGGATGCGAGGAGCAGAATACCGAAGAACGAACAAATAACAATAATTCGGGGTCAATAGCACAACCGGATGCGAAAAACTTAAATCCTTGCGATTTAATTGATAAATCGGAGATTGATGCCTTGTTTGGAGTTGATTCCACGATTATTGAAAATGATACCAGCCCCAGAAACGCGACAGGGCAAAAGCTTTGCGTTTATGACGTACCCAGTGAAGATGCCGTTACGATGGCACAGATTACGGTGCAGCAATCTAAAGATATGATGAGCGACATGAACGCGGAAGAATTGTATAACGCGCAGAAAGATTTTTTAGATGGCGTGGCTGAGGTTGATGATTTGGGCGATGCCAGTTATCAAACAAAAATGGATTTTGTGGGAGGGGGGGCTTTGTATACTTTGGCGAAAAATAAAAGTGTTTTGATAACAGTGGACGTTTCTCTTGGCAGGCTTGATCATGAGGCTAACCAACAGGCGGAGAGAGAGTTGATGGTGAAGATAATGAATAACTTATAAATAGCCTCTAGCTTCTAGCCTCTAGCTTCTAGATTGTGGGCATATTGACAAGCGCTTATTTTTTTTGTTTAATTTATAATTAAACGGATATTGAAAGGAGAAACAGGGATGCTGGAATTTGTTACAGCTGTGGCCAGGAGAGTTGCAAAGATTGCTCCGCAGATGGGAGTTGAGAAAATTGTTTTTATCCACAAAGGACCCTTATCGCAAATGGCGTTCAGTGAAGATAAAGTGCCGATCGCGTGCAGAGATATGTGCTATTGCGTAAATCAAGACGTGGAATTGGCCGCGATAGGTAAAGGTAGTTTGGATGAGGAAGTTTATGATTTTTTGTTAAGGTTATTGTTTACTTCTTTGGATACGGATTTGGAATCTTTGCGGATTGATCAGGATAAACAAAGTATTTTAGTGAATTCTTTTAGCGCCTACCTATCGACTTTGTGCGGTTTTAATATCGTTCAGTTTTCCGCCTGGTTGCGAGCTAAAAGATTTGTTGAAGAGGCGGCAAGGGCTTTTGAAGAAATAAGTGAGCATGTTTCCAAGCATGCATTGGCTGCCGATTGGGGTCTTTTAGTGCAGAACCCGGAAAGGTTGACGCAAGTGCATGATGCGATGATGTTGGTTCTACCCGAGAAACGGCAAAAGTATTTGAGCACTGTAGCGTATGCGGTTTGGAAAATGGAAGTAATGCCAAGTCGTGATGAATTGGAAGATTTACTTATTAAGGCTCGTTTGGGATTCAGCGCCCTGAATTAATTTATATGGAATTCATCAGCTTTTGAAAAGCAGCCGGTAGGCTGCTATTTTCTTTTAATTGCTTTCTTGGCGGCTTTGACGATTTCTTTGGCTCGCATTCCGTAATAAGTGATGAGCTCATCCGGTTCGCCGGATTGGCCGAAGGTGTTGGGCATGCCGATGGCTTCGATGGGGACCGGGATATTTTGCGCGCAAAACTCGGCGACAGCGCCGTGCAATCCGCCTGTGACTTGATGCTCTTCTATGGTGACGGCACAGGCTGTTTTATTTAAGGACTCTTTGATTGTTTTACCGTCCAATGGCTTGATGGTGTGTGAGTTGATGACTTCGGCTTCGATGTGATTTTTGGCGAGTTCTTCGGCGGCCAATAAAGCCTCGTGGAGCAGGGGGCCGCAGGCGATTATTGTTACATCATAACCTTCACGGCAGACATAAGCTTTGCCAAACGTGAAAGGTGTTTTTTTAGTTGTGATGACAGGGGTTTTTTCGCGGGCGAAGCGGAAGTAGACAGGGCCTTTGTGTTTGGCTGCCGCAATTGTGCATTTGCGTGTTTCTTCCGCATCGCAGGGCGCGCAAACTATGATATCCGGGATAACGCGCGTGATAGCCATGTCTTCCAACGCTTGATGCGTGGCGCCGTCCGGGCCAACCGATACACCTGTATGCGCGCCGGCTATTTTAACATTTGCTTTGCTGTAGCAGACGGATACACGGAGCTGATCCCAACTGCGGCCCGGGGAGAAGACGGCGTAGGATGAGACAAAAGGGATTTTACCGGATAATGCCAAACCGGCTGCAACACCCATCATGTTTTGTTCGGCCACGCCGCATTCTATATATCTTTCAGGATAAGTTTCCCCAAATTTTTGAGCTCGTGTGGATTCGGCAAGATCAGCCGTAAGAACTACGACGTCGGGATTGCTTTCACCGAGCTCCAAAAGCGCATCGCCATAGCCATCGCGAGTGGGGATTTTTTCTACGGTTTTGTACAGGATGTAGGGATTGAGAGGGGATAGTTTCATAGGACAGGGGACAGGGGACAGTGAACAGTGGACAGTGAATTAGGGTTTATTGTTGAGTTTTTGTTGTAGTGAATTAATCATTTTAAATAATATTTTACTAATTTCTTCAGTCAACATGTATGCTTCGTTAAATTGTTCGATATTGAAATATTTGTATTCCAGTCCCAGATAAAGCATGCTTTTTACTTCGCTGCACGATCCTTTGGCTATATGTAGAAATTGTTTGTATTCTTTAGTAGTTTGTTTGTCGAAGCCTTCAGCGATATTGTTCATTATTGATATGGGAGCTCTTTCGATTTGATTCTTATAGCCGAAATCGTTTACTTTTATCATGCAGTTGTGAATTATGATATTCAGTTTTTTAGCTTTTTGCCAGACTATCAAATCTTCAAATTTTTCTATATACATATCTTTTATAACTTCACTAATCGCTATCCACTATTCACTGTTCACTGATCACTATACTGTATAAAATCAAAGTAATCCAAAATCTTTTTTATCATTGGTGTTCACTGTAAATTTTACCGCCTAAGGTTCGGATGTCGTGGAGGGCTTGTTTGGCCTCTTCTTTGTTGGGGGGTTTTCCGTGCCATTCAAATTTATTCTCCATGAAGTCGACCCCTTTACCCGGTATTGTGTGGCAGATGATTGCGGTTGGGTTGGCGGCCATGGCTTTGGCTTTTTTCATGGCGTCTAAAATTTCTCTGATGTTGTGGCCGTCTACTTCGATAACGAACCAATTGTTAGCTTCGAGTTTGGCGCGGAAGTTTTCCAGGGGCATTACGTCTTCCGTAAAGCCGTCGATTTGGATATTGTTGCGGTCGATTATAGCGGTTACTTCGCGTAGGTCGTATTTGCCGGCCAGCATTACGGCTTCCCAGGTTTGGCCTTCGTTAAATTCACCGTCGCTCATGAGGCACCAGGTATGATAATTCGAATTTCGTATTTCGTATTTCGTATTACGCTGTTTAGATTTGGCATTTGGTATTTGATATTTGGTATTGATTCGGGAAGCGAGAGCCATACCGCAGGCTTGAGAAAGGCCTTGGCCCAACGGGCCTCCGCAGGTTTCGATACCGTTGTTGTAATGGTTGTTGGAGTGGCCCTGCAGGGGGCTGCCGAATTTGCGAAGTGTTTTTAGCTTGGAGTGAGGGATAAAGCCGGCATGAGCGAGGGCTGCGTAGAGAACAGGGCAGATGTGCGCGTTTGAGAGCACGACACGGTCGCGAGAAGGGTCGTTTTTCTTTTTGGGGTTGAGGTTTGCCACACCTCCCAAATAAACCGCGGTAAAAACATCAGCCATCCCCAGCGGGCCGGCAGAGTGGCCGGAGCCTGCGGATAATAGCATGTTGATTATGTCTTGGCGGATTTGGTTGGCGATTTTTTCCAACTGTTTAATGGTTTTCATATCTTTGCAGTATTTTAACATGGTTGGCAGGAAATAAAAAAAAACTCCGCGAGGAGTCTTTTTACCAAATGTTTTGGGTTTGCAGGGTATAGACGATGCAGTAGATCCCAAGGGCCAGATTTGCGGCGGGTAAGATCCAAGCCAATACTTCATTTGTATACTTGTATAAATCTTTTTCTGCTATGCGCATAAGGACTTTTTAAAAAATAAAGGTCCTCCTATGAGTAAGGCTTAGCAAATAATGCTTTAGTTGTCAATACTAAAAAGACGGGCTTTTGTCAACGACATGGAACAACCATTAAGCATATTTGTAGGTAGTTAAGCGGATTTTCGAACATTTTAGGAGCGTTCCAACGAGCCTCGAATTCCCGCAGTAAATTGGGCAACCATTTCTTGTGATAGTGATGATATGTTCTCCTGATGTATCTTTTAAACACAGACCAGACACATTCAATATGATTGGTTGGTCCGAAGTAGAATTTGGAGTGATTGCAAGAAGCATGAAGATAGCCAAAGAACTCATTAATACCCTCATAACACTGGGCTCCGTCAGTCCAAACCATACTTTGCTGACTAACGTTACTTAAAAGAAATCTATCAGTTGCTTCTTGATCTCTGTTGCGTGAAAGACGAAGTACTATCTTCTTGGAATTTCGTTCATAGGCGCCTAGAATAATCTTTTGATTTCCATACCTTCTTCGACCCACAAAAGCTTCGTCCATTTCAATAATTCCTTTTAATATTGGGCTTTCATAGACTATGTTGTCTTGAAATCTCCTGTACCATCTTCTGACTGTGACTGATGAAATACCTATGATTTCAGCCGTTGTATTGAAAGCTATTTTCTTCTGCCAACAAACGAGAAGCAGCCATATTGTCTTTAAATCTAACTTGGTATTTCTAAGCCAAGAAACACTGGTCAAGCTGAAAGGCTTTCTACATTTGGGGCATCTATATCTGTTTTCTGAGACTTTAATGTGACTTGATGAGCATCTTGGACAGAATATTCTGGGACCAAAAGTTGATTTAGTGAATATTTGACGGAGCTTGGCGTTTGATGGGACGTGCGTTAATATAGACATGGAACAGCATTGTTAAGAGTTATAGTCAACAATATCTTAACAGCTGTTCCATTTTAGTTATATAAGCCAAAAGACGCCCTTAGGGGCGTCTTTGCGATTTTCTTTGTCTTTTTAATTAACTACATTGATTGTGCCAACCATGCCTTCGTTAAAGCTGTCGCGGTATTCGAATGATCCGGCTTGGTTGAAGGTTCTTTGATAAGTGTCTTTATATTCAAGCGTACCGGATTGGAATCCTTCGCCTTTCACGGTATGAGGCTTGCTGTCTTGGTTGGTCCAGGTAACAGTAGCGCCTACTTTAACCGTTATCGTGGAAGGAACGAAGCCGGTCATGGTGTCTCCGATGCTGATAGCGGCCGCATCATCGCTGAAGTTCATGTTTTCGGAAATTGTTTTAGTGGCGTTAGTTACATCGGCGGGTTTGAATTCCGATGAAGTATCAATTGGAGAACCCATTTTGTAGTTGATGAAGAATGGATCCGGGAGGTCATCAATTCTTTGGTTCCAATTGATGTTGTATAAAGTTTCCGCGATTTGTTCTGAGCCGATGGCGCGAAGCACTCCGCCTTTATCGACCGCGTATACGGTTGGGTCGGTGGTGATTTTTACCATTTTTACACCGGGGCGGTATGTTACATTGCCTCCGATCGGGATGGTGCCCAAGGTGCGGTCGTCGATAACAACTATATTGTCAAAATTTTCGTACCAAGTGAAGTATGTTTTTTCGTTAGGAAAAACATAACGTTTACCATCTTCAGCGAAGTAGTAAACGGCGGAATAGCTTTTGCCTTTGATTAACGAACCGGGGTTAAAAGCCTCGGCTTTGGCGGCCATTGGCATCATCATGCTTGCAATCATTGCGAAAGATGAGAATGCGGCGATAAGTTTGTTCAGCATAAATTACATTTAAGAATAATTAATTAATTTTATTTAGTTGTATTAGTTTAGACGTTAAATAGTGTTTTTTTGTTACAGTGAATTATGGGTTTATTACATTTATTGTTGTTGACTGCTCATCTTCGGCACCAAGCAGATCGGCCGAGCGTCCGTAAAAAGTATACGAGCCGGTTTCATTCCAAGGGCCGAAGTTATAAGTGCAAGGTGCGGCCCCTTCACAATGTTTAATAATTTGGCGGGATTGGTCAAGTATTTCGAGATAAGCGATACCGTCTTGGTCGGACGCGGCAACCGTAATATTTACGGTTTCTCCCGTGTATATGGTGTTTTTATCGGGTTGAATGGTTACCATAGGGGAATCGTTTTCGGTTACGGAGATTATCAAGTTTTCGCTTCGATATGTGCGCCCGATATCATCGGTAACAATTCCATGCACTGTGACAGACGTGCCCACGGCACTTCCGGGTTCCACGGAATATTTACAGCTTCTGGTGCCGGATTCGCAAACATATTTGCCTGAGCCGTCTACAAAGATTTCGATTCTGCGCACGGTGATTTCGGGAGCGTCAACGGTTACTCCGGTAGATTGGCCGGGTTTTACCGAGGTACGATCCGCGTAGATGAATACACCGTTTGCTATGGTTTGTTCTTCCACGCGTATTGTCATCTGCTGGCTCAATTCTGTTTGATTGATAAATTTTGTTATGGCTTTTGCGGTGTATGTTTCTTTATCGGTAACAACCGGGATGGGAAAGCTTCCGGTGCAGATGGTTGTAAACGAACAAGTATTTACAATTTCATCATCCATCAAGATTTGGATTTCCCTAACTCCATCGGTTTGGTTGGCGTCTACCGTGAAATTGATAACATCACCGGGGCGGGGAGTGGAGTCGTTGACGGAAAAGCTCATTGTGCCCGGTTCTTCCGGGGGATTTTGATCATCCGGGGTTTCATCGCCTCCATTGGATGGCGGCATAATTTGGTCGGCATTTATGCTGGTTGCGCCCGCGGTGGCTTGGGCCGGGTTGAAATCAGTGGAATCATTGATTGGGTCGCCGATAGTGTAATTGATGAAAAAAGGATCGGGGATGTCATCGATTTTTGTGTTCCAATCGGCTCCATAAAGCGCGATTGCTATATCTTCACCGGCCACATGCCTTAAAGTGCCATTGGCAGCCACGGCGTAAGTTTTTGGGTCGGTTGTAATTTTTATCATGCGCACTCCCGGGCGATAGGTGACGTTTCCGCCTATGGCGATAGACGCCAAATCTGTGTCGGAAATTGTTTTTACGGAATCAAAGTTTTCGAACCAGCTGAAAAAGGTTTTTTCAGTAGGGAAAACATAGCGCTTTCCATCAGCGCCATAATAATAGACAGCCGCTCCGGAAGCCTTGATGAGATCTCCCGAGCTGATTGTTTCTGCTGATGCCTGCGGGACCGCAAAAAGCATCATTGTAAAGATTAACAAAATGTTAGTTATAAATTTCATATGGCATTATTGTACAACGTACAACGTGCAATGTACAAGGATGGTGTACTTTTTTATCGTCATTGTATTGACAAAATCCGCGAGGCATGGTAGATAATTTATTACAAACAATTAGTACTTTGACCAGAGGAGTTAAAATGAACTCAGTAGATTTTAGGTGTAAGCTTGCACAGATTGATGGAAATAACCCATCGGGAACGGGAGTGGCGGTTATTTTTCTTGCTAATGGAAAAAGAATAATTACCCGCACTTGTTTAGTGGACATGAATTTGGGTTATGTGTTTTTGCGCGGATTGGATGCAGACCCGGATTCACCAAGTCAAGAGTTTCTTTACTCACACATTGTCGATGTGCAAGACTTAAACTTAGTGAGGAAAGATTTATCTTTATGAGTTTGAAGCGCTGTCGGATGACGGCTTTTTTTTATTTTAAAAATTAAAGATAAAAAAAACCACGGCCATTGCAGCCGTGGAAGTTTATGTCATTGCTTTTTAATTAGCCGGTTCGGGCAAGCCTTTGTCTTTCCAGATGGCAGTGGCGACTGATTTTTCGCCGGATGGGTTGAAGTCTGAAGCGCTGGTGATGTGTGAACCCATTCTGTAGTTGATGAAGAAAGGATCCGGGAGATCGTCTACATTGTCGGCCCAGTTTTCGCCGTAGAGAGTTTTGGCTAACTCTTCGGTTTCAATCCAGCGAAGAGTGCCTCCTGATCCGATTGCATAAACACGAGGGTCGGTGGTGATTTTTAAGAGTTTAACTCCGGGGCGATAGGTTACGTTGCCTCCCAAGGGGATGGACATGAGTTCTTCGTCGGGAATGGTGACTACATCGGACCAATCATCGCCATACCAGGATTTGTAAGTTTTTTCGGTTGGGAAGACGTAGCGTTTTTCGTCGGTGCCGTAGTAATAAACCGTGTCGAACGAACCTTTGATTAATTGGCCGGGATTGGCCGAAGGGATGGCGGCGTTGGCCGGCATTGATGCCGCGAATAGAGCGATCATCGAGAGAAAAGCGATTATACGCATAACTTTATAATTAAAAAATTATGAATTAAGAATTACGTTTGTCACGAGAATCCGTTTTGCACGTCGTGTTAACGTTGTGCCATGATAAACGTGCAACGTTAGTTGCGAAGGTTATTGTATGCCTTTTTTGGGTCGTCGGCAAGGAAGATAGCTCCCGCGGCGCAAAGGCGAGAAGCGCCGGCTTTTTTAATATCTTTTGCTGTGTTTTGATTTACACCGCCATCTACAGCGATTGGCAGGTGGGGATATTTTTTATGAAGCTTGGCAATGGTTTTTAGCGTATCGGGAATAAATTTTTGCCCGGAGAAGCCGGGTTTCACACCCATTACCATTACAGAATCCAAAAAATACTTTTGCGCGCCTTTCTTTTTTGGTTCTTTTTCTATGTATGGGTAGAGGCGTTTGATATCAGTTTGGGGATTTATAGCTAAACAAGCTTTTATTCCCATGTCGTGCAAATAGCGAATAAGTTCTTCGTGATTTATGGGAACTTCTTCGTGCCAGATAATACGATTAATGCCGTATAATTCTTTCCAATTGTCGATAAATTCCAAGGGGTTGATTACCATTAAGTGCAATTCGATATCACATGTTGGATTATGAAAATCATGCAGATATTGTTTGTACCATGTGCCGTCATTAAGTTTTTTTGGTGTTTCGTTATCAACAAAAAGCCCGTCCATGATATCAATTTGGACCGTATTGGCGAGTTTGGACGCAAGTTTAAGCCGAGTGTTGAACTCGTTTTTCTTTTTGGTGAGAATGGCAGGGATGATTTCGAACATATATTTACGTTTTGATTAACTCATTGTCTTGGTTTTTAATTTGCTTGATTATACGTTTTATTCGTAGGGACGATCCTTGCGGCGCCCCTTGCAGTCGAATGACGAAGTGAGGTGGTTATCCGTGCCTGGAATTTTTTAGCACGGATAGGCACAAGGCCTATCCCTACACTAGGGGTTAATGGTCCTATAGCAATCAAGGAAATTTGAGCGTCAATCGCGTAGAACGCGATGAATTTGAGTTAAAATCATGGTTCAAGACAATTGTTTGATGCGCCTTTTGTGGCGCGAAGCTTTGGATGCCGGGGTTTTTAGAAAAACATCGATAAGTGCGAGCGCGTCTTTTAGCTTGGTGTTCCAGCCGGATAGGGTTAAAACATTAATATCCGTGTCTTGGCGCGCGAGTTTAACTTCTTTCTTGTCATAGCCTTGCCCGGCACGGATATCTTTGTATTTATTTGAAGCTATTGCAGCGCCGACACCGGAGCCGCAAACAAACACTGATCTCGTATCTCGTATCTCGTATCTCGTATCTCGCAGCTTCGATATGAGTTTTTTGGCTACAAGAGGGTAGTCATCGCCCGCTTTGTAATCCGGGGTCACATCGATGATTTCGTGTTTTTTGGAGAGTTCTTTTTTTATTGCTTCTTTGAGTTTAAAGCCGGCGTGGTCGGCGGCTAAAAATATTTTCATATTTTTTAATTATAAAATAGCAGGCAGTAATTAGCAATAAAATGTAGGAGCAAGCCTTGTGTTTGCCCGATCCAAAATACACAGCACGGGCGAACACAAGGTTCGCCCCTACGTGTTTCGCGGTGATAATAAAAACCCACCGGAGTTGGTGGGGTAGGTTAGTTGTGAGTGATTAGCTTTCGGGACTCGATGAGGTCGACGCGTTCGAAAATATTTTTGCCTCGTTTGCTTGCTGTACGTTCGAATTTTTTGCCGGTTACGATGGTCATCAAGGGTATGATTGCATCGGTTACGGCTTGCAGGGTGCAGGAGTATAGTTCGCTGTCACCTGCAGTTGTCCAGCGAATAGGTTTAAGACTGCCATCATCGGCGATGCGGAACATTTTGATTTGATAAACTCCCCCGGTTACAAGGTGAGTAATCATTACAACTTTTCGCAGGTCGCCGAGATAGGAAATATTGAGCTTGTTCATGGTTGCTCCTTATCGAAAGCGTTGAGGCGGTCTTTACGGATCCAATCAGCGCTGCCGTAAGTACCGATTTCGTAGAATTCTTTTTCGGTAACTTTTTCCAATATGGGCAGGATAACCTGCAGTATTACCTCGCGGCCGTTTATGGTGAGAGTGGGTGAATTTGTTTCGAACCAGAGAATCGGATACTCCTCACCGGAGGAGTCTAAACCATAAAATAAAACAGTGTCGCGATCGTCTCTTTCTTCAAACTGCACGCGAACTATGCGTTTCATTTGTTCGGAGGAAGGGAGGCTGTAAAAGCTCATGCTTGCTCCTTTTGGTTTGCAAGGAACTTGGTGATCGTTAACTATACAGGAAAATGTGGGGAAGTCAAGGTGAAAAGCTTTTAGCTTTTAGCCTCTAGCCTCTAGTAGCTAGAAGCTAGAGGCTGACGTAAGTTAAGTTGACCAAAGTCGTTTTTTCCGCCAATATAAGAGGCGTTATGTCAAACCCACAACCAACACCATCGGCCAGGCCCGACTTCCCCAAAATGGAGGAAGAGATACAGGAATTTTGGAATAAAAAGAACATTTTTGAGCGTTCAATTGAAGAGCGCCCAGAGAATAAGGCTTATACTTTTTACGACGGTCCGCCGTTTGCGACCGGCTTGCCTCATCCGGGGCATCTTTTACAAAGCACCATTAAAGATGCCATACCCAGATATTGGACAATGAAAGGCTATAGAGTTGATAGAATTTGGGGTTGGGATTGCCATGGTTTGCCGGTTGAAAATTTGATCGAAAAGGATTTGGGATTGAAATCCCGCCAGGATATTTTGGATTACGGTATTGATAAGTTTAATTCGGCATGCAGGGCAAGCGTTTTGACTTATGATAAAGAATGGAGAAAATATATCAGCAGGATAGGGCGATGGGTGGACATGGAGCATTCGTATAAAACCATGGATGATTCGTTTATCGAGTCGGTTTGGTGGGTCTTTTCCGAGTTGTATAAAAAGGGTTTGGTTTATAAAGATTTTAGAGTTTCAATGTATTGCCCCAGATGCGCGACTCCTTTATCGAATCATGAAATTACAATGGGGCATTCATATCGAGACGAGGAAGACCCGTCCATTACGATCAAGTTTAAAGTTAAGGGTGAGGAAAATGTTTATCTGCTTGCCTGGACCACAACGCCTTGGACATTGCCAGCCAATACGGCGATCGCGGTGCATCCGGATTTGATGTATGTGAAAGTTTTAATTCCGGAGAAGAATGAGATTTGGATTGTTGCCGAAGAGAGAATGAGGGAAGTGTTGGAGGATTACAAGGAAAGTTTGAAGATTGAAGAAAAGTTGAAAGGCGCGGATTTGATTGGGGTTGAGTATGAACCTTTGTTTAGTTTTTTGGAAATACCGGAAGGCAAAAAAGGTTATCGTGTTGTTGACATGCCTTATGTAAGTGCGGATGACGGAACGGGCTTGGTGCATACTGCGCCGGCTTTTGGCGAGGAGGATTTTGAAGCGTCTAAAGTGCATGGTTTGCCCGTGCTGTTAACCGTGGATGAGACGGGTAAAATGGTGCCGGAATTAGGGGAGTTTGCCAATTTGCCGATAAAAGAGGCGGATCCGCTTGTAATTGCTGATTTACAAAAAAGAGATATATTGGTTTTTAATAAATCTATCACTCACTCAATACCAGAATGCTGGAGATGCGGTACGGCTTTGATGTACAGGGCGCAGGACGCGTGGTTTGTGGATGTGCAAAAATTAAAATCAAAATTGATAGACGCCAATCAGAAAGTGCATTGGGTGCCGGAGCATATCAAGGAGGGTAGGTTTGGCAAGGGCTTGGAAGGCGCGCCGGATTGGAATATCTCGCGTACTCGATACTGGGGAGCTCCTTTGCCGGTTTGGTTGTGTAATTCTTGCAATGAAAGAAAGGTTGTCGGTTCAATCGCCGAGCTTAAAGAAGCGGTAGGCGGCAGTTTGCCTGAAGGTTTTGATATGCATCGCCCGGGAATCGATAAGGTTGAATTAAAGTGTTCGTGCGGGGGGACGATGAAACGCACGGAGTTTGTTTTTGATTGTTGGTTTGAATCGGGGAGCATGCCGTACGCGTCGGTGCATTATCCATTTGAAGACGCGGAAAAGTTTGAGTCGCGTTTTCCGGCGGATTTTATCGGCGAGGCGCAGGATCAAACCCGCGGTTGGTTTTATACCATGCATGTTTTGGCCGTGGCTTTAATGAACAAGCCGGCCGCCAAAAATATCGTGGTAACCGGAATGATGCTGGCTGAAGACGGTAAAAAGATGAGCAAGTCAAAGAAAAATTACACAGATCCATATGAATTGATGACCACAATCGGAGCTGATTCGCTTAGGATGTATATGCTCATGTCGCCAATTATGCAGGCCGAAGCGTTAAATTTTAAAGATGAAGAATGCAAGCAAATTCAAAGATCGATTTTTGGAATATTATGGAATGTGAGGCAGTTTTATCTTACCTATGCTAAAGATAAGGACGTAAAAATTGAAAATCCTCGAAGTCTGCACGTTTTGGACAGATGGATTTTTTCGCGCCTCGAAGAATTGGCCGATCATATAACGGTTAACATGGATGATTACAAGATCGCGGACGCGCTTAGGCCCATAAGGCTTTTTGTTGATGATTTATCAACTTGGTGGCTTAGGAGATCGCGCGACCGTATGAAACAGACAACCGACCCGGATGATGCCATGGACGCGCTTAGGACTCTTAAAGAAGTGCTGTTGATTTTATCGAGGTTATTGGCCCCTTTCGCGCCGTTTTTTGCGGAAAAACTGTATCAAGATTTGGAAGGTGAAAAAATGTCGGTGCATTTGGATAAATGGCCCAAGGCGCAAAAAGAATATATTGACGCGGGCTTGTTAAGCGATATGCAATGGGTGAGGGATGTTGTAAATACGGGTTTGGAACAAAGAGTAAGCGTCAAGCTTCCGGTTAGGCAGGCTTTGAGCTCGGTAAAAGTTGTTATTGGAAATGAAAATCTTTTTGCCCGTGTGGCTGAAAAAACTGATCTGCATAAACTGATTATGGATGAATTAAACGTAGAAAAAGTTAATTTGGAAAAAGGTGAGATTCAGTCTGCGGATGGATGGGAGGCGGAAATAGATACCCAACTCACACCAGAACTTAAGCAGAAAGGATTGGCACGTGAATTACAAAGGCATATTATGCAGTTAAGGAAGAAGCACGATTTTACACCTGAAGACATGGTGAAGATTCAGATCGCGTCGGAGAGTGAAGAGTTACGAGGTAAATTGGAAAGCATGAAAGAAGAATTGGCTTTTGATACAAAGGCCTCGGAAATTAATATCTCTCAGAATTTAGATGCCGGGGCTGAAGCTGAATTGGAATTTGAGGGCGAAAACATTTCAATCGCGATTCTAAAATAGCAATTTTTTAAGCAAGCATAAAAAGAACGAATTTACTTCGTTTTTTTTGCTAATTTAAGGTTATATCTTGACATTTTTAGTAAAATACGTTAGGTTGGTTTATTACGTTCTTTAGAGCTTCGTAAAAAAAAACGGAGTTGGGCACTTTAGACAAGAGGAGCGCAAACATGAGTTTGGGCGGAGGCTACACGGAAAAGAAAATCTTCCCCCCGGGGACTTTGGTGGGACATGACGGCAAAGAACTGTTTGAAATCATCAAGGAGCAAGACGGAGGCGGCGAGGCTATCGTTTACAAAGCCAAGTCGCTAAAGGATGAGCGCTTGGTAGCGATCAAATTGTTGTGGCGAGCGGATGATCCGGCTGAGAAGAAGAGATTCGAGAGGGTGAAGGAAGTCCATAAAAAAGTGCGGGGCACGGATGTACTTCCGTTGATCCAAGCCGGCATTTTGCAAGACGGCCCCGCTCTATATCCGTATTTCGTGTTTCCGTTTATTTCCGGAGGCAGGACATTGGAAGTGATCTTGCAAGAAGAGCTGGCAAAGGCTTCCACGTCCGAAAAGCTTCGGGGCACTTTGATCCCGTATCCCGAGCTTTTGCATTACGCGCTTCGCGCTGGTTCTGGTTTAGCGGCTGTTCATGGAGCCGGGGTGATACATCGCGACGTAAAGCCATCCAACATACTGGTGGCAGGCCGCGGAACTCAGGCGATTGTTCAGCTGATGGACTTGGGTATTTCCAAGTTTCATGATGACGAACGAAATTCCGGTGATTACAAGCTCACACAGGAAGGTATGCTAAGGGGAACGCCCGCTTACTTGGCTCCGGAGGCGGCGCTTGGATTCCCAAGCGTGCAGTCGGATATTTGGGCGTTTGGCTGTATCTTGTACGAGATGTACACCGGGAGAACGGCTTTCAACTTTGAGAACGGAGACATGCGGAGCGTGTTGGCCAAGGTGGCCAACGGCACGGCCGTGCCTTTGCCTATCCGTGATTTCTGCGACAAGGTTGAGCCGAGGCTCGAGAAGCTTATACTGCATTGCTTGCGGTTTAAGCAAGAAGACAGGCCGCAGGATATGCTTGACGTGCTTAGCGAATTGAACGCGATGCAGCTTGAGCTCGACCATGTTTCCAGGAGTGAATATCCGGAGCCGAAGGTGGTGTTTGGGCGCGGATTCAACGTTGATCCGGAAGACCAAACCATGGCCGCGACACCCACTCCGGCGGGGGTTCAATCCAAGATTAGCCTTGAAACCACAGCTGTGCTCGCGCCTTCTTCAAGAAGCGGTACCGCGATGAAGTCTTCGCTGATTGCGCTAGCTATTGCCGTTATGGGCGGTGTGCTTTATCTTGGCTACCAAACATGGCAAAAGCAAAATGCTTCCGCGGCATCTACCGTATCCGTTTCCTCAAGCTCGAGACTTCCCGCGAATTCATCGAAAAGCGAAAAGGTAAGCACTCTTCCAAAGGCATCCGCAACCTTGCCGACGGCGACTTTGGCGGCAAAGTCAGTTGCGACGGTAAATCCTGCTAAGGAAGAGGAAATGGTTGAGGCGGGTGTAAGCGCTGAACTCAAAACTCCCGAGGAACCTCCCAAGCCGCGCAAGCCGTCAAGAGCCGCTCCTCGAAATACGGTGGTCACTCCACTACAACCGGGAATTGACTATATCCCGGGATTGGATGGGCCATGAGACTATACCTCCTGCGAAAGTGGGAGGTTTTAAAATATATGGCATGTAGCTTGTAGCATGTAACATGTAGCATGTAGCATAGTATGCGGACTTGTCAGTTTAGAGTAGTCAGTTTAAAGTTAGGTAATATGATAGGCATGTTAAGAGGGGAAGTAATTGAAAAATCAACAGGTTTTTTTATTTTAGACGTACGAGGAGTTGGTTATCAGGTTAAAGCGCATTTGAGGCTTTTATCGGAATTAACAATGGGTGATGAACCGTCGATTTACATACATGAACATATTCGTGAAGACTCGCATGATTTGTATGGATTTGCCACGCGTGATGAGCTGGAGGTTTTTGAGATTCTAATCAGTATCAACGGTATTGGGCCTAAAGTGGGCTTAGCCATATGCGGATCAGCCACTCCCAATGAACTCCGCGGGAGAGTAAGCAACGGTGATGCCGCGTGGTTTGCGTCTTTGCCGGGAATTGGCAATAAAACGGCGCAAAAAATTATACTCGAATTAAAAGGGCAGTTGGTTGAGGTTGAAGCGGAAACTGAGGCTGATTTGGATTTGATAGAAGCTTTGAAAGGATTGGGTTATAAATCGGCGCAAGCTAAAGAGGCTGCTAAAAATATATCACCGGATATTACGGATGCTTCTGCCAGAGTCAGAGAAGCGCTGAAATATCTAAGCAGGTGAAAGTGAGCTAAGCTCAGAGTCAATCTTATCCAACCCAGCTGACAAGGGTATACTTGGGTTGAGTAACTTATGCTAAAATACGTTCATGTATATAAAAGAAATTACAGATAGAATGGATTGGGAGGCTTTTCAGTCTACTCAAAAATGGATGCAATTTCCGCAATCTTGGGTTTGGGGGGAATTTAGGAAGTCGTTGGGGTTTGAAGTTGCTAGATTTGCTTTGATTGATGACGAGGGGAAGTGGATCATGGCGGCGCAAGGTGAGTATAGGCCAAAGAAATTCGGATTGGGTTATTGGTTTGCTCCGCGCGGTCCTCAGTTTAATCCAAACATTCAGGCTCGGGACTATCGAGACTATTTTGGTTTTTTTCTTAAGGAGATGCATGGGCGCGAATTATTGCCCAAGTCACTATTTTGGCGCATGGAACCTGTGATTGAGCAAAAGAGTTTGGAAAGGCATTTGCCGCCGAGGTTTAATCGTACTTATGCCGTAAATCCGGCCTGTACGGCTATAATTGATCTTGTGAAAACCGAGGAAGAGTTGCTTGCCGCCATGCATCAAAAAACTCGTTACAATATCAAAGTCGCGGCCAAGCATGGGGTAACGACCAGAGTAAGCAACCATCCAAAGGACGTAGAGAATTTTTTGAAATTAATGGATGAAACAGCGGGAAGGGATGGGTTTACTCAGCACGATTCTCCTTATTTGGCGAAGACTCTTTATACTTTGGCGGCCGCTCATATGGGCAGATTGAGAGTGGCGGAATTAAACGGCGCCATGTTGGCTGCTAATTTAGAAGTAAATTACGGAAACAGTTATACATATTTATACGGAGCGTCGAGTTCAAAAGTGCGCCAGGCTATGGCACCGTACGCTTTGCAATGGGATGCTATAAGGCAGGCAAAAGCAGAAGGCGCCAAATGGTATGATTTTTGGGGATGTAATCCGGAAAATAAGGCGACACCGCTCTATAAGCCTAGCTGGGAGGGGATTACCAGGTTTAAATTGGGTTGGGGGGCGGAAAGAAAAAATTTAATAGGCACATGGGACATGCCGTTAAACATACTGCTTTACCGAGTTGTATTTTTCAGGAGGTTGATGAAAATGATTTAATAAACCATCTTTTTAAAAAAAACGAAACCGGTGTTTCGTTTTTTTATCTAATAATTATCAGGTCTAGGATTTTTTGTCTTTATCGGTTTTTTGCTCTTCTTCGTCTTTTTCTTTTTTACGTTTACGCCAGATGAGGAAGAAGATAAAAGCACCCAAGCCGGTTAAAAGCGCTAAGAGCCAGAGCCAATTGGGCCAGCTGTACCAATGGCGTAGTTCTAATTCAGCGGCGGGCTTGCTTTCGCCGATGTTGTAAATGCCGTTGCTTTCCAAAGCAATGCTGGTTGTGCTGTATTCGTCGTAGATTTCGTCTGTATCGGTAGCTAGGCCTAAAACGCGCCCGTCTTCACCAATTTTTTGACTCGTGCCGGCAGAATTTTCGTTTTCCGAATTATCATCAATATCTTCAAGCCCTAAGACTTGGCCATCGGGAGTGTTATCTACGGGAATAGCTACATCTCCGGATGAACGATTTGGGTCGGTGGGGTAGGCATCGTCTTTGTCGTTTACTCCATCGTCATCTGTGTCATAATCGGTGGGGCTGGATCCTTGAGCTTCGTCTTCCCAGTCATATAAACCATCGTTGTCATCATCTGAATCAACGGAATCATCTATACCATCGCCGTCCGTATCTGTATCGCGCGAGGGATCATTGGGGTAGTCGTCTTCATTGTCCGGAACTCCATCGTTATCATCGTCAGGATCGTCGGTATCACCTATACCGTCTCCATCCGCATCCGTATCTACGGTAAATTGTATCTCCGCGTAATTATCTGCCGGGTTTGGGTCGCTAATGCCGCCGTCTAAAGGGATATTTAAGCTGATTGTGTAAGTTCCGGGTGAGAGCGGAGTCCAAGTGAACCAAACTTCTTCGGTGGCTCCGTTGGCGCGGGCTGATAAAGGCTTGGCGTTAACCAGGCTGTCTCCAACCTTGCAGATGGCCGTAGCCTCAACATCTACAGTGCCCAAATTATCGATAAAAGCATAAAGTTTAACTGTTTCTCCAACCAATACAGATGTGTCGTAAGCGTAAAAGCCTCCGTTGGGTATGCTGAGATCGTAATCTGCGGCGCGAGCCGTAAGGGGGGACAGCGCGAAGATAATAGCTAGGAGTAAGTGTTTTGTTTTCATATTTTATCCATGCTAATTTTAGCAGATAGCTTTATTTATGGATAGTATCCGAGATTGTTTTTTACTTCCCAGGAAACCCCGTACGGAGACGGCGTCCCTCAGGACGACGT
>CAYOMV010000002.1:31411-38132 GCA_964405175.1 uncultured Gammaproteobacteria bacterium | reverse complement strand
CCAAGATCAAGCGGCGCCAATACCTGTTCCGCTTCCATGGCTGTAGGGCGATTGTTTTCATAACGCACGGAAAGAAGCGAACCGCCGGCAAAATCTATCCCCTGCTTCAAACCGAATGTTACCAGCGCAAAGACGCATGCTCCGATAATGAGCGCGGATAGCGAGTACCAGATGTATCTGTATTTGATTATATTCATATTAACGTCGAAAGTTTAACGTCAAACGTCTTAATGTCATAGCGGAGCGAGAATCGGCAACGATAGGACTTTTTGACGTTGGGGCTTTTGCCTATTTATCTTCCTTAGAATCGTTAGAGTGATTTGGTTTTAAGAAGAACCAGCCTAAAGGATTGGTTAGTTTGGGTATTGCCGCAAAATGCAAGAAATTTCTTGTCACAATGATTGCCGTGAACATCGAGATAACGATACCGATTCCCAAAGTGAGAGCAAAACCTTTGATGACAGACGAGGTAAACCAGTATAAGACAACACAAGATATTAATGTAGTCAGGTTGCCGTCGCGGATACTGGGCCAAGCTCTGCGGAATGCTTCTTCGATAGCTTGGGAAAAAGGTTTTTTAAGTTTCAGCTCTTCTTTTAAGCGCTCAAAAATAAGCACATTGGCATCAACCGCCATACCCACGGACAAGACGAGGCCAGCGATGCCGGATAAGGTTAGAGTGACAGGTATGGTTTTAAAGACAGCGAAAAGTGTAACCGCGTATACGGATAATGCGGCAATAGCGATTAGACCCGGTATGCGGTACATTACAAGCATAAAGAGAGCCACGAGCAAGAAACCGAATAAGCCGGCTGTAAGCGAAGCATCAACCGACGATCTGCCTAAAGATGGGCCCACGGACTGCTGAGCAATGAGTTCGATCGGTACAGGTAAGGCGCCGGCCTGTAAGCGCTGAGCCAATAATTTAGCTTCAGAGACGGTAAAGTTGCCGGTTATAACAGCTCTGCCTCCCAAAATTTCGGAGTTGACGGTTGGGATGGATATCGGCTCACCGTCCAGGTAGATAGCCACGGGTTTACCGATGTTGTTTTTGGTTATTTCAGCAAACAAATCCGCACCTTCACTGTTGAACTGCAAGCCAACTTCTGCCGCGCCTGTTTGCGGGTTGAATTCCAATTGGGCTCGCTCCAACTGCTTACCGGTTAATTCGGTTCTCTTAAAAGGCTCCGGAGGAGGAAGGATGTCGTCTCGGGAAAGTTTTTCAAATAAAATTGCGCTGACTTTAACGTCATTCAATCCCCTTTCATCTTCTTTAAAAATAAGATGATAGCCAAAATCGGTTTCCACGGGGTCGGAAATCGTGCCTGTCTGCTGATTGAATACAGCTTCTTCAAAAGATTCTACCATCACGCCCTTGCCAAACCAACCCAAATCTCCGCCGGAAACGTTAGCACCGGGTTCTTCGGACAATTCTTTAACTTTTTCCTCGAAATTTTCCGGGGTTACTTCCTGCTGAATTTCCTGAATATATGACAAAGCTTCTTCCTTACTGCGTGTGGTGCTGGCACCCGCGGACATAGCTCCTTGCCATTGGATTAATAAATGCCTGGCTTTGATTTCCGTGCCTGTTTGAGTCTTTTCTTCAACTTTAGCGATAACCTCGGCATTATCCGTGCTGATCACACTTGGGTAAACCGCGCCGGCCTCCGCATCTTTAACAGCCTCATATATATCTGAATATTCGCTCTTATCTTTTATAAAACCCAAATCACCGCTTTCTTGAAGCACACCTTCGCCTTGCTTTCGCTCTTCAAGTTTTTCGTTAAAGAGTTCCGGATTATTAACGACATCAGCTAAAAACAATTCAGCGTCCGTATTGGCTTGGGCGGCCGATTCTTGAAGTTGCTGTTGCTCTTCGGGAGTCAGATCACGAGGCTCTTCTTCGTTTATAACTTTAAACTCCAAAATCGGAGTTTCACCGATCATGTTGATGGCCTCGTTAATATCCCGCACACCCGCGAGCTCTACGGATACGCGATAACTATCGCCTGCTCTTGTAGTTTGTACCAAAGGCTCGGAAACGCCCATGGCGTTTACACGGCGCTCAATAACATCACGCACGCCTTCAAGGGCGGATGTTTGCTCGGTTTTAGGCACCATGGAAAGGTCGGCTTCATATTCCAAATGAGTACCGCCTTGCAAATCCAGCCCCAATACAAAAGGCAGATTAACCTCGCCAAAGCTTGTTCCCAGCAGATTATTAGCTTGGCCGATAACCCAATTAAGAGGCGCGCTGTAGGTGAGCGAGCCGGCTACCAAGAAAAGCAAAAGGATTAAGCCTACACGGCGTTTGACTTTGAGCCTGGAAACGCCGCTCTCCGGAATGTGTTTTTTAGACATACAATTTCCGCGAAAGTATAGCTAACAGTGCCTAAAAAAGCAAGTAAACGGAAATACTCGTAACGCAAGCATTCGCACTTAACTTATTCAGCGGCTTTCCGCGACTCTTCATCGCTTTGTTCCGCTTCTCCTTGGCGCATAAGATCGGCGAGCGAGGTTTCCCCTATGCTCCCCGCTTCTGTGCGTATCGGAGCTTCTTTACTTGCGATATTTTCGGAAAATTCAGTTCTCGATTCCAAGCTGGAGCCCATGTGGCTTTTTTCCGGCTCAGCTATTGGATCTTGGCTTTCTTGCCTGTTTTTAAATTCTATAGACTTTTCTTCAGACGCGCCCTGCGCCAAGCCTTCCGTTTTACCTCGGGATGCTGAAAACTGGCCGTAGACTTCTTCTCCGATATCCGGAGACGGTTTAGGCGTACTATATTCCGAGGCCTCTAAATGCTCTTTCAACTGATCCATTTGAGCGAGGTTGAAATCTTCCGTTGATATGGCTTCTCTTAAAAGCTTTTGCATTTGAGCGTCTTCCAGTTTGGCTTGTTCTCTTTGGCGCTCACGCTTGGCTCTCAGTTCTGCTTCAAACTTTGCGACTTCGGCCATTTCGGCGGCTTCTTTGGCTTTTTCAACTTGCTTAGCTTCGGCTGTGGCGGACATTTCTTCTTGCATGCGCTTTAAAGCTTCTTCCGGTGTTTTGGCGCCATAACGTTGCATCATTTCCATTTGGAAGGCTTTTGCGGCGGCCAAATCCGCTTCACGCTGAACTTGTTCGCCCACTTCGGCATATCTTTGTTGCACCTTTTTTAAATCAACAGATCTGGAGCTGTCCGGTACTGTCGGGCCAAATTGGTTATCCATGTTTTGCGTCATAATATATTTATTATATCATTTTTTAATTTTTCGAGCTTTAGGCAGGTTTTTTGCTTTATTTGAGCCAAGTATTGACATTTTTGATAAATACTGATAGTTTTAATTATTGCTTATAGCCCTCGCCTCAAAGGAGCATATAATGCGACGTACTTTTACCAACTCAATGCGCCAATTGACAATCGCGCATGATTTCGCGCCTATCGAAATCCCGGCTGTCATTTATGATCTTACCGCCGAACTTCTTCGGGATCTTTTTGATCAAACCATGCATTACGGATTTCCGTCATTATTTGACAGCAAACCGGGTAAATCGCTTTATCTGTATATCGCGGACAAGCCCGTGATGGTAAGCGCTCTCATGGATGTTGATTTTCTAACGCTTTCGGTGGGAAGCACGCGAAGCAATCCTTTTTATCTGCTCACGAAACGCGGCTTCATCTTTTGGCAATCAGACTTGAAGGCGACTGATGTCGCAGCGGCCCAGAAAAATCTTGATAAAAAGATGGCGAAACGCGGTTATTACGACCTCTCAGATGATATTCGGGTAAATGTTTTAGCCGAAGGTATTTTTAGAGTGGATGAAGTATTTTGCAAAGAATTCGATTATTATGTTTTAAGCGATGAATTGAACCGCGATACGCTCGTATTGTTTGATGACCCGAGAAGCCTGCGAATTCTTGAGCTGCATGGTCGAAAAGTGCTTTGCAGGGGTCGAGACGCGGCCAAAGTCGCGACAATTTACAGACCGGTCGGCGAAACGGATATCGAAAAATCGAAACACCGCATGAAAAAGGGTTTTCGCGGTCAATACGATCCGAAGCGCTATGAGTGACCCACATTGCTCTTGTGGGTTTTTTAATTTTTCGTGGACTCTATTTGTTTATCGTGGTAATAAAAAAGTGTTCGCAATTCTCTCCCGCGAATGCGCACAATTACAAAAGGAGACTGGATGGATGACGCTAAAAAAGTAATAAATAGAGCTAAAAGGGGCTTAATAGGCAAAAATGCTTTTACGCCCTTCGAAGTTCCCGCGCCGCTTTGGGAGCTTTCACCCCGGCTTTTGATTGAGCTTTTGAGTCTCGTAAAAAATTTTGGATTTCCCACTGCGATTGAAGGAAAATTGTTTATTAAGTTGTTTTTCAAAACCCGCGATCGAGGCATTCTGCCGATTTTGATGTCAGTACCGCCCACCAGATTTTATTTGGCTGTGAGTGACAATACACAAAATTGTTTCTGTATCTTTATCAAGATGACGGACGATGATTTGGGGTTTGTTGAGTGGAATAAAAAGATCACTGTCGCGGATGTGGTATTTGCCATGCTGGAACTTGAAGAAGCAATGCATAAACGCGGCTTATATGATCCATCTTCCCGTACTTGCGTAAACATGTTGCAAGCTCGAGGGCTTTATCGTTCGAGTGATGTTTTTGCCGATAAGTCTGCCATTTATGTTTTGCGGGACGGCTGGGGAGACCGAATTGTCTTGGACAAGTTCGCAGACCCGCGCAACCTTTCCATCGTCAAAACAGGAAAACACCGTGTATTATGCCTAAGAGAGATGGCAAAGCAGGTAAAAACAAAACTCTTGCGTGCTTCCCTTCCGCCTCCGGCTGATAACAAAAAAATCCTGGAAGAGATTTTGGCTTATGA
This sequence comes from uncultured Gammaproteobacteria bacterium, assembly GCA_964405175.1. GTDB lineage: Bacteria > Patescibacteriota > Patescibacteriia > 2-12-FULL-60-25 > 2-12-FULL-60-25 > MWCR01. The sequence continues at coordinate 33,258 of CAYOMV010000002.1, read as the reverse complement.
TGTACCTATCAGGTATTCTTGACTCCGCATGAATCCAATAATGCGGATTTTTTATTGCAAAACCCCAATTACAGGGGTTTTATTCTTTGGGTGTTTCAACGCTGAGCCAAATATCACATGCCGCACATTGGATATTTTATAATGATAAAAACTTTCTTAAGACGTTAATTCCAGCCATTTATTTTTTACCCTGTCTGAAGAGGCGGGGGAAATTTCCGCTTTAAATTTTCCATCATGTCCACCGCGTAAAATTAAACGCGAATAACCGCCATCGCCAAGGTAAACTTTTATGCTGGCTGAGGTTGGATTCTCGGGATACTCTGCTAAAAATGTTTGAATTTCTTTTTTGACGTCGGCTACCGAAGCATCGGGGTGCTTGGCAAAAGTACCGCTATGCGCTTGGGTTAGAGTTCGATCAATCTTGGCGAGAATGTTGAATAATTCTTCAGCATTTCCGCTGTTTACCGCGTTTTCCAAGTCCGGCGTTGGATCGGACTTATAGATGTTTTCGGCAGTCGATTCTTGAGCGCTAAATGGGTTTTCTTTCATATATAAATATTATAACAAAAACTCACCTTTTTGATGAGTTTTTTATCTTTTATTAATAATGACAGTAAAAGTTTTTCTGCGCAATTTCTGACTGTGAACGACTACCGCGAGGAGTTCGATCTATGCTCCGTGGCATTTCTTAAACTTCTTGCCGGATCCGCAAGGGCACGGGTCATTGCGGCCCACATCTTTGTATTTAGGATCGTTGGCGATTGAACTTGATGAGGATGAGTTTGAAGAATTGGAGTTGGATGTTTTTACGGCGCCGGAGAAAACAAGAGGCTGGCCGCCGGAACGGGGTTTGAAATATTGCAACGCGGTGCGCTGGGCGGTTGGAATTTTAAAGATCGCGTGAGCCACTTGTTTATTGATCAGTGAATTTAGCTGGTTGAACATGCGATAGGCTTCGCGTTTGTATTCAACTAGCGGGTCGTGCTGGGCATAGCCTTGCAAGCCGATACCTCGGCGCAGGTGGTCGATGGCTTCCAGGTGGTCGATCCAAAGCATGTCGTAAGCACGGAGCAATATACCCCTTTCCAATTGAGCCATCATGGCCGGGTCGGCTATGGATTCTTCGATTTTGGCGTAAGCCTGACCGGCGAGATCCATGACCGTGTCGATAACTTTGGTTCTTTTTTCAGCAATATCTTCTTTTCCTTCTTGCAGGAAGGTTTCGAGGTTTTGAAGAGCTTTGTCTGCCGCGAATTCGGCAGGTAGAAGAGCATTGACAGCTTTTGCGACTTCTTCCAAATCCCATAAAGACGGATCTTCGTGGCCCGTGTGAAAATAAACCACCTGTTCTATCTCTGATGCAATCGCATCTTCCAAGTATTTTTTAAGCGGGCGCTCGCCTTCGGTTGTTGCTTCCGCTGATTTTTCCAAAATTTCACGGCGCTGGGAATAGATAGCCATGCGATGCTTGTTGATGACGTCATCGTATTCCAATACGTGTTTACGGATATCGAAGTGATGGCCTTCCACTTTGCGCTGGGCTGAAGCAATAGCCTTGGATAAGACCGAGCTTTCGATGGGTTCATCTTCGGGCATTTTCAAGAACTCCATGCGCTTTTTCATGTTGTCCGAACCAAAGATACGCATCAAATCATCTTCCAATGAAACATAGAACTGTGTTGTACCCGGGTCGCCTTGGCGGCCGGCACGCCCTCTTAGCTGGTTATCGATACGGCGCGATTCATGGCGCTCGGTACCGAGGACGAAAAGACCGCCCAAATTTTTTACTTCCTCGGCTTGAGCTTTATCGGGCGGGTTGCCGCCCAAGATGATATCCACGCCACGGC
>CAYOMV010000002.1:22804-31401 GCA_964405175.1 uncultured Gammaproteobacteria bacterium | reverse complement strand
GGCCGGCCATGTTGGTGGCAACTGTTACAGCGCCGGCTTTACCGGCTTGAGCAATCCACTCACCTTCTTTTTCGTGGTTTTTGGCGTTAAGCAAATTAAAGGGAATACCCTCCATTTTAAGCAGTTCGCCCAAAATTTCGTTTTTTTCGATTGAGGCTGTGCCGATTAGGACGGGCTGGCCTTTTTCACGCAAAGCTTTTACGTCGCGAACAACGGCCTTAAACTTGCCCATTTCAGTGCGATAGACGCGGTCGGGCAAGTCTAGACGCTGATTGGATTTGTTGGTGGGGATGCTAACAACTTCCAGGCTGTAAATTTTTGAAAACTCTTCGGCTTCGGTTACGGCTGTACCTGTCATGCCAGCGAGTTTGTTGTAGAGCCTGAAAAGGTTTTGGAATGTGATTGTTGCCAATGTAACGGATTCGCGCTGGATTTTGACGTGTTCCTTGGCTTCGATGGCTTGGTGCAAGCCCTCGGAATAGCGGCGACCGTACATGAGGCGCCCCGTAAATTCGTCCACGATTAAGATTTCGCCGTCTTTGACCACGTAATCCTTGTCTTTTTTGTACATTGCGTAGGCTCTTAGAGCGTTTTCCAGGTGATGGACCAAGCGCACACCTCCGGCTTCGTACATATTTTCCACACCAAGCCAGTTTTCCATTTTGGCTATGCCGGATTCGGTGACAGTGGCTGTGCGCAATTTTTCGTCGGTCGCGTAATCCACTTCGGCTTCCAGTTTTGGCACCAGCTCCGCAAATTTGTAATAGAGCTCGTTTGCTTCTTCGGCCGGGCCGCTGATGATGAGCGGGGTGCGGGCTTCGTCGATTAAAATCGAGTCTACTTCGTCGATGATGGCGTAATTCAATTCTTGGCGCTGGACCATTTGGTCGAGCGACTGGACCATATTGTCGCGCAGATAGTCGAAACCGAATTCATTATTGGTGCCATAGGTGATATCCGCATCATAGGCTTCGCGGCGAGATACCGGGCGCAGGTAATCCATGTCGACTTTATACATACCGACTTTGTCGCGATCTTCATCGTGTTCGGGCTCGGCTTTGAATTCCGGATCATAAACATAACCGCTTTCATGCTGGATACAGCCCACAGTGAGACCGAGCGCGTGGTAGACCTGCCCCATCCAAACCGTATCACGGCGGGCGAGGTAATCGTTTACCGTGATGGAGTGCACGCCTTTGCCGGTTAGAGCGTTCAGATAGACAGGCGCGACAGCTGTGAGGGTTTTACCTTCACCGGTGCGCATCTCGGCAATTTGCCCCTTGTGAAGTACATAGCCGCCGATCAGCTGGACATCGTATTGGCGCTGGCCCAGCTGGCGCTTTGATGTTTCGCGCACAACGGCAAAAGCTTCGGCCATTATGTCATCCAAAGACGCGCCGTTGGCAAGACGTTCTTTGAATTCAGTAGTTTTATCTTTAAGTTGTTCGTCGGTGAGGGTTTGAATTGCCGGTTCCAAGGCATTGACAGCTTCTACAAAAGGTTGGATTTTTTTTAGTTCTTTTTCGTTCGGATCTCCAAAAATTTTCGTTAAAATAGACATATTGCGCTTATATTACTCACTTAACGGCAATACGTCAAAACCGAATCTTCGCTTTTCGCTGAATTGATAAGTGACGAATGATAAGGGATAAAAATGTCTGTAATTAGAGGAGAAATGAACATCAGAGTAACATTCCCCCTTGATCCCCCTTTCAAAAAGGGGGCTTAAGAGTGCTTGTGGCAACATCCCCCAAACCCCCTTATTAAGGGGGCTGTGAAGAAATTAGTGACTCCATTCCTTGGTATTTGTTGGTTTTGAAGTTTGAGTGACTGTTGCTGTGATTTTTTGACAGACATCCTCAAGCCTTTCAACAATATCTTGATTTGAAAATCTTAGAACTAATATATCAAAACCAAGTAAAGATTTTGTTCGTTCCGTGTCATAAGCCTGACCTTCTCTTGTTTCATGTTGCTTGCCGTCAATCTCAATAACCAAACGACATGCCGGACAGTAAAAATCCACAATGTAATAAAGAATAGGTTTTTGGCGATGAAATCTAGGTTTTTGAGTCTTCAAAAATTCCCAAAGTTGTTGTTCTTGAGGTGTCATTCTTTGTCTCAGATCCCTCGCCAACTCAACCAAGCTAGGATCATAAGGAATACATCTCCCATTCGATATCAATCCAGACATAAAACTACAAGCCCCCTTAATAAGGGGGTTGGGGGATCTCTTAAGCCCTCTTGCTATCTCTATTCTTCTCTTTCCAAGCGGTGATTTCTTCGCGCAGGTGGTCGCGGACTTTGTCGATGGCTTTGTAGAGGTCTTTTTCTTGTTTGGTGACGCGGAAGAGTTTGCCTGGGACGTCTACCATGGTTGTGCAAGAATAGATCTCGCCTTTGTTGTGATGGTTGGTGTCGAGGCCAAGGTCGACTTCGATGTGCAGGATATTGTCGTAAAATTTATCCAGAGACAGGTATTTTTCTTCCACATATTGCCTGATTGCATCGGTCAGATCCATGTTTTTGGCACGAATGTTGATTGTCATAACTATATAAATTATGAATTAGGAATTAGCAATTAGCAGTTTTTATGGAAACTTGGTTGAATTGCTAATTTCTACTTGCTACTTGCTAATTTACTATAAGCGTACGTTCTGCGCTCTTAAGAGTCAAAGCCGATGAGCTGGACTTCGTCTTCGAGCATAACATTGTATTCGTCGCGGATTTTCATTTTGGCTTTGCTTGTAAGCATTAAAACATCTTGCGCGCGGGCATTGCCCAAATTGACGATGAAGTTGCCGTGCTTTTCGCTAATCTGCGCGTCGCCGATGCGTTCGCCTTTCATACCGACCTGCGAGACAAGCCAGCCGGCGGAGATGGACTTTTTGGCGAGCATTTCCTCGGGGATTTGTGTGTCCGCGGACAAGCGGGCAAGATCAGATTCGTCTTTGAACTTATAGTTTTTAAACATGCATCCCGCGGATGATTGGGTGAATGGTTGCGATTCTTTGCGCTTTTCGGCGTATTCTTCCATTCGGGATTTGACGGCTGATGGATCTTCCGCTTTTTTGAGGCCCAGCGTGGCTCGGATGATGATGTGAGGCTCGTGCTTAAACATGCTGTCGCGGTAACCGAATTTGCAATTTGCATTGGGGTAGACGGTTTTTTCCAGATCGGACAAACGGATGGCGTCTACTGTTACAACTATATCACTCATCTCCCCTCCCCAGCATCCCGAATTGCCATAGATGGCTCCGCCGATGGTACCGGGCAATGTTCCGGCCCATTCCATGCCTTCCAGCCCTTCGTCGACCGATTGGCGGGCGACCGAGGCGGTGATAGCGCCCGCGTCCACGATGATGGTTTTTTCGCGAATTTTTACTTCCCGAAAACCCACCTGCACAGCCAAGCCGTCGAATCCTTCGTCCGAAAACAGCATGTTGGACCCGCCGCCAAAAACAAACCAAGGAATATTTTCTTTTTTGGCTATTTGGATGGCGTCTATAAGTTCATCCGGATCGGTAGCTGAAAGGTAAAGTGAAGCCGGCCCGCCGATACGCATGTTTGTGTGCTTGCTCATTGGCTCCGCGACGAGGATTGAGGGAAAGTTCTTTTGGAATTTTTGGATTAGTTCTGGAGTCATATGACTTCATTATCTCATAATTGTTTATAAATCTGAATTGTTATCAAATTTATCAGGATTATTTCTGATATATTCACGAATTCTTTCCATGTCTCTATTAGATCTAATCAGTCTGTCATGAAATGATTTTTGCCAAATTGGATAAAAATCCGGATGATTTTTCCTAATCTTTTTTGCAACTGCGGATTTAAATGAACCTACAATGACCGATAATCGATTGTGCTGTGGTTTTTGATTAAGATAATAGGCGTGTCTATTATCTACAGGGTCGAGGCACAAAATGCCGTGTATGTGATCAGGCATGACTATGTATTCATCGATTGCAATATTCTGATGATGATTTGGAATTTCACACCAACATTCTTCAGCAATTTTACCAAAATCAGATTGATGCATTACTCTATCAATCACCTCACCAAATATTCGATTACGATTTACCGTACAAATTGTAATAAAGAATTGATTTTGCCAGTCGTAGTTAAAGACCCGCAATCGCATCTGTTTATTTTGCGGAAATCTCATAATCCCTTTATCACTGCTGATGACAGGCATGCCTGTCATGTACGGAAAACGGTCCGTAATGCGGAGTCAATATCTCCCGCGCCCATGAAAATGCAGATATCTCCGTCTTTGAGGAGGTTTAGGGTTTGGGTGACGGCAGAGGCGGGATCGGGGGCGTATTCCATGTGTTCGAGCGGGCGGGCTATGCCGCGGGCTTTGACGGCTTCCAGCAGTTCTTTGGAGCTTACGCCGTTATCGGCTGCGGCGGCGCGGCCGGCTACGTCGTAGATCTCGCAGAGAACAAGAGCATCGGCACGGTCGAAGCAGGATACAAAGTCGTTCCAGAGATGTTTGGTGCGGTTTTTGTGATGAGGTTGAAAGCAAAGTACGAGGCGCTTGTCGAGATAGGCTTCATGGACAGCTGAAATGACGGCTGAAACCGCTGTGGGATGATGGCCGTAGTCGGAAAAAATTTTGACGCCGCTTTGCTCGGCAATGAGCTCCATTCTGCGCCAGATGCCGGGGAAAGTTTGTGCTGTTTTTTGAATAGCTTCATCCCCCGCTCCCAAACTACGTGCCATAAGCGCGGCCGCGGCGATGTTTAGGCCGTTGTACTCGCCTATCAGATTTGATGTTAACTTAAGCTCTCCCTCTGCGCTCGCGATAGTGACATGGAGCTTTTCGTCGTGAAAATCGACGCTCACCTCGGCTATCTTGGTTGCTTTTTCTTTGGTCCTTAATCCTGAATCGGCAAAGTGCTCGTCTCGCCCGAAGTAATTGATATCGAGCTTGCGGGTTGCGGTTAGAGGTTTAAGCGCGGTGTGTATTTGCTCGTATTCACCGTTGGCGACAATTGTAGCGCCGATTTTGGTTTGGCGGATAAGTTTTTCGAAAGTTTTACGAAGTTCGTCGATATTGGCGTAGACATCCGTGTGGTCCAGTTCCAAGTTGTTGATGATGAGTGCTTCGGGATGGAATTCCAAAAAGTGCTTGGCATATTCGTCGCCTTCGATGATAACCAAATCAGAATTGCCTAGGCGGAGGTTATGATCTTTCCAATCCGGTACTTTTGAGCCGACAATAACCGTTGGATCTAGATCCGCTTCAATACACATAAGGCCCAGTAGTGCGGTAACAGTACTTTTCCCGTGAGTTCCGGCAACAACGACCACTTTCTTGCCTTTAAACCAGGCGCCCATCCACTGGAAATTATCTATGTCGGTAATGTGACGATTCTTGGCGGCGATTCTTTCCGGGTTGGTTTCGGGCGCGGCTGAGGTATGGATCACTCCATCACAGGTATTGGGGACATTGCGCTCGTCATGCGGGCCAATAGCGACTTTAATACCCAGTTCTTCCATCTCTTTGGTAATTTCCGATGCTTTTACGTCTGATCCGGTAACAGTGATTCCGGCTTTTAATAAAATCTTGGCAACAGCAGACATATTGATGCCGCCTATACCTATTAAATGCACATTTTTCCACGCGTGGACATTTTTCATAATTTCCAGAACATGGTAGCAAATCGCAACGAGGCTGGAAAGATGCCCCTGTAAACCTGTTTTGACTTAGTGTTGCGACTGTTTTATTTTAGAGCCGGAGGTAACAATGGAATTTGAACACGTATATTCAGAGTACTTTGAAAAACAAGAGGGTGTAGCTATTTTTTACAGTTCAAGTGAGGATTTTTGCCCTGAAGTAGCCTTCCTGAGCGAAAGCGGGGAGCTCGATTATGGACTGCAGGAATTAACAGTAAAAGAATTCGAAATTTTAGGTGCCAATAAATATCCGGTAGTAGTGGTGCAGTACGACATGCCTATGCCCAGAGATCTTGATCCAAAAGAACTTATCGAGTTCATAACCCAAGAAAACAGAGATCGAGGTTTTCGTTTTTGGGTATACTTACTTGAAAATCCCAAATTAAAAACTTTGATGGATAATTTTACCGCTCATTATCTAGACAGAATCGGTATCAGAATGGATCCCGAAGACAGCCGAAATCCATCAATGATTTTGGAGGCTAAAAAAGGCGAGCTGTTAACTTGTTTGTTTTTTACTCGCCAACCTTTATCTAAACATTTCCATTCAATCTCCAACTGCGCGGACTAATGTCCGTTTTTTTTATTACAGGCCATTAACTTTTTCGGGCAAAGTACCCTTAAAATCAACGGAACCGTTGTTGATCCGGACACTTTCTATATTTAAGCCATCAATACCGGAAAGAATACCGTTGACATAGCCGATGAATTCCGAATTGGCTTTCTCGATAATGTCGCGGGGTACTTTATAGTTGCCAACCGTGAGCGATTCTATGTTGGTGTTAAATGATTTGGGACCGGTTTGGATTACTTCGCCCCGTACGTACACCGGACCCGGGATTGTGACACGAGGATCTTCGACATAACCCGAGGCTTCCACTTTGCCGTCTCCAATGAAATGGATTTGAACTTGTTTAAAAGGACCGGAAGATTCGTTGGCGTAGTTTTGTATGGCGCTGATTTCCGCGTCGGTAAAAGTATCTTCAACGTAGACTTCGCCTTCGGTAGTGAAGTTGGACCCGAAGTAGACTTTCGAGAGGTCGTTTACATCCACTTTGGCCTTGTCTTGGATAGCTGTTATCGCATCTTCTTTAGTGTAACTGACTCCCAAGTCTTTTTGCTGTGCCCCGGAAATTTGCCAGTAAATAAAAACAGCCGCCAAGACGACTAAGAGTATGAAGGCGCCGATTATGGCACCGATGATTTTGAGTGCTTTCATATGTATTATCGTACAACGTTCAACGTACAATGTACAATGTTATGAGTTTGATTCATTATATTGTTAACTATGTATGACCAGTTTGGCGGTTTTAATGCTGATAAGCTATCCTTATGAGGAATAACTCTGATGATAAAAGTATGTTGTAACTAGAAAAGCTGATAGCAGATAGCTGATAGCAGATAGCAGTTAATTTTTATTTTTACAAATAACTTATGAAAAATTTACAAGAAAAAGATCCTCAGATCTACGAAATATTAAAAGCCGAAGAAGAACGTCAATTAAAAGGTTTGACGCTGATTCCGTCGGAAAATCATACGAGCAAAGAAGTTTTGGAGGCGCTGACGTCTGTGCTTTCGGATAAGTACGCGGAAGGTTATCCGGGTAAGAGATATTACGCGGGCAATGAGTTTGCCGATAAATTGGAGACTTTGGTGCAAGAGCGAGCCAAAGCTCTATTTGGTGTGCCGTATGCCAATGTTCAGCCGTATAGCGGATCACCGGCTAATTTGGTGATATTTAGCGCTCTCTTGGAAGTTGGTGACAAGATCATGGGCTTGAATTTGCTTGATGGAGGGCATTTGACACATGGCTGGAAGTTTTCCATGACCAGCAAGTTTTGGCGGAGTGTCCCCTATCATATGACCGCTGACGGGGCGATTGATATGGATGAGGTTAGGCGTCTCGCGCGTGAGGAGAAACCCAAAATCATCATCTGCGGAGGCACGGCGATTCCAAGAGCAATTCCCTTCCGTGAATTTGCGGAGATCGCGGATGAGATAGGTGCGTATCTGCTTGCCGACGTGTCGCATATAGCGGGGCTGATTGCAGGAGGCGCGCACGAGTCTCCGGTGGAGTACGCGCATTTGGTAATGACAACTACGCATAAGACTTTGCGCGGACCACGAGGCGCTATGATTATGGTTACAGAAAAGGGCTTGGGGAAAGATGAGGAATTGCCTGCCAAGATCGATAAAGCACTGATTCCGGGATTACAAGGCGGGCCACACTTAAACACGATTGCCGGAATAGGGGTCGCACTGAATGAGGACGCTAAGCCGGAGTTTAAGGAATATGCCGCAAAAGTCGTGAGCAATGCCAAGGCGCTGGCTGATGAATTGAAGGAAAAAGGTTTTGAGCTGGTTAGTGGCGGTACGGATAATCATTTGATTTTGATCGATTTGACGAATACCGGCGCCGGACGAGGAGTATTTTTTCATGAGGGGCTGGAAAGGATTGGAATCTATACAAATAAAAACACAGTGCCCGGAGATTTAAGTTCGCCGTTTTACCCGAGCGGGCTTAGGATCGGGACTCCTGCGGTGACGACGCGAGGCATGGGTGATGGTGAGATGAAGCGGATTGCTGAATGGATTTACCGCTTTGCCGGACATATAAAAGACGTGAAGTTGCCCGAGGATAAAGCAGAGCGCAAACAAGTTTTGAAAGACTTTAGAGCGTCACTTAAGAGCGACAGTTTCTACGACGAGCTTAGAGCCGAAGTTGAGGAGATGTGTATGGAGTTTACTGTGCCGGGGGTGTAGATACCCCCTTAATCCCCCTTTACCAAAGGGGGTAGTTTTTATAAGTATGTCTAGATTAATCTGTTCAGGTGACAGCCTTCCATACGACCCTGATCTTGTTAAGTTGGCTCAAGATCTTCGAAAAAGAATGACTCCACATGAAAAGAAGTTGT
>CAYOMV010000002.1:22103-22794 GCA_964405175.1 uncultured Gammaproteobacteria bacterium | reverse complement strand
TTTTTACGTTATCGTAAGCCGCCGTGTTATCGCCAAAGACCTATTGATTGTTATATTGTCGATTTTTATCAACCAGTAAGTAAACTTGTTATTGAATTAGACGGTAAGCAACATTTTAGCGAAGAAGGAATTGAATCTGATAGAGATAGGGATATGAATCTTGAAGGTTACGGGCTAAATATAATTCGCTTTACAAATAAGGAAATTGACGATGACTTTGATCAAGTGTGCAAAAAGATTCTTGTTTACTGTGACCCCCCCTTTGGTAAAGGGGGAAGAGAAGGGGGTATCGTAGACACATGAAACAATTTCTGATACTCTCCTCACCATGCAACCCATTTTAGGCAAGCAAATTGCCGCTCAGATTAAAGAAGAATGTAAAAAAGAAGTCGCTGAAAAAGGCATCAAAGCCAAGTTGGCCGCGCTTTTGGTTGGCGATGACCCGGCTTCGGATATTTATGTTTCGCTCAAAGAAAAAGCGGCGCATAAAATTGGCGTAGAGACGGATATTCGACGCTTGCCCGTGTCTGCGACCGATGAGGAGTTGATAGAGATTATTAAAGCGTGGAATGAGGATGAGAGCGTGACGGGTATTTTGATTCAATTGCCATTGCCCGAAGGGCATGATGCGGACGCGGTAATTGCCGCCATGGATCCTAAAAAAGATGCCGATGGATTCCATCCGGACAAT
>CAYOMV010000002.1:10889-22093 GCA_964405175.1 uncultured Gammaproteobacteria bacterium | reverse complement strand
ATATCGCCAAGCTCGAACATGGCGAGGCCACGATTCTTTCACCTTTGCACGAAGGAATACTCCGACTAGTAGCCGCGACACCGATAGTGCCCAATCATGCTTTTGTGATAATACTTGCCAACTCACATACTTTTGCGGACCCGCTTAAGTGGATTTTTGAGAGAGCCGGTGCTGATGTTGATGTGATGATGGCAGATAAGATTGATGATAAAGAATTGCGCGAAGCGGATGTGATCGTTACCGCGGTTGGCAAACCTGGTATTTTGACGAGCAATGCGACTAAGCCCGGGGCTTGTGTGATAGATGTTGGTATTACAAAAATGCCTGACGGGAGCGTTAAAGGTGATTTTGACGCGGAAAGCGCGCAAGACTTGGAGGGGTGGTACTCCCCTGTTCCGGGCGGAGTGGGGCCGATGACAGTGGCGCTTTTAATCAAAAATGTAATAAGACTTGCGGAGCGGGACTAAATAACCAAATATTGACCAAGTAAAACCAAATACTATCAAACCCGGAGTATGTTTTGGTTAAATTTGTACCTTGGTGTAATTTGGTTATTGCAAATTGGTTTCTTCCAAATCAATCCCGGGCGCGGCTATATGGTAAGCCCTTTGCCTGCGCATGACTCGAGCGACAAGAAGAATGGCAGCGATTTCTACGATTGTTTGCACAAGGAATTCGTACCTGATAAGTACAACCAAGGGGTTGGGCTGCATAGCAAAAGCCAAAGCCGCTTCAGCTACAAATGTAACCAAGACCCAGAAAAGAATAAAAATACCCAATTGTTTGTCGGCTGGTATGTTTTTTTTAAATGCCCAGTAAGCGAAAGGAGCCGCAACAAAACCGGATAATGCCCAGCCAATTATTAGATCAACCCAAGGCGCGATAGGAACAGGAAAGACAAATCCAAAAAAACCTATCATTACCAGAAGATTGGTAAACCATTTCGCAAGTGGAATAACAACGTAGTTTATTTTTTTCATATTATAAAGTATCAATTAAATTCTCCATTATCACTAATAATAACCCGATTGCTATGGGAATGGGAATATAGCGCCAAAGCCAGTAATATTTTTCGCCAGGTTTAGGCTGTCTGCGCAGTAAGCGGTCCACCCAATTCAATGTTTTTTGAGGCTTATTAAAAATTTTATAGGCGGCCAAGCAGACGATCAGCCCGTTTAGCGTGGTAAGCACTCCGCCCACAAAGCCTATTGTGCTTAAAAAATCTCTGGAAACCAGAACGAATAATAAGACTGGAGTTACCACGGAAACTATCCAGGCGGGAACTCGTTGCAGTTTTAAATCGATATGCAAAAGATTTTTTAAAGCTTGGGTAAAGGTAAGATAAGAGGTACTTACAGCCAGCAAGCCGATTAAGGGTATGAGCCACCAAAAAATTTGAGGAAAAGCTTTTTGAATATCTTCGACACTCGAGACAGCCGGATAAACCGACGCGATAATCACTCCAAAAAGCCAACTTAAAGCTCCGGCCCCTAAAACAGCCAAAGCCGTGCCGATGCGAAATTCTTTTTGTTTGCGCTTAGCCAGTTCTTTTAGATCGGGCAAAACAGTCATGGCTGTGGTCGCGAAAAAGATTATGCCAAACGAACCAATAAAACCATTCGCATTGACCGCCAGAGTGCGATCCCATTGAATAAATGGAAATAGAATTAGCGCGGTAAAAAGCATGAAACCTATAAGCATCCAGGTTAGTTCGCCTTCTACTTCACTAACGGCTTTAATGCCATAAAAAACCACCATGGAACATACTCCCCAAAAACCTATAGTCCAAACCCATGCGGGATATTCAATTCCCAGGCCGGAAAAAAGCATCTGTAAAAAAGTACCGCCTAAAATTATATAGGCCAGCATTGTACCGGATGTTTTGCCTACCATGCTGGTAATAGCCAGCCAATATGCCTTGCGTCCCAAAATCTTTTGAGCGTAACCCGGTAGGCGGTAGTTGCCGCGAACCGAATAAATGACGTCGATATAAAGTTGATTGATAATCAGCACAATTCCCAAGATGATTATAAAAATAATTGTACCTCCCAAAATACCCGCTTTGGAGAATACGGCCGGCAAACCAAAAATACCCGCCCCAATTATCGTACCGAGTAAACTTACGGCTATTTCCAAAGTTACTGATTTTTGTTTCATTTCTGATATTATTTTAGCATAATTTAAGCTTTTTTATATCCACAATTAAACCCAAGTTTATCTTCTTGCGCTAAGGTGGCCAAAAAGGTAACTTGCGCACATATGGGTCAATTAGAAAAAATCATTCCGCAAAATACCGAGGCAGAGATGTCCGTGCTGGGCAGCTTGCTTTTAGATAAAGAAGCGATGATAAAAATCGGCGATATTTTAACGGTTGAAGATTTTTATTTGCCCAAACATCAGGATATTTTCGGAACCATGATTGAGCTTTTTAAAAAGCATGAGCCAATAGATATTTTATCGCTTTCGAATCGATTAATGGAGAAAAATCTTTTGGAAGGAGTTGGTGGAAGAGCTTATTTGATAGAACTTTCAAATGCTGTTCCCACGGCAAGCCATGTAAAACATTACGCGAATATTATCCAAAAAAAATCCACTTTGAGAAGGCTTATAACCGCCAGCCAAGAAATTACGGCTTTGGGATTTGAAGAATCGGAAGATGTGGAAAAGATTTTAGACAGCGCGGAGAAAAGCTTGTTTAGCGTATCCCAGAAATTTTTAAAGACGGCTTTTACAAGCATTACCGATGTCTTGGACACTGCCTTTGAAAGGATTGATGAAATCCATCGTGAAAAAGGAAAAATAAGAGGCGTACCAACGGGTTATGCTGATTTGGACCAGTTGCTGGGCGGTTTTCAAAACAGCGACTTGGTAATTTTAGCCGCGCGCCCTTCGTGCGGAAAGACTTCGTTATCTTTGGACTTTTTACGGCACGCGGCCGTAAAACATAAAATTTCGGTAGGTTATTTTTCACTTGAGATGAGTAAAGAGCAGGTTGTAGACCGTCTGATCTGCGCGGAAGGAAACGTTGATTTGTGGAAGATGAGAACAGGCAGGCTGTCCGACCAAGGAGAGCATGACGACTTTTCCCGAATTGGGCACGCTATTGGGGTTTTATCCGAAGCGCCGATTTATATAGATGACACGGCCAGCGCCAATATCATGGAGATAAGGACCAAAGCCCGGCGTTTGCAAATGGAACATGGTTTGGGATTTATAATTATCGACTATTTGCAACTTATGGAATCGCGCGGGAGTAATACGGAAAACCGCGTGCAAGAGGTCGCGGATATTACCCGCGGACTTAAAAGCATAGCTCGCGAGCTTAACGTGCCTGTTTTGGCCCTGTCACAGCTTTCGCGCGCGGTAGAGCAGATAAAGCCGGCTATTCCCAAGCTTTCTCACTTGCGCGAATCCGGATCTATTGAGCAAGATGCTGATGTGGTTATGTTTATTTATCGTAAAGCCGCGGATAAAAACTATCGGCTGGAAGATTTAAGCCCGGAAGAAAAGACCACGGCCGAGATTCATGTTGCCAAGCACCGCAATGGCCCCACGGGTGTGGTTAAACTCTTTTTCGACAGCACGCGCGCGAGCTTCCGCAGTCTCGCCAAACAACAAGGCTCCGGCGCGCATGGCTTGGCCCCAAGTGCTCCCACACCGGCTATGGCGCCTCCGGCTATGGGCAATTTGCCAGCAGGTCCTGAGCCTTTTGACCCAAGTCAGCCGATAACAAACACCAAACCGCCAGGGGCGGGATAAACTTAATAGCATAAACTACAAACTTTAAAGAGTTTGAATGAGCTAGTTAAAAGGTTAAGAAACTTGCCAAAAAACGGTGAATTGCTAAACTAACCGTACGAATTACGAATTTGCGCTAATTACGAATAGCGATGATACAGATTCGTAATTCGTTCTGATTCGTAATTCGTAATGTATGTTCAATAAATTGAAACAATTTCAAGATGTAAGAAGCAGGGCTAAGCAAATGCAAAAAGAGCTCGATGAAGTTAAGATCCAGGGTGAAGCGGCTTGGGGTAAGGTTAAAGTGACCATCAACGGCAACCAAAGAGTGGTTAATTTTGAATTCGCGGACGAAGTAATGAATGATAAAACCAAACTCGAGGGTTACGCCAAAGAAGCGGTAAACAACGCCATGGAAAAATTGCAAAAAGAGATGGTTAACAAAATGAAAGACATGGGCGGGCTTGATCTTGCGCAAGACATTCAGGGAATGATGGGGGGTCAATAATTACTAATTAACAATTACCAATTAACAATGCAGGAATCACTTCGTGATATTAATTTTATAAAATGCCGAAGGCTTCAAAAATCGTTAATCGGTAATTTGTAATCGTTAATTAAGTTATGTTGATTCCCCGCAGTATTGATGAGCTGGCACGGATGTTTGATAGATTGCCCGGAGTTGGGCCTCGGGCGGCTTTGAGATACGCGTATTGGCTCGCGGGGCAGCCCAAGCCGGTTATCAATATGTTTGCGGAGGCGGCCAAGAGACTGGCCGAACAGATAAGGACTTGCGAGATTTGCGGAGCTTGGACGGATGAACCGGTTTGCGGAACCTGTAAAGATCCGGCCCGCGATTCGGGGCTTTTGTGCGTAGTGGCTCACGCGCAGGATATCAGAGTATTGGAAAATGCCTCGGTTTACAGGGGCAAGTATCATGTATTGGGCGGTTTAATAGACCCGGTTGAAGGCAAAGCCGCGGAACATTTAAGTGTAAAAAGATTGATGGACAGAGTGAAGCAAGGCGAAGTTCCGGTTAAAGAAGTAATACTAGCATTGGATCCCGATGTTTTGGGTGATACCACGGCTTTGTATCTAACAAGGCAATTGAATGAATTAAACATACCCGTATCGCGCTTGGCCAGGGGGATCCCAACGGGCGCGCAAATTGAGTATGCCGATGAAGCGACGATTACTGACGCATACCTTAATAGGCGTAAAAACTGATCCCCCTTATCCCCCTTCATAAGGGGGACGGCTACATAGCCCCCTTTGTGAAAGGGGGTGACCAGCTGAGCTGGTCGGGGGAATAAAAAAATTGGAGTTATGCTCCAATTTTTGTGATTTTTACTTTGGTGAATTCTTGGCGATGGCCGATGCGTTTCTTGTAGCGGGTTTTGTTCTTGTATTTAACAGTGGTGACTTTTTTGCCTTTACCTTGTTCCAAGATTTCGGCCGCTACTTTAGAGCTGAGTTCGGGTGTGCCGACTTGAACATTGGAGCCGTCGTCTTCGGCAATTAAAAGCACTTTGTCGAAATCGACTTTGTCGCCTTTTTCGCCTTTAATCTTTTCTATTTTGAGGGAATCCCCTTCTTTAGCGATATATTGTTTACCGCCGGTTGCTATAACTGCAAACATAATGCGCCTATATTAGACGAAGTTTGCTAAATTGTCAAATCAAATAATCGTACATCGTACGATCTACAAGGTACAATGCAAGGAGGATAAAAAATGGCTTACTTTAGACAAAACTTTAACATTTATCATTTTTTATTTGTTAATCAAGATCGCATCCCCCACTTGCCAGCCATGATGGTCGGATAAGCCGGTGTTTACCTCCAGCACCATATCAGCCGGGCTTTGCGATTTATAGATCGCGGGAATGGCAAGCGAGCGAGGAGCGGGCATGTTTTTGGCTATGTCGACGATTTTATTGTTGCTGATGAAGATCATGTCGATGTTAAAGTGCATGTCTTTCATCCAAAACGTGCGATAATCCGAGTCTTGAAAAATAAAAAGCAGACCTTGATCATTTTTAAGCTTTCCGCGGTTGGACAGACCTTGAACTATTTCCTCGTTTGAATCCGCGATGGCGACTGTAAGGCTGGTGCTCGCTACTGTGATTTTTTGCGACGGTTTGAGGAAAGATTCTTCCCACTGGTTATGGGGTTTGAAGAAAGAAACCGTAGCGGCCGGCAGGAGGATGGCTAGAGCCAGGATGATTATTACCAAAAACAAGATCCACAACATATTGCGGCGGTTGCATAGAAAACAACGGGGACTGATTTCAGTATTTTTCATAAACTACGGATGCACATGCATTTGTTATTTCGATTGAGGTTTGGGCAAGCGTTTTTGGATGGCACGGTCCGCGAGCCAGGAGATGAAGAGCGTGAGGATTATCAGGATAAAAACTAAAAACAGTTTGCCTTGAGTCTGTAAAAAAAGCGCGGCAAATCCGGCGGAAGCGGATAAAAGCCAAAAAAGATGCACGGCACGACGATGAGGCAATCCGGCCGCCAAGAGGCGGAAGTGCAGGTGAGAACTGTCGCCCTTAAACCAAGGGCGGTGATTCAGGATACGGCGCAAGACAACGAAAGCTATGTCAGCTATAGGGACGGCGAGAACAGCAAGCGCGATGGCAAGTTTGGCACTCGAGACGATAGCGAGAAAGCCCAAGCAAAAACCGGCCAATGTACTCCCGGATTCGCCCAAATACTGCTTGGCCGGGAAGCGGTTGTGAGGCATGAAGCCGGCAAACGAACCGGCGACAAGGGCTGATAAGATGGTGGTGGACGGCTGGTAAAACATGGGCATCGCGGAGAGAAGGCCTACCATGGAGGCGCCGATGATACTGATTCCGGAGACTAGGCCATCCAGCCCGTCGGTGATTTTTGTGGCATAGATGGCAACCATCAGCCAGACTACTGTGAGAACATCGTTAGGCAAAGACAGATTCCAAGAGCCGATTGTAAGTTGCCACCAGTTGAGGAACAGAGGCGCCGAGCTGGTTGGGTCTGTAACATGGACGATGCTCGTGCCGGTTATAACGACGATTATGGACGCGATTATGGGAAAGATTATGCTCTGCCGGGCTTTTAAATCGAAAATATCATCCAGCGCTCCGCCGATTGTAAGAACGAGAATACCGGCTATGAAGCCGATGAGCTGGACGGAGGTAATCTTACCCACCCAGAGATCGGAAAAAACCGCGAAAACAAGAAGACCCAAGAGTAAAGCGACTCCGATTCCCAGACCGCCCAGAAACGGTATGGGCTTCTTTTGAATTTTTCGATCACTTTTAGGTTTATCTAATATTTGATATTTATTGGCGAGTTTGATGGAAATTTTGCTGAATAAAAAAGACAGCATGCCGATGCCGGTAAAAACGAGAAGGCTGTAAATTAACAAATCAGACCAAGACATATTTTAGCTACTAGCTACTAGCTTCTAGCGGCTAACGGTCAGTAGCTAGTGGCTAGAAGCTAGAAGCTATATCAGTACGGTGATGGGGCTTTTTCCACGGTTAGGTTGCCGTTATCATTCAACACTACCGTATCATGCCTGGCAACTTCGCCTTTAAGCAGAATGTCGGCGAGCGGAGTTTCCACTTTATCTTGGATGACACGGCGCATGGGGCGCGCGCCAAAAGCAGGGTCAAAGCCGGCATCAGCCAGATCTTCTACAGCCGGGTCTTCTGCTCGGAAATTGATGCCTTTGGCTTCCAGCATTTTGCCGATTTTACCAAGCATAAGCCAAGCGATTTGAACCACTTCATCTCGTGTGAGAGGTTTGTAAACGATTATGCTGTCGAAGCGATTCAAAAATTCGGGGCGGAAATATGATTTGAGTTCGCGTTCCAAAAGCATGGTTTTGATTTTATCCAAAGATTCTCCTTCGGCAACCGCGGATTGTATGTAACTCGTGCCCGCGTTGGAGGTCATGATTACGATAGTATTTGTAAAATCGATGGTGCGGCCAACGCTGTCGGTGAGGCGGCCGTCGTCCATTACTTGGAGGAAAAGGGTGAGGATATCGGGATGGGCTTTCTCGATTTCATCCAAGAGTACGATTGTAAACGGGCGTTTGCGCACGGCTTCGGTTAAAAGTCCGCCCCGTTCATCGCCCGGTATGCCGATCATACGGCCGATTGACGACTGGTCTTGATATTCGGACATGTCGAGCCTGATCATGGCGTTTTCGTCGCCAAAATATTCGGCGGCCAGGGTTTTGGCTGTTTCGGTTTTGCCAACACCGGTTGGGCCCAGAAACAAAAAGTTGGCGATCGGCCGTTTACCTTCGCGGAGTTCGGCGCGCGCTCGGCGTATGGCACGGGCAACGGCAACAACCGCTTCGTCCTGGCCAACTATACGGCCATGCATTCTGTCTTCCAGATTCAACAGTTTGCCGGATTCTTCCTTGGTGACCATCTCTACCGGGATGCTGGTTTTGTCGTGGACAACTTTGGCGACGTCATCGGCCGTGACGACCGTGTGTTCTTCGCGGGTTTTACGGGCTAAAACAGCGGATTCACGCAAGACATTAAGAGCATTTTGCGGAGGGGCTACGTCGTGCAGGTAGCGAAGTGACAGGGTTGTGGCTTTTTCCAAAGCTCCGTAGGAGATGAAGACTTTGTTTTTGTACTCTATGCTTCCGGACTTGGCCATGAGCACGCGGATAACTTGATCGGCCTCGGGGTGCGGGACTTCGACTTTTACCATGAGCTTCCCAAGCCGACGGCGCTCCAAATATTGAGTCCAAGCCTCGGGCGTGGTGGTGGCAATAACAGGAAAGCGTGCTCTTTCGATTTGGCTTGCGAAAGTTTCCGCCAAATCCATGGGCCCGGAGGCTCCGCCCGCTAATGCTTCGATTCCATAAAGCGCGAGTACGATGTTGCGTGATATCGCCACCTCTTGAAGCATTGCTATTAAGCGCTCGGCCGCCAAGCCCGGATCTCCGGCCGCGACCACTTGCGCGAGGTTAACGGAAACTATGCGTTTGTCGAACAGGATTTCTGGCACGCGTTCTTCTACCATGAGGCGGGCCAACTGCTCGACTATCGCGGCTTTGCCAACTCCTTGATCGCCGACAAGGACGACCGAGCCTTGGCCTGATTCCAAGCCGCGCAATAGATTATCCATTACTTTTTCGTTACCTACCATGGGAGGCAGATATCCTTGACGAGCCAATAAAGTGAGATCTTCACTAAAATTATCAAGCAGAGATGTCTGGATAGCGGTCATCGCCCGGTTCATCGCCGATTTTGGTTTGAACCTCGCTAGCTCGGCAAAGCGGTTTTGGTCTTCACGCAAGCGCTCTTGCAATAAAACCCACTCCGTAACATGCACAACATGAGACTTGGGATAGCCCAAGCGATCGATCAGTTCTTGCATTCTTTCGGATTCCAAAAATGACTGCAAAAAGATCTCCATAGGAGTGACGTATTTACGATTGGTTCGGTTGGCGAGATCATAAGCCGCGGCCAAAGTGCGTTTGGCTTCGCGTGAAAAGTGGATTGGCGGCTTACCGGATGTTGAGGTCATTAAAAGTCGGACCAAGGGCTCTTTAATTTTAGAAAAATCCATGCTTAATCGAGCCATAAACAATCCGCCGGATTGATTGGTAAGCACAGCCGCAAAAAGTATTTCCGGAGTTATCTCCACCACATGCAAATCTTTGGCCAAACGATAAGAGGATTCCACAATCTCCATTGCTTCCGGTGAGAAATAATGCACGACCTCAACAGCTTTCATGATTTTCTGTTCATCCACATTCGCGTTTTGACGTTTAACGTCTGTCGGCAGGTATCCGGGTAGAGTTTTGGCGGGTTTGGTGAATTCGCTCAAGCGAAAGATGAAAAAAGCGCCGACCACGATTGCGAGGTAAAAAAGAGTTACAAACCAATAACCGGATGTCCAAAATGCCAGTGTTTGCACTTGGGCAAGCGTAAAATCTCGAAGTGTAAAAGTTATAAATAAAGCTAAAAACGTGATGATTATGGCCAGTATGGAAAGATGGACAATAGCGTTTATTTGAATACGGAGCTTGCGCAGAGCGATGGTGATATCATCCACAATAGTATTCCAAACCAAAAAGCCTTCTTCGGTGGGGATACCAATACCCGCGCCTTTGCACTTGGGGCAGCTCGAAGAAGCGCGCGGATCGGCTCCGCAGGAACTGCAAACTATGGCTTCGGGGATTTGGGGCAAGTTTGAGCTTTCCATAACTATAAAATGCCGGCGAACATGTTTTGCAGGGCAAACATTAAGGCCAAAGGCGGGACCAAACACCAGCATAGGACCAAGAACAGGTAAATCAGAGCTTCGAAAAACAAAGCTATGCCGCGGCCGAGAATTACAAAAAAACGCATCCCCACACTGATAAGCCGGCCCACCCAATCGTATTGCGCGTACATGGGAACAAAAAAGTTTTTAATCCAAACTCCAAAAGCATACTGCTTGTAACGGTAAAGCAGGCCTTCATAGCACCAGCTGATGAATTTGATAAGCCCTTTTGTGTACCACCAAACCGGAAACCAAACAACACTGCCGATAAGGTCGACAAAGATAATCCGCGCGAGTGCCCCGGAGCGCTGCAACATGAACTGATTATACCATAAAATAGCAGATAGCTGATAGCGATTAGCTGATAGCATAAATAAAAAACCCGCTTGGTTGAGGGATGAGCGGGGCTGTTATCCAAGAAGATGGTAAACAAGGTACAAACCTCCATAGCCTATGGCGATTAGCGACAAGAGATAGGATATCTCGACAAGTTCTTGATAGTTGAGCAGTTTTTGCCTAAGGCGATTAAAAGAGACGATGGCTAGAAGCCGGTTTGATGCTATTTGCTCTTGGTTGGTGATCATGACCCCTCTCACCTGTTTGTTTTGGCTATATAGTTATAAACGACTTGGCGGGTCGGTGATTACAAGGGTCCGTGAAAGTACGAAATATCTACGAAATTACGAATCGAAACGAAGATATGAATAATTCCATGGAATTCAACTCTATTCGTAATTTCGTAGATAAAAAACTCCCCCGGAAACGCGCTTGCCGGAGGAGTTCTCACATATCATGGAACACATATCTTGGAACAATGCTCCGTGTTATGTGTTATGTGATACGTGTTATGTGTTTGAGTTGTGTTTTTTATGTTGAGGTTGATTTGTGTTTTAACTGCGATCTATGCCTACAACTTGTAAAACCACCAGCATTAAGACGGGAAAAAGCATTCGGTACATGTACCAAGCGTTTCTCGCGTTAATGAAAGCGTTTACAAACATATTCGCATTTAGGGTTTCAGGCTCTCACCCGCCCCCTGCCAGGGAGACGCTTATCTGCGTACAAAGGCGTGTGATGCTGGATTGATGAATTGAGGGTTTTGAACTTCTACGAAGCCAAGACCTTTGGCGCGCTCGGTTAGGGCGAACATGGAAGATTGGCGCGCGATGGAATCTTCC
>CAYOMV010000002.1:1479-10879 GCA_964405175.1 uncultured Gammaproteobacteria bacterium | reverse complement strand
CTCCACGATTTGACGTTCAAGAGTTTGCAGGCGGTCGGAGCGGGGCGCGGCATGGGTTACCTGCGAAACATAGATGCCGGCCAAACCGATCCAGAGCGCCATGACGAGCAACGCCCAAGCCAAAGCTCCTTTAGGGAGTTGTTTTGATATGTGCTCTTTAAAGCCAAAGCGTTGATGTGGACGCGTCATAGCAATAGCGTACGTTCTGGACATAGGTTATTTTGTGTTTGTTTTCGCGCGACGCGTAATTTTGCGCTTCTCGCACGAGGATTTTGTTTAATTTCTTTTTCAGACGGAAGAATCGGTTTTTTGGAAACTTCCGCGTTTTGTAAATTTTTAAATGTTTGTTTGACGATCCGGTCCTCCAGAGAATGGAATGAAATAACTGCTATCGCTCCGCATGGAGCCAGGATATCCCAGGCATCATTTAGAGCCACGCGGAGCGATTCCAGCTCGTCGTTTACCGCGATGCGGAGGGCTTGAAATGTTTTTGTTGCCGGATGCAAGCGCTGGCCCGGAATTTTGGGCACGGCGCCGGCCACAACCGAAGCGAGATCTTTTGTTTTTATTATTTTTTGTTTTTTGCGGCGCGCAACGATGGCTTCAGCTATACGTGAGGC
The DNA here is from genome assembly GCA_964405175.1 of uncultured Gammaproteobacteria bacterium. Lineage (GTDB taxonomy): Bacteria > Patescibacteriota > Patescibacteriia > 2-12-FULL-60-25 > 2-12-FULL-60-25 > MWCR01. Next base: position 10,259 of record CAYOMV010000002.1, on the reverse strand, counting down.
AAATCGTTCCTCGCCGAAGATTTTTAGGCATTTGATTAAATCGCTTTTTGTCCAGCTGTTTACAATTTGAGCGGCTGTTAAGGCATCCTCGTTGGCTTTGGGCCCAAGCCTCATATCGAGCGGGCCATCCTCTTGAAATGACAGGCCTTTCGAGGGGTCGGCTAGCTGATCGCTGGAAATTCCAAGGTCGAACAGGATGCCGTCAAAAGGTACTAATCCTGATGATTCGGCCGCTTGCTTGAGATTGCGAAAATTACTTTCGGCTATTATCCAACGGCTTTTAAACTCTTTTTGCTTTTCATGGCCCCGCTTTAAAGCAGAAGGGTCCACATCGAGCGATAAGAGCTTGCCATCGGGTTTTGATGCTTTGAGTATTTCCACGGAATGTGTAGCGCCTCCCAAGGTCGCGTCCAAATAACGCGCCCCCGGATGAGGGTGAAGCGCTTGCAAAACTTCGCGAACCATGACCGCGTTATGGATTGTTTTATCTTTATTGGTCATAGGCCGAGCGGAGCCAGACGTTCCGCGATTTCATCGCCATTTGCTTCGGTTTTTGCCGCGTAGCTATTCCAGGCATCTTCGTCCCAAATCTCCAGGCGGTCGTACAAGCCGGAGATTACGGCTTTTTTGCTTAAGCCGGCGTAAGTACGTAGATATTCGGGAATAACGATGCGCCCCGATTTATCAACGGTTACTTCCATGGCTCCGGCAAGCATTAGCCGTGCAAACGCGCGGGTATCCGCTTGAGACAGCGGCAAGGCGGCAATTTTTGCAGCCAAGGATTGCCACTCGTTCTTTGGGTAAAGAAACAGAGTGCGATCAAGCCCGCGCGTAACCACGGCACCTTTTGATAACTCGGTGCGATAGCCTACAGGGATAGATAGCCGTCCCTTGTCGTCTATTGTGTAATGATATTCACCTATGAACATAGCGCGGACTTAATCGGTCCGTTTATATAATTTCCAGGGTAAAAAAATACGGCGGGACAGTTATACCACACCTGCGTGCGGCAAACTTCTTTTCCCACTCTTCCCCACTTAATCCCATTTTATGCCACTACGTCCCTTACGTCAATCATTTTCCCCCACTTTAATAGATTGTTAACTAAGCAAAATTTGTGTTCTTTTTTTGTTCCAGTGTGAACAACTTATTATCTAACAGGCCGAAGTAAAAAACTAAAAAGAGTTGATTTAGTTAAGTTTGGGCGGGCTCATGGTTGACCATAATATTATTTTGTGTTTTATTTGAGCCGCAGAAGGAGGAGAGAATGCAAAAACAGTTCATTTACCCTATCGATCACCTCACCATCCAATCCGATGATGGAGCCGAGTGGCGAATAGCTCCTTTAGCGGAAATCTTGCTCGTGGCCGAAGTCAACAGCGAGCGTATAGGGAGTTTGAAGCTGGCTATCCGGTTTCGAACTCATTGCGATGCTTTGTTTATGCAGTTGGATGTTCCCGATCGAATCAAGAAAGAAAACTATCCCGAAGGGCACGATCCCAAAGATCCGGCTAAATCAATAGCTCGAAAAATCGAGGTAGGAATTAAGCTGGGTGACGGCAATGGTAGTGTGATTCAGTTGGTTTGCGGAGATTATTCGCAGGAGATATGCAGTAGGCTCACACCCATCGCCTTCCTCGAAAAAGTTCATCCTGAAGAAAAATACAGCCGAGACGACGTGGATGATGAAGATATCTGCGTCCCGCCTGTGTAGACCCGTTTGACCCTAATTGCTAGGGTCTTTTATTTTCGGGATTGACATTTTGCCGGTTTTATTATATTAAGCCCGAAGGAGGTGCCAATGTCAGGAAATATAAATTCAGCTGTTCGCATCAGTGACGTTAGAGTCATCGAACCGAAAGAATACAGATTGCGTGGAGATTGTTTTGCTCTTTTGAACCTTGAGCCTTGCAGACGAGGCAACCAAGGTCGGTACACACTTCGGCTCACATTGCGGAGCCGGGATGATTCTTTGTTCTTTACGGAAGTTTTCATGGGCCGAGTTGACTTTGACCCTTTGGGTAGCGCGGATATTGACGGAAAAATGAAAACTTATTTGGAGGACCTTGTGGGCAGGCGTCGGGCATATGTCAGCGTCCACTCACTGGACCCCAAACAAATTACCACTTGCGTTTCAATTATGTTCCGTGGCAATTATTGCGAGCACTACATGGCAATGAAGGGTGATCCGAGAGGCTTAGACAAGACGAAAAATCCGCGGATTTCCGCACTCCTTCAATTTTTTGAGAAAGTTGAGTAACCATGACTCTCCCCTGTTTCGGGAGAGTTTTTTATAAAAAAACCACCTATGGTTGGTGGCTGCGAATAGCATCAGACCCATTCATCCCAAATCCGCAATTGGTTTTCGGGAGATATGAATTCCAAATATTGATCCGGCCTGTCGTAGAGTGTCTTGGCGATAACTTGATTGCCGCAACCCATTGCGAAACTCACGCGATAGAGCTCTTCCAGCGAGTAGTATCGAGTATAAACCCCCAATACTTGCGCAATTTCATTAAGCCTGTCCGTGTTGTTGATGGAGGTCACCGCGAAATGATCTCGAGTACCCTTGGCTTGACCGGCCAAAGACTCCAGAGCGGCAACCGCTTCCGGAAACTGCTTCTTTAGATTGGAGGGATCGGCGAATCCTCCTTTTTTGTAAACCCAATCCCTTGCGTCGACTCCTTGCGGCAACAGCCAGAAATCGCCACCCACAAGGTCGACCAGGGTGCAACCGAGAGACTTTCTCACAGACGCTCGTATAGCCATATGGGCAACATATAACATATGCGTTGTTGAAACCAAGCCCGGAGTCATTTTTACCGGTTTATCGGCAAGCTTGCACTTGTTTGCGGTATTTAGAATTTCATCGTGCAAGTTTGGCGCGAATTCCTTAAGCCTTTTAACGACCAAATCCGCGGGGCTAAGCTCTTCTTCGGATTTTTTCCTTCTGTCAGCCTCTTCTTTTTGATAATCTTCGATAGTCAAAACACGGTTGCGGTGCGCGTCGTAAGGAAAGTCGAAAAGCGCCTCGCTCTCTCCTTGAAGGACTTCTTGCAACTGCTGGTCACTGCATTTGGCGGGGAACGGAATCTGCTTCAACATTTTGGATCTCCTTTCAATGTGCAGAAAATTAATAACACTAAACCGATTATTAGTCAATGCTGACGCCAAATTTAAAAATAGCAAATTTTCGCCAAGTAACGATAAGTTAAAAGATAATCTTGTGACAAGCGAAATTTACTTATTAAAAAATAGTATGATTGACTCTTGTTATTTGCTATTTTTATTTTTAACTCTTTTCTTGTTGGGTAACCTTAATGATTGAGACCGTAACTTGCGGTGATAAGAAATGGCAAAGCGATGAGATTCGTCTTGCACATGAACTAAGATGTCGAGATGTTTTTCGAGTTCCGGCCTTAGCCCTTCGAACACGGGCGGGATGATAAGCTCTTGTTTTTTGCGAGTGGGGCCTTTAGCGATGCCGATGACAGGGATAGTTTTTGGAGACTCGAGTTTGGAAACGATATCGAGCGCGGCACTCACTTGGCCTTTACCTCCATCTATAAGAATGAGATCGGGCCATTCCCAGCCGGTTTCATGATGCTTGAAGCGTCGGCGCAGGACTTCGCGCAGTGATTCGTAATCGTCCGGGCCGATAACGGTGCGGACACGGAACTTGCGGTAGAGTGCTTTTTCGGGTGCGCCTCTGCGAAAGACGACCATGGAGGCAGTACCGGAGGTTCCCGAGATGTTGGAGATGTCATAACCCTCTACTCTGCCAAGGACAGGATTTTGGTGATAGTCATCGGGCAGTTTACGATCGTCTTTGGATAATACGGCGATATCTTGGATATGTTCGAGAGCGAATAAACGGTTGCGGATCTTGGCGGCCAGCTCAAACTTTTGTTCTTTGGCAGCTTTGTTCATTTCGCGCCGGTAGCGTTTTACGAGTTCGGGGCGACGGCCTTCGAAAACCGCCATCAGATCACGGATAACTTTGGCGTATTCACGCTTGGTTATAAGGCCCACGCAGACGCCGGGGCATTTTTTTAGCGAGTAATCAAAGCAAGGTCGTTTTTGACCCGGTGAACAGGTTGACCAAGGAATGGCTCTGCGCAGGATTTTGAGAGCGTTGCGTACCGCGCCGGACGATGTGAAGGGGCCGTAAACGGCTTTGTATTTTTTTGCGGCCTGCTCATCCAAATCAGTGGCGCGGAGAATGTATGGGCGCGGATAGTCTTCGTTTGTGATGACGAGATATGAGTAGCTCTTATCGTCTTTTTCGCGAATATTGTAATGAGGTTTGTATTTTTTTATGAGATTGGCTTCCAAAAAGAGAGCTTCTATGGCGGTTGGTTGCTCGATGTAATCGATGCCCGCGATATCTGCGACCAGTTTTTCGGTTTTCGGATCGTGTCGCCCGTTGAAATATGAGTTGACTCGTTTTTTTAAAGAAACAGCCTTGCCAACATAAATAATCTCGCCTTCGCGATTTTTCATGAGATAAACACCCGGAGTATCGGGCAGGATGTTGTCTTGGATGATTATTGATTTGGGGATCATGACTGAAAAATACCAATTACCGATTACCGATTACCAATGTAGGAATCCCTACATCGAGATGAGCTCGACTTCGGGATATTAATTTAAATACAGTAGACGACCTAAATTGTTAATTCGTAATTGGTAATTCGTAATTATTTGTAGTATGTCTCATCCTGTGGAGATAGTCCAGTTTTGACTGTATTGTGTGCTTATGGTTGTATTTAGCCGGAACTTTGACAAAGGAGTTCTGAGATGAATTCCAGGGAGAGATATGACGTAAAGCTTGGAATTTTGCAAAGATTGGAGGAATCGGATACCGAAGAATGGCTCAAAGAACGTCTTACAAGAAAATTATTGCGTTATTTCCCGGAAGACCCGATAGAGGTTATCGATTCGTTTACTCGCCATGGGTGGACGCCGAGCGATTTGTTTCATTGGCTAATACATGCTCCAACTTTCAAACAAGTGAACAATAGTTGGGCAGTAAACTATGAACATATTTTTCTGGCAGAAAAAATCATGATTCAGGCCGGTCTGAGCCGTGATTGCGCCCATTTCTTGGCGCTGACTCAGCACTGGGTATTTACAATACCCCCTGTTACGTTGGAATTTTCGGTAAAGACTTTAGTGAACTTGGGTTACGGCGAGGATGTTATCAAATCGATAGCTATTAAGATGCCTCAGCTTTTCTTTCTGCTTCCGGAACATATTGTATACGAATGCGAAACAGCGACGCGCGGGCGTTATGGATTGCTTTGGAATCCCAATTTGAGAAGCCGAGGTATGCAGAGCCAGCCTCCTGATGACCGTGATTTGCTGCAATCGGTAATCGCGACTAGAAAAAACCATAAAAAAAATAAAGATCCAGGACCAGAAACAAGCGAAATATCATCCCATGAAACCGCGGAACCGCGAGACTTGGAATCGACTTCTGAGCCTCTAGAGCAAAGCGTGTCCGGATCGGCGGCAGCGGTTATAAACAAGCCGGCTTCAAAAAAGGCATGGAGACCGCTTAAACTGTTCAATCCGTTAAAACAAAAGACCGACCCGCCGGAAGCGGATGAAGCTGATAGGCAGGAAGCGGTTGAAGATGAAAAGCCGGATTCAGGAGAAACTTTCATATCTCTAGAATCAATGGATGCCGTCGAATCTGAAGAGCATTGCTCGGTAGATGATGACGGGTCCAGGTTGCATGTTGATAAGATTAAGGCGCTTATTAACGCGGCTAAAGACGATCCTTATGCTTGGGATGATTTTACCAAAAGCAATCCCTGGCTAAAGCAACCATCTTCCCCCGAATACCAAGCCTGTATAGTTTTACTGCGTTGGGCCCCGCTGTACTCTGTTGGATCAGCCGGCAGTTTCAGAGAAGATTCGGACGCGGGATTAAACTTCCGATTTTGGAAAAAGGTGCTCTTAGGGAAACGTTGCCGAGAAATTTTGCAAATTTCTCCCGATGTTTTAGAGCGAAGGCTTTATGTGTTGCGCCGTATTGGCAGGTGCCCTCTAAAAGGCCCAAGCTGGATAATGAAACCCTGGGAATCCTTGGAAGACGCGGAATTGCGTTTTCGAATGAATGAGATAGACGCGCATGGTAAAAATCCAAAGTTCAAGCCTTATATTAATATGATGCTTGCACCGTCGCGCGAGGATTTTAAGAGAAGATTGGCATATTTTTTAAAGTCCAAAATGTTTCAGAGACCGGTTTACCGTGAACCTGACGATGATAGCTTGATCTATGACAAAGACCAAAAGCCTCCAAGAGTCCTGACCAGCGACGAGCTGAAAGCCAAGCTTTTGGCCAGAAAAGCTAAATGACGGATACTTTCCGTCTTTTTTGTTACCATTGACATTTTCATCAAATTTTGCTAGGTTGAGGTATTCGTAACTTCAAAAACAAAGGAGACCGGTATGCTCGCATTGTGTTTCGAGGGGCTTGTATTTTTGATACTGACTATTGGCGCTCTTGTTTTAGCGGTGGGATTTCACAAGGTATTTAAAGACCTTGCGAAGAAAGAGCGACAGTTCCGCAAAGAACATCCCGATTTCGCCAAACATCCAGACGAAGATGCTAAAAACAACCAACCGCGCTACATCGCAATGATGTTTTGGTGAGCAACTATAAGATGGAGACTTCTCCGTCTTTTTTTGTACCAGGATTTATCAGGACTTACAGGATTAGCAGGATTGTTTTTATAATGCTGAAGACTTGGTTGCAAAGCCCCCTTTGATGAAAGGGGGATGTCGAGCTCAGCTCGACAGGGGGAATCTAGCGCCGTAACGCCCTTTTCAGATACTGCCCGGTATAACTGGCTTTGACGACCGCGACTTCTTCGGGGGTGCCTTCGGCGACGACGGTGCCGCCTCTGTCCCCTCCTTCGGGGCCCAGGTCGATGATCCAGTCGGCTTGCTTGATGACGTCCAAGTTGTGTTCGATGACTATGACTGTGTTGCCGCGGTCGACCAGTTTGTGGAGGACTTCGAGCAGTTGTTTGACATCTTCAAAATGAAGGCCGGTTGTGGGCTCATCTAAAATGTAGATTGTGTGGCCGGTGTCGCGTTTTGATAATTCTGATGACAATTTGACGCGTTGCGCTTCGCCTCCGGAAAGAGTATTGGCCGGCTGGCCGAGTTCAATATAACCCAAGCCGACTTCTTTTAAGACTCTTGTGCGGTCGCGGACCGGTGGAATGTCTTTGAAAAATTCGTTGGCTTCTTCGACATTCATTTTGAGGATATCGTGGATGTTTTTATTGCGGTATTTTACTTCGAGGGTTTCTCTATTAAAACGCCGGCCTTTGCAGATGTCGCAAGGCAAGTAGACCGTGGGCAGGAAGTGCATTTCGATTGCGATTTGGCCGTTGCCTTCGCAGTGCTCACAGCGGCCGCCGGGGCGGTTGAACGAGAAACGGCCGGGTTTGTATCCGCGCATACGCGCGTCCGGTGTCATGGTGTAGAGCTCGCGAATTGGAGTCCACATACCGGTATAAGTGGCAGGGTTGGACCTGGGAGTGCGGCCGATTGGTGATTGGTCCACATCGATGATTTTATCGATAAAGCCCATCCCTTTGATGGATCCATGAGATGCGGGGGTGGCTTCGGCGCCGTAGAGATGTTTGGCGAGCGCGCGGTAGAGGATGTCGATTATGAGCGTGGATTTGCCGGATCCGGAGACGCCGGTGACGCAGACAAACCTTTTAAGCGGGATTTTTACGTCGATTTTTTTAAGATTAAAAGCATTGGCCTTTTTAATTTCCAGCCAGTTTTTTGGTTCGCCTCGGCGCTTATTGGGTTTGGGAATTACTTTGTCTCCACGAAGATAGGCACATGTGACAGAGTTTTTATCTTGCAAGACTTCGGGCATTTTGCCGTGAGCGACTATGTTGCCGCCGTGTTTGCCGGCGCCGGGGCCGAAGTCCACAAGATAGTCGGCGGCCGCGATTGTATCTTCGTCGTGTTCTACGACGATGATGGAGTTGCCTGAATCGCGGAGTTTTTCCAAAGTTTCAACTAGGCGGGCGTTATCGCGCTGGTGCAGGCCGATAGTGGGTTCGTCCAATACGTAGAGCGCGCCCACCAGGCCGGATCCAATTTGGGAGGCCAAGCGGATGCGTTGAGCCTCGCCACCCGAGAGTGAGCCGGCGATGCGGTTTAGAGTGAGATAGTGCAGGCCAACATCTTGCATGAATTCGAGACGAGAAAGGATTTCTTTCATGATGGGCTCTGCGATAGCGGACTCTGTTTCGTTGAGTTTGAGATCCAAAAAGAAATTTAAAGCTTCTTCGATGGTGAGTGATGTTACTTCTACGATATTCTTTTTATTTAAAAAGACATTAAGCGCCTCTTTACGAAGACGCGCGCCTTTGCAAACTTCGCAAATCTCGTCTGAATAGATCCAAGTTGTTCCAAGTCCGTTACATGCCTCGCAGGCGCCATATGGCGAGTTAAATGAGAAGAGACGGGGTTCGATTTCAGGAAAAGCAAAGTCGTGTTCCGGGCAGGCAAAGCGCGCGGACATGAGCTTTTCGGTGCCGTCGTCCAAGACGGCTATGACTGTGTCGTCGGCGCGGTCCAAGGCGATTTCGATGGCTTCGACCAAACGAGTGCGCAAGGGCTGGTTGTTTTCGATGGGCCAAGCCAGCGGTATGCGGTCTACAATGAGTTCGATGTTGTGGCGTTTGTAGCGAGCCAAGGGGACGCGCTCGCGGAGCGGATAGATTTTGCCGTTGACC
>CAYOMV010000002.1:0-1469 GCA_964405175.1 uncultured Gammaproteobacteria bacterium | reverse complement strand
ACTTCGGCAAAACCAGCCTCGTAAGCCTGTTGTAACAGTTGATAATATTCACCTTTGCGCCCGCGGACGATTGGAGCCAAAATCATTATTTCATTGCTTGAGGCGGATTGCTTGCGCGACTTTATTTTGTCAGGTTTGGTATGAATTTCGATCGTAGTGGTTAAAACAACATCCGCGATTTCGTCGACTGTCATTTTGCGGATAGGTTCTCCGCCGATTGGACAATGAGGTTTGCCGATGCGGGCGTATAGCACACGGAGATAATCGTAGATCTCGGTGATGGTTGCCACAGTAGAGCGAGGGTTGGCGGAGTGTGCTTTTTGATCGATAGAGATAGCCGGGGACAAGCCCTCGATTTCGTCCACGTCCGGTTTTTTAAGCTGGCCTAAGAATTGGCGGGCGTAGGCTGAAAGTGACTCGACGTAACGGCGCTGGCCTTCGGCAAAGATGGTGTCAAAAGCCAAAGACGACTTGCCTGATCCGGAAAGCCCCGTAAAGACGACCATTTTGTTGCGAGGTATCTCGAGATTGATGTTTTGCAGATTGTGCTCACGAGCACCTTTGATAACTATTTTGTCTTTCATACAAAAATAATTAGCAGGTAATAAATAGCAAATAGCAATTTAAACAAGCCAACTGGATATAATTGCTAGTCGCTACTTTCTAATTTCTAATTAAATCGAAAATTAGCGTCTAAAAGTTGACGCACTCCAACAATTGCTGGATTGGGTATAATCTAGCACAGAACTGATAAATAACCAATATCCAAGCTACCAATCATCAATCAATTATCAATCACCCAATAAGCCTAATAACCAATTGGTGATTTAAGTATTGAATTTTGGTTATTAATTGGTTATTGGAATTTGATTATTGGTTATTTCAAGTATTGTAGAACAAAAGTAGAACACTAGCAATGGGGATAAACTTACCAAATACTAAATACCAAATAACAAATAATTATTAACAAATAACAATTGATGGTTAAAAAATCGCCGAGTTGAGCTCGGCGGTGGAAGATTATCTGAAACACCTGGATTGCGCGGCGTCGTCAGCAATGGCATCTATCTCTGCTTTGCCGATTCGATATCCCAATTGGAATGCCGGGGAGTAATGCCTCAGCAAATACCAAGGGATCGGATCATCCGCAAAGCCGGTGCGAGCTCCCCTTTCCCACTCTTTTACCATGATGGGGTCGGGCACGCCGTTTGCTGACGGGCAATTGGGACTGTGCCTGTAAGGCACGGGCCTGTTACAGTACGAACATTTGGTTGCCTCTGCGGCCATGGTTGCCTCCTGCGTTTTTATCGCAAGAGGTTAACCAGACCAATTCTGAGTTTTTTCTCTTACGATTTCTGATTACGCGCTTGCCTTATACAGGATTTTTGCCTTTTTGTCAATATCCTCCAACGGGCCCCGCATTCTATACTCAATGCACCACCCATCGATCCATTCAAAACTCCGCTCAG
>CAYOMV010000001.1:30081-52031 GCA_964405175.1 uncultured Gammaproteobacteria bacterium | reverse complement strand
GTTGGGCGGCGCCAGAGTTCGTAGGATAGACGGATTTGAGTCCAGCCTTTTTTGACCGGCCATTTGGCGCGGACTTCGTACCAATTCTTGGGGAGCTTTTCGAGGCCCGATTGCAAGGCGTGATTGGAATACAAAACCCACGAGTTTGGATTATTAACCGTTAATTCTTTTAAGTTCTGAATAACATGCCAGGAGTACCATTCGACTCCGGTTTTTTTGGTTTTATTGGCACGCGAGGCATCAATACCGATTAACATGTCAACATTATAACATAAAAACATACAACGCACCTCGTACAATGTGCAACGCTATTTGGGGCACGCTCGGCCAAACTTCATACCCAGAGCTAAGCTCAGCTTTGCCTTATCCCACCTACGCTAAAGCTACGGCGAGCAGACAGGGGCTGTTAACTGGCATAACCCCATACCCCTTATCAGGGGCTGCAACCCGGCAACCTCCGAAGTTAGTACTTAGTACATAGTAGTTTGTTTTTCGATGTGGAGTTTTTGACTTTCGACGTTTTAATGCTATTGTTTGGCGCATGGGATATTACATAATTATCCGCGGACCGTTGGGCTGTGGAAAGACAACGATAAGCAAAGCGCTGGCCATGAGACTTAGCGCGGATTATATTTCGGTTGATGAAGTTATCGACCGGCACAGCCTAGACAGTGATAAAGAAGATGGTTTTATTTCGCAAAAAAGTTTTAAGCGAGCCAATGATTTTATTGCGGAAATCGCCAAGCCGCTTTTAGACGCAAAAAAGCCGATTGTTATCGATGGGAATTTTTATTGGCAAAGCCAGATAGATGACTTGTCGGAAAAGTTGGTCTATCCGCACGCGATTTTCAGTTTGGACGCACCGCTTGAGGTCTGTATTAAGCGTGACGCTATGCGTGATAACTCACTTGGAGCTGACGCGACAAAGGTGGTTTATAAAAAGACGATGAGTGTCGAGGCCGGTAGAAAGGTTGACGCAACGAAAGATGTTGAGGATGTCGTGACGGAAATTATAGATGTTCTCTTACTGCGTAAATAAGTCCATAAAGCTAAAAGTCCGTCAAGCATATCCGGCGTTTACCGCTTGACGGACTTTATGGACTTTTATCTTTATTTAGGAGTTCCCCAAAATTGAGCGTTTGTAGGAATCGAGGTTTTCGAGGGCTATGCCCGTGCCTTTGGCCACGCAGTATTGAGGCTCGTCGGCCACAAAAGCCGGGATTCCGGTGGCTTCGGAGATGATGCGGTCTAGGTTTCTAAGTTGAGACGAGCCGCCGGAGAGGACTACGCCTTTTTCCATAACGTCGGCTGACAGCTCGGGAGGCGTGTTGCGTAAAACTTCTTTCATGGTATCGATCATACCTTGGAGTTCGTGCTGAATGGCGTCTGTAATGTCGTCGGAGTTGATGGTTACGATGCGCGGGAGGCCGTTTATCATGTCTCGGCCTTTAACTTCCATTTCCAGTTTATTTTCCAGATAAAGAGCCGAACCGATGCGGATTTTGGCTTCTTCGGCCGTGCGCTCTCCTATGGCCAACCCGTATTTGCGGCGGATATGTTCTTGAATGGCGAGATCGAGCTTGGTGCCGCCGATGCGGACCGAGGCCGAAGATACGATTCCGCCCAATGAGATTACGGCGATTTCCGAAGTGCCTCCGCCAATATCTGTGATCATGTGGCCCGAGGGCGAGCCAATCGGAATATCAGCGCCAATGGCGGCAACGATTGGTTCTTTAATAATGTAGGCGGCGCGGGCTCCGGCCGCGATTGTGGCGTCGATAACGGCACGGCGCTCGGTGGAGGTGATACCGCCCGGCACGGCGACCATGACTTCGGGGCGGAAAAAACGGATGGATCCCAGTGCTTTGTTTAAAAAGTATCTGAGCATGGCTTCGGTTGTGTGGTAATCGGCAATCACGCCGTCTTTAAGCGGGCGGCGAGCAACGATTGTGTCGGGTGTGCGGCCAATCATGTCTTTGGCTTCTTTGCCAACCGCGAGCACGCGCTTATCCGCGATAGAAACCGCCACAACTGACGGTTCATTCATAACTATCCCCTTTTTGGGGATGTAAACGAGCACGGTAGTCGTGCCCAAATCTATAGCCACCTTTTTGCCAAACATATATCCCGCACATCTCACCATTTTTGCCGATGTTTAGCAAGGGTATAAAACGAATAGCACTGTTGTTCAATAAAACTAAAACTTAAATTAGGTCCGTGTATAACCTCATAACCGTATTTATCGTAGGGGCGAACCTTGTGTTCGCCCGCGCTTTGATAAGAGAATGGGCGAACACAACCCTTCACACTAGGTTACGGGTTACAAGCTAGGTTCGCCCTACATAATCGTGCAGATCTCCAGATATCCGAATTCCGTTCCTTAGTACGTAGTTATAAGGTTATTTCAGTTTGACTTGGAAGATTTGATCGTAGAGCGAGCTTGCTTGAGCTTCGTAGATATTGTCGCCCCATTTGGATTCCGGCTCGGGCGGGCTGGCTGAAACCACAGATTGGGGGAAAAGGATTTTGACGTTGAATTCCGCATTGTCTACGCCGGGTTGCTTGGGCCAGTCGAGGCGATACGTGCCGTCTAAAATGGATTCCACGGAAGAGCGAGGGAGTTTGTAATCGAAAGAAAGTTTGCCGGTGCGGCCGGGTTCAATGGCCCAGAACGCGCCGAAAACTGTTTTGCCGAGTTCTTTGGTGACTTCAACTTTACCGGGCGTGAAGCGGCCACCGGTTTGGGTTAGGTCTCCGGCCATGGCACCTGAAGAAGAAATGAGTTCGGAGCCTTCGGGCATGTAGACGCGCGTGTAACTGCGGTAACGGGTATAGCGCCAAGTAATTGTTCGGTTGGTATTTTGATAAGTCAGTGTGACATTGGCTTTGGGGTTTTCGATATCACGAGCGTCGAGAGTATATTGAATCGACTTGTTCATCACGCCGTCGGTTTTTAGGGCAGCCAAGTTGGCGTCGATAATCCAAAGAAAATCGCCTTCCGTGGGCTTGGCGCGGGCGCTCCATCCCCTCTTGTCCACCAAAGCTTGCAATTCGGGGTCTCGATTATAGATGAGAATCTGTTTTTGGTTTAAGGCGGTAGTAACGATGTTTAAGAGCTTGGGCCATTCGGAACGCGGCAGAGATTGGATCTTGGCGACAATAGAGTCGGCCACTTCGCCCATTAAATCTTTGCGGTTTTCCTGCGTTATGCCGGGAGCCATTTCCACTTCGAACTGCAATACATCCATGAAATTAGCCGCATCGAAAGTCTTGCCGTTAACAACAACCGGCCCGGTGAAGGCCAATAAAGATTCAAAGAAGCCCGGCTCGAGGGCGATAAAACCGGTTTTTTGCGGTTTTTTGCCTGTGGCTATTTCCCTTTCTCGCTCGTAAAAATCCAAAACCCGTTCCGCAGATGTGGGAAAATCCGGCGACCAGTTGGCATCACGCATAAACCACTTGGTAACACCCAAATGCTGTTGGATGGGCGCGGGGGGCTTTTCGTTCCAAACACCGGAAGCGGGATTATCGATAGCGTAAACATCAAAAAATTCGTAATCATCAAAATAGCCGCCGTCAATCTCCACAGTAAGGACGCTGCCTATAAAACCCCCGCCCGGCCTGATCTCATCCGCGTTTTGAGTTGCGATAAGATAGGATTGCGCTTCGGGATAACCGAGCAAAGGCACGAATACTTCGATAAGAGGCACGCCTTGCTCTAACGAGCTTTGCATTAGAGGTAATAGTTCTGCCATTGGCTCCAAAGCTTTTTTAATAGGAGGCGCCAAGTTTTCTTTGGGTAGATCATTCCACATAGCGAGCGCGATATCGATTTTATCGCGCGCCAGGCGAATTTCGGGAAGCGATCGGTAGAGTGATGCCAGAAGAGCTCTGCGCTCGTCCGGGGAGAGATCTTTTAAGCTGATACCGGCTTCGAGGTCGACACTTTGGCCGGAGGATGTTTTAGCGGCCAAAAGCAATGCCTCCTGCAGGGCTATGGCAACATCCAAAATATCCCGCACGCCGTCTAAAGTTTGGGCGCTTACTTGGGCGGTATCCTGGAGACCTCTTAATTGCGTACCTACATAAGGCATATCGCGCCAGAATCCGATGCCTTCCAGATGCTTATCCATGAGCAAAAAGTCGTCTTGTGCCTGGCCGGCCGCGCTTTTTGCGGATTCTATGTCGCCTTTTTCAATTAATACTTCCATGTTGTCCAGAGACCTTTTGGCGGATAGCCCGGCAAAACCGGCACGGCCCAAAGCCCAAAGCGGAGGCACGAATAGTATAGCGATAAAAATTACGGCAGCAATTTTTACATAAGTGCGGACGCCGATTTTTTTGGTTTTCGAATCCAAAGCAGCCGGGGCTTGCTGTTCAGCTTTCAAGTTTGGAGTCTCTTCGTGAATATTATCATCCGGACGCAGAGGGATATAAGGCGTTTGGCTTTTTGGGTCAGGGCTTGGTTGAAGAGGTTTTTCCTCTGTTTGTTCCTTGCCCTTGGTGAACTCAGGACTATCCCAGGGGTTTTGAAAATGTCCATGAACTTTAACTTCGTCCGTATTTATATCCGAAGAATCCCCTTCATGAGGAGGGGGCAGTTGCGGAACAGATGGGCAAGTTAAAAAATTGGGCGCGTGCTCCATGAAAAACTAAAGCACCGGACGGATTTCGTTATGCGGGTTTTTACCTCCCCGGTACTTCCAGAAATAGTATACCGCACTTCTTATATGTTGGCGTGTCAGCTTGTGGGTAAAAATCTGCCATGGCCTGCTGATTAGGCTTTCACGCGCGTGGTAATGGATTAAAGTGGCTTTTGGGTAATAAACCACGCGCCAATTCATTTTCCAGGCACGCCGGCAAATATCAACTTCTTCGAAATACATGAAAAAGTTTTCGTCGAATAATCCAATTTCATTAAGAGCGTTTTTACGAAACATGATAGCCGAGCCCATAAGAGCATCCACTTCTATCGGGCGGTCATGTTTTACCTGCTCTTTCATTAAATAAACATCTAACGCGCGCTTGCCCCAAGGGGTCTTGCCGAGTGGCGTGCGCCTGTAAACCGGCATCATCGGGCCGGGAAAGCGATAACACGAATGCTGGCGGGTTTTGTCGGGATTTAAGAGCTTGGGGCCGGTTAATCCCACATCCGGGTGATTATCCAAAAATTCCACCAGCTTTTCCAATTCGTTGGGGAAAATCACCAAATCCGGATTTAATAGCATTACATATTCTCCGCGGGCTCGTTTAAGAGCAAAATTATTTCCGGCACCAAATCCCACATTTTTAGGAGTATCAATCACTTCCACCCAAGGATATAACTTTTTTACCATGGCGCTCGTCTCGTCGTTAGGCGCGTTATTGACCAAAAAATATTCAAATGAATGCTTAAAACCCGCTTCAGCAAATCCTTTTAAAAGCAAACGGATTAAGTTGGAAGTTTTGTAACAAACGGTAATAAAAGTAACCCGGGGCTGGCCGGAATTGTTGTAATCTTTTGATTTTGAGGTTTCCGTTTTTGGCTGGCTCATACAAGCCCCTCCCGAATGGTTTTGGCGGGAACCCTCTCTTTCCGCTTTAATTTATTACGCTTTTTCCACATTTTTGGCAACCCCAATAAAGCATGAAAATAGCCTTTTAAGCTGGCAAATGAGCTAAGTGAAGCGATTAATTTGGCAAATTCGTAAGGCAAAATCCAAAGCCCGTGGATTAGAAGGTCGGATGCGCCGAGATGTTTTACGAGCAACCAAGCATGATTTCTGGTGGAAAGGTAGTTTATGTGGGGCGGTTTTTTGAAGCGATTTATGAAGACTTTAAACCAATTGGCACCAGCCGATGACGGGGCGGCGCGATGATGCCAAGCAAGTGCGGACGGCACGTAGGATGATTTTTGCCCCATGCGCTTCATGCGCAAAGCCAGATCAACATCTTCTTGGTAGGCAAAAAAATCTTCATCATACATCTGCCCGTCTTCCGCCAAATCTTTAAAACAAGACGCGCGGAAACAACAAAGCGCTCCGCCGACTCCGAAAATATTTTTTTCTGCATCGTATTGGTTTTCGTCGGGCTCGCCCGCTCCGCGATCGAACGCGCGGCGCGCTTTTGTAAGCGATAGTCCGGTGGCATCTAAAATTTCGGATCGTTCGGTTTTTATGTGTTCGGTATCAGTCATGCGCAAATAGGCTCGGCGGAGCTTGGGCATGCAGGCGTCGTAAGTGGGATTGTTGTCCATAAAATCCACAAGATGCTCCAGGCAACCTCCATCCATTTCTATATCCGGATTACAAAGAATTACATAACGACTCGCGAAATCTTCTTGGTTCCAGCGGCTTAATGCCAATGCGATCGCTTGATTATTGGCGCGGGCAAAACCTTGGTTTCTCATGTTGCGTAAAACCGTAACATCAGGGCGCTCGCGGGCGAGCCATGACGCGGTGCCGTCGTTGGAGGCGTTGTCTACCAATATTGTTCTAAAACCGATACTTTGTTCATCTAAAGACTCAAAAAGAGCCGGCAAATAATTCAAAGAATTCCAACCTACAATATTGACCGATATTCTTTCCGAAGCTTGATCCATAGTACGCATCATCTTACCTAACGAGAAAAGAATAGACAACATGGGCTAGCCCGGGGTTAGCCAAATAAATCGGTTGCCGCATTAATTCTTACCGGAGACCGCGGGATTTTTTAATTCGGTTTTACGCTTGGGTGATACGTTGAAGCCCATGTATTTACCAAGCATTAATCTTGTTTGAGCGTCTATCGCGGGAATGGCGCCGAATAACACGAATGTTATCGGCAAAAGCGCCCACTGCAAGATAACTACAATCAGGGTTTGCCAGCGCGGGATGTACTTGGGACGAGGCGGGAGAAGAGTCGCGGATAATGCGGCCGAAACCAAAACACCGACCATGGCGAATCGCATAAGCCATTCAAGAGTAAAAGGCGTGTTTTGAAAAATCGCGTAGGAGCGGAACTGTTCGGGAGCAAACCAAAAGGGCAGCTGCCCCAATAAAAAGATTAAGAGCGGAACAGTAGCCCAGGTATACATTCCTTCGAGTTGTTTAAAAAGGAAACGAACTTTTACGCCTAGCGGCATGATTTTATCCCGCGAAAATTTCATGGCCATGAAAGGGAAATTTTCCACTCCCCAGGCCCAGCGGCGCAGTTGTTTATATAGAGCAAACAAGGCATCTTTGTAAGAGCCGGACATTACAGTGTCCATGGAAACCGGCAAGTACACGGGTTCGACTTTATAGTCGCCGTGATAATGAATAAGGCCTTGCAGGAATATACGCGAATCTTCACTTACCACGTCTTTTTGCCAGAAGCCGACGTCCAAAAGCATGCGCCAGGTCATGGAGTGCGAAGAAAAAGTCATCATTGTTTCAGGGCGCGACAGTTCTGTCATGAGCCAAAAAGTTGTACCGAACATGGCGACCCTGACGGGCGCCGGGGACTCCCAAAGATTGTTATTGTATAACACAACGGGTTGGTAGGAAGTACGTAATGGACTATCAACGGTTAAAAATTTATACGCGATACAGGCAAAATATTGAGGATGCGCAACAGTGTCGATGTCAAACGCGGTTACAATGATTTTATCGGGGTCTATCTCGAGTTTTTTTATTTTCTCCATCATCTGATTACCCATCCAATTCATATTAGACCCTTTGCCAGGGATTTCATCGGGCAAGTCTTTGGGATGCAAAGTTGTGTAGAGCGCCTTAAACTTTCCGGCGAATTGTTGTTGTATTTTTGCCGCGTTTATATCGAATCGTTCCCGGTCGCGTTCTTCTCCGCCTAAAACTATTATCATTTTATCGGCAGGATAGTTTGATTCCAACAGCGCCCTGATACTGTCTTCTATAACAACATAATCTTCTTTATATGTAGGAAGCATTACGAGATGATGTACTTGGTCGAAACCGGGAAGTTCTTCCGCCATCTTAAGCCAGTCTTTTTTGATATCGCGCCGGTAAGAAAGCCAAGATATGATGAGATAAGGCAAAAAATAAGCTACACGGAAAAGCCAATATAAATCATAAATAATAATAAAATAAACCACCCATAGAGGGCGTATAAAAGACAAACCGATGCTTAAAAAAATTGTCAGCCAGACCAGGAGCGCGGGTAAAATTTCGTAGATTCTCTTTTCTGTGTTAGAGGCTGTCATATTTTTTTGGGCAGGGTTATATTTGCTTCGGCGTCATAAATCGGAGAAACGTATTTGGAAGGCTTAATGCGCTTTGTTTTTATAGAATTGATAATAACAGGGATTGGCGCTTTCAGAGGCGCACTAACTTGGTAGAGAGGCTTATTAAAAATTCTGGCCAGTAGATTGCCGATAAGAACTCCGGCTCTAATTGATGAAAAAGGACCCGGACCGCTTACAAGTATTACACCCGAGGCATCGGCAAGTTTTTGCTTGTCCACCTTACGCGATAAGACGGCCATAAGACGACCCGGCTTGATGGCCATTTCTTTTACTTTGGCGGTTCCTTCATCAACAAACTCGATTGCAGCCAGACCTCTTTTGTGTGTGTCTATAAATAAAAAGCTCATGTTTTATTGAGACGCGGTTTTTTTGATTCTCTTGTCTACGGCAATATGTTGCTCCGCGCCCAGTACCTGCGCCAAAAAGCGATCCGCGATATCCTGCCTGTAATTATACTCGCTAAGTGCAAGGCATGTATAGTTGATATCAAATCCCAATGTGGCTTCGGCGCGCGTGACGAGACGGCGCAGTTCGTCTTTATCCGCGATTTCACCAATGATAAAAAGGTCCACAGGCGCTTTCTGATTCAAAAAAGAACCCATAAATGAAAGATAAACGATGTCGCCCATGGCGATGATATCTTTGTCCAAACGCCTTTCCATTAGAAAATGGGATTTGCCGATTAAAGACTGGATCTCGGGCAATAATGGAAAACCATGATTTACTTGGTAATATTTACGCTTCAAGCCGGGCCTTTTTTGGCCATCATCCCCCTGTTCTTCGCTTTCGATGATTAAACCTACTTTAAGAAGGTTGTCTATTTCACGGCGAACCGCGTTTATTTGCGTGTCGATGAGGCGCGTAAGCTCGCGTATAAAATAAGCCTTATCGGGGTTATTTAAGAACAAATTCATGAGCTTTACGCGGGTCTTTGACCCAAATAAGTGTTCAAGCATATTAATATCCCTATCCTGCACTTTTATCGCGAGCTTGACAAGAGGCGCCTTGTTTTGTACTCAAGTATTATGCAACCATAGACGAAACAGGGATAAATTGCGTATACTTTAAATAATAATATTCATGTCTGATAAATTCTTTCGCTTTGCGGATATTGAGTTTGGCAACAGCCCTACTAACGAGAATATCGTGGGAGTTTTTAGGTTCGAGCAAGGGCGCCAAAACCGGCAAGGCCCATATCATATCGTGGTAGCTGAAATCAATTCGGCTTTGTATGCTTATGAACAGCTTTTAGATACAATCAATGCCACTGTTGAACAATCCAGAGCTCTTATGGCGGGGATGGCCCTTGATCCTTTCGCGAGATTTGAAAAACTGGTTGAAAGAGTTAATGAAGCCATAGCATTGTTTCAGGAGCAAGAGCCGACACCTATTAATTGGGAAAGGATTAATGTTTATATTATCGAATGCACGGCAGACCAGTTATGTATAACAGGCCGCGGCAAATTGATGAATCTTTTTTTAAAGAAAACGGAAAACGGATATCAGACCTTTGATCTTTGCGGTTCATTGGAACAGCCGGAGTCAACCGATCCTAAGAAAGTTTTTGCTTCTTTGATTTGCGGAGACATGAATGCCGGGGATTTATTTTTCATTGGAACCAATAATTTTGAGAGACACAAAGAACAATTGCGAATAAAGGAAAGATTTTCCGAGCTCCCAATGGTTTCGGCCGCGACCGAAGTTAATCGCGATTTGGAAAAAGATAATCTCTTGGATGATTTTGTGGCAATTTCCATAACTTTAAAAGAGGATGAGGCTCCGGCCTTTGTAGATAAAAAGCCTAAAAAACTGGCCGAAGAATCTCTAAAAAATCTGCGCGATAAAGAAGAGGACGTGCAACAAGCCTTGGCGCCGACGATTAATCCACTAAAAAACCGGCAAAATGAGTCCGAAACAAGGGCAAAACCTAAAATCCCTCTGCCTGTAGAAGGGTTGCAGAGCGCTTGGCAAAAGCTATTAAATCTAATGAAGAAAAGACGCGCAAAGGAAACTCCGGCGGCGCAGACAGCTTTGCGAGGCTTGCATGCCGGAAGCGGAAGCTTTTTCACCACTCAGCGAAAAATCATGCTGGGCGCGGCAGTGATTGTTGCAATACTGGCAATTGTCATGTTTTTCAGCTGGCAAAACAACAAAAAATCGGCGGCCGAGCAAGCAGCTTGGGAGCAGAGCTATGCGGAAGTTGTAGATCTTAGAAACCGCGCGGAAAATGATTTGCTGTACGCCAAGGAGACGCAAGCAAAAAGCAAGATCGAACAAGCGGCGCAAATTTTAAGTGCTCTGGAAACAAATACCGATGATAGGGAGTCTAGAGTAGATTCTATTACCCAGGACTTTGAAGCTTTAAAAAACAAACTGCGCAAAGTCATAGAGGCGACAGGAATAAAAGAACTGTACGCGTTGCCGGTTACGGCGCAAGCCGGCTTGCTGAGTGCACCGGTATTAACCGGCGACAAAGCTTATATCGCGGATAACGAAAACAGGAAAATTATAGTTACCAATCTATCAACTTTGGAGAAATCCGAGATCAATCTTCCTGATCCCGCCGGAAGAATTGTCGGCGGATCGGTGGGAGAACGTTCCGTGGTTTTTATTGATGACAAAGGTAAATTTTATGCAGTCGCGATAGATGATAATGATTTTACCCCTCTTAACAGCTTTACGGGCGCCACATCAACATCCGATTTTACGCTATATAATAAGAGAGCATATGTTTTGGATGGAACGGACGGACAAATTTACAGAATAAATTCCACAAGCGCGGGTTTTAGCGGATCCAGCGGCTATTTTGATGAGGTTCAAAACGAGCTTAAGGGAGCTATCAGTTTTGCGATAGACAGCGATGTATATGTTGCCAAGTCAAATGGCACGATTATCAAATATTTATCCGGTGAACAACAAGCTTTTGGGCTTAGCTCTGTCGATCCGGCTTTGAGGTCTATTTCCGCAATTTGGACGGACACGGACGACAACAGGATTATCGCAACCGATCCGGCGGATAAAAGAATCTTGGTATTCGATAAAAACGGTTTATTAAAAGCTCAACTTATTTCTGAGCAATTTGGCGCCTTAAGAGACATCGCGGCGGTTTTAAACGGCAAACAAGCGCTTGTCGTGAGCGATAACAGGCTGCTACTGGTACCTCTGCCGTAACTCAACTTACGTAGAACGGTCTCGTTTATCACGTTCATCACGTTTATCACGAGAATCCGTTTATCACGAGGAAAGATAAGCTTCTAGCTTCTAGCTACTAGCTTCTAGCGGTATTCCAAGTAATAATTGCTAAACCCGACCCCCGAAGCTTTATGCATAGGGGGTTGCTAATTTCTATTTTTTCACCGCACAGCGTCGAACGGGCGCGTTCATCACGAGTTGACGATACATCGAACGTCTAACAGCTAGTAGCTAGTGGCTAGTGGTCAGCAGATGTAGCAGCGGATACAAAAACACTCCGATTGCTCGGAGCGTTTTTGGTTGTACGATGTATTTTGTACGCTGTACGACGGATTGGTTTATTTGAGGGCGCAACCTCCGCCGGCTTCTTCGATCTTTTTCTTGATCTCTTCGGCTTCGGCTTTGGCGACACCTTCTTTGATGACTTTGGGAGCGCTGTCTACCATGTCTTTGGCTTCTTTCAAGCCCAAACCGGTAACTTCGCGAACAACTTTGATGACGCCGATTTTATTGCTTCCGGCATCGGTAAGCTCGATGTTGAAATCGGTTTTTTCTTCAGCGGCTTCAGCGCCTCCGGCGGCACCACCGGCCATCATAACGGGAGCGGCGGCGCTAACACCAAATTTTTCTTCGAGTACTTTTACAAGTTCGGATAAATCGAGAACCGAGAGTTTTTCTACGGATTCAACGATGTCTTTGAATTTTGCGGGCACTTCGACTTCTTTCTTTTCTTCTTGAGCCGGTGCCTGAGTGTTTTCTTCGGACATAACTTCAATTAATTAACAATTTATAATTAACAATTAACAATGATTGTATCCCTGCGGGATATTTATCTTACTCTTTTGGAGCTTCTTCGGCAGGAGCCGACTCTTTAGCCGATTCTTCTGCTGGCTTTTCTTCAGGCTTGGATTCTGAACTCTCCGAAGCCTCTGGCGTAGGAGGGTCAGCGGGCGTTGGAGTTTCCTCTGCTTTTGGAGCTTCTTTTGCAGGAGCTTCGGCTGGAGCAGGAGCACCCTCTTCCTCTTCTTTCTTGGCGCGGATTGCGTCTAACGCACGAACGAAGCCGGAGACCGGACCGTTTATGACGTTGACGAACATGCCATAAAGTTGAGTGCGGCCGGGAAGTTTGGAAAGTGAGACAACGTATTCTTGAGTCACCACACTTCCATTAAACAGACCGCCGACCAGTTCGAGCGAAGTATCTTTGCTTATATCGCCAAGGATCTTAGCAGGTGTGACTTCGTCCTCTGTACCAAAGGCGAGGCCCAACATACCGGGAAACTGCTTGGAATCGAGTTCAAAACCGGCTTCTTGTGCCGCGCGATTGATGAGAGTTTTCTTGGCAACCATGTAGGTTACATTGCTCTCAAACATCTTATCGCGGAGTTCATCGGCCTGAGGAACCGAAAGACCCTGATAATTGGCAAAGACCACACTTGGGCTTTCTTTAAAGAGCTTTGATAACTCCTTAACTATAACTTCTTTTTGTTGACGTGTTTTTGGCATACAATAGCTTCTAGCTTCTAGCTGCTAGCTTATAGCAACTATCAGTATATTGCTTTTTAATTCGACCTTTAACTCTAAAATAATCAATCACCAAGCTCCAATCATCAATAAATATCCAATCACACAATTTCCAACCACCAAATTGATTATTTGAGTTGAATTGGTTATTTATTGGTTATTGTTTTGTTGGTTATTGGTTATTAAAGTACCCACAGCATCCTGTGGGGCAAAAATCGCCAAAATTAGCGAATTTTACAGCCTCGGCAGGGAATTTTTAACTCCTTTTTGTGTGGAGCCCTGCTGTCTTTGGATGTGTGATGGGGACAATATAAAACAGTCTATTGTGTTAGTCAAGCGCAACCCTAAATCCCTTATCAGGGACTTGTTAACCGGTTAGAAAGCCCCCTGATAAGGGGGTTTAGGGGTTGCGCTAAGGTCTCCACCCACTCGCAATCAAATTCCGCACCGGAATAAACAGCGGCTCTGGTAGGTTATCCCAATCAAACCACTCCCAGCATTCGCATTTATCGGGTTCCAGTATCTGTGGCTCTCCCTCGGGCGCATCGGCCGCGATGTAGATTGTGATGTAGTGTTTATCTTCATCCGGCATTTTGTCGTTGGTGGCTGTAGAAAAACGGATATTTGTGATATCTAAACCGCACTCCTCTTTTGTCTCGCGCGCCGCGCATTCTTCCCAAGTTTCCATCCATTCCAAATGCCCGCCGGGAAAACTCCAGTGACCGGAACCGTGAGATCCCTTTCTTTTGTGCAAAAGGACTTTTTTATCGCGGAAGATGATGACTCCGAGGCCGACTCTTACAACGCTCATAATTACCAATTAACAATTACGAATTAACAATGCAGGAATCGAGCTGAGCTCGATATTTATTTTATTGTTGCGCTGATGGAGGATGTCGTCAAACACGACCAAATATTTACAAATAATCTCAAATTTAACCAAACATATACTGAGGCTTTAGAGCTTAAATGAAAAAGGCTCCCGAAAGTTTCGAGAGCCGAGTCGAGATGAGCTCGACTAGATATCCAGGGAGATAGGTCTTGTGACCGAGATTTCCCAGGTGTTTTTTAAAACGATGAGGTGGATCACATTGGAGGTTGGATGAATGCCGGCTTTGCACCAAACCAATCCATGCTCGTAGGCAAGACATGAGCCAATTCGATCATGGAATCTTGGCGGTTGTAACCAAGAATCGGTGTCAATCTCGCAGTAGCGATCTTACCGATTTTGTAACCCGGTAGCCGAACGAATGGAACGTAATGACCTCCCATACTTCTTACCCACCACACATGCAGAGCCGCGGCTGCAAGAATGCCTGCGTGAGGCCTTTCTGCGTTTTGGTTATTGCACGAAACATCATTCTTACAACCAAGATCAATAACCTCCCAGCGCATTATTGGTTTATCTGTCGCCGGGTGCTTGATGCCGCCGTAGTAATGCAACCACTTTTCATCAAGCTGTTCATAGGAGCTCACATCGAACATTTGACTTGCGCTGTGATGCACTCCCGCGGCTTTCCAAAGCTCTCTGAAAGTGTAGGTATCACCATCAACACAACCCCACATACCATCTGAGCCATCGTACTCATGCATTGTGAGATATGGGACAAGTACAACTGCGGCCAATCTTTCGTTGGGCCAGTCCGGAACTGAGCTCTCGATATCGGCAAAATCCTCATCGACGAATCCCCAGTTGCGTTCTTGATTGAATTGACGCCAGATAGCAATCTGCATATCTATTGGCGTGAAGAGATCGTGAACAAGTTGCGTTGGTGCCTTATGTGATAAAAGGCGCAAATTTGTCTTAGTCCGGTAAGAAGGAAAATCACCTTCTATGCAAGCTTGCAACGCACCGGAGAGCTTGTTGGAATCATACGGGTAGCCGTCTTTTTGGCGGAGTTGCCGTTTGATCTCCATGAGTTGACCGTCGAGTTTGTAGTACATTTCGCCTGCGACACGAGTTGCCATGACGAATCTCCTTACGCTTGGCTTATCTTTGCCGATGCACCATGCTCCGACAAAGCCTCACCATCTACTTAAGTAACAAGTTTAAAGTGTAAAGTACAAAGAGTTATGATGGTTAATCTAGCAGAAATTTGGGGTTTTGTCAAGGGTGGCGGCACAACCCTAAATCCCTTATCAGGGACTTGTTAACCGGTTTTTTAAAGCTCCCTGATAAGGGGGTTTGGGGGTTGGGTGTGGAGGCTGACAATACTCGACTTTAGCCCAATCTCATGCCATAATCACCCTATGGAAACACAAAAAATAAAAGCTCCTTCTGCTGAGCTTAGAGTTACGGATTTAGGTAAAAAGAGGCAGATAATGACTAAAGGCAAGGCTTATCATCGTGGCAAGCTGGTTAAGTTTTTGGAGACGATTGAGACGCCTTTGCAGTTTGCGACCATAAAGAAGATGGTGGATCTTAAGGGCGATTGGTGGTTGGACGAGATGGAGCGCCGGCAGGATTTTGATTATGTTGGTAAAAGGTTGGTGACGTTAATTAATAGATTTGGGACATTACGCGGTAAAAGAGTTTTAGACATCGGCTCGGGCAGTGGATCATCCGCATTTGTAATGATGGATAAGGGCGCAAAGAGCGTACAAGGAGTTGAGCCTAATACTGATTTTGTGGTTCTTGCGGAAATGCGAGCACGCGATGAAGGTTTTTCGCATGATGTCAGCTTTTTACATCTAAAAGACACTACTAAATTGCCATTCGATGATGGGAAATTTGATATCGTTACTTTTAGTGCGGTAGTTGAGCATATCCACCCTAAATTGCGTAAAGATATTATCCGTGAAGCTTACAGATGCCTCGCGCCCGGGGGCTTAATTGTATTTACCGAGACACCAAACAGAGCATTCCCTTACGACGGTCACACTACGGGCTTACCGTTCATAACTTGGTTGCCGCTTGCTCTCTCCTACCCTATCGCCAAGGCCATTAGCTTGAAAGTTGGCCGAGGTATGAGCCGTGATGAGCTGATACGTGAAGGATTGGTTGG
The DNA here is from genome assembly GCA_964405175.1 of uncultured Gammaproteobacteria bacterium. Lineage (GTDB taxonomy): Bacteria > Patescibacteriota > Patescibacteriia > 2-12-FULL-60-25 > 2-12-FULL-60-25 > MWCR01. The sequence goes on along the minus strand of CAYOMV010000001.1, from coordinate 36,089 downwards.
CGGGTCGTATTGGAAAATAAAGAAGGCGATTCCGGATGCGGGATGCTTGAATCTTAAAGGCGGTGACGCGGATTGGAAGTGCGAAATTAAAAACTGCGGTAAGATCGTAAGGATGATATTGAGAATCGGAGAATGGAAAACTCGGAATATTTTGCGGATACCTTTAAATGCTTGGATGCCAATGCTCGACCTTGTTTTTAAAAAGCCGAACCTTGATTCGCATGATTAAGCGATTAACATGATTTTTTGATATATGGGGATACAGGTAGAGTTTAATCCGGATTTAGCACTGCGAAATATCAGTGAATATAAAAACGGAAATCGGAAAATTGAAGAGTGTATTCCCGAGGACTTGCAAGCCGGTAAAGTTTATGATTTTTTAAAGACAGGGCAAAGGAATTATTGGTTCTTTGGGGAATTGCCGCTACTCGAGACAAAGGGCAATGGAGTCTTATCGCGCCCTGTCGCCAGTATACAAATCATGGAAGTGTCGCATTTTATCTTTGATGATGAAGTGTTTACCAAGGGCAAATATAAAGTTATCGAAGTCTTTGATGATGATGCTATTCATTTTGAATCATACAAAAAACTCACATCATTATCTTAGTAGTTAGTCGTAGTGGACAGTGGACAGTGGACAGTGATCAGGGATTAGTGGATAGTGATTAGGTTGGTGAGTTTGATTTGTTAATGAGGTCTTAAATAATAATCTTGTTAATCAAATAATCAAGTGAATCGTGGTTCAGACAATTGTTGTTCCGAAGTATTTTTGTCTTTTCAGGATTTTATTGAGGTTTTTGAGATTTTTACCGTCGGCGATGATTACTTGGAGTTTGTTTTCTGAGGCGAAGCGGGAGGCTATTGGGTCAAACGGCGCGTTCATGCCGGGGATCCATTTGTTGCCGACGATTTTGCGAAAATCGGTCCAGCTGACCTTTTCTAGAGGTTTTGCATCTTTGTGCTTGGCAGGATCTTTATCGTAGGCTTGGGCTATGTTGGAGAGGTTGATAACCAGATCGGCTTTATACTTCTTGGCGAGGCGGACAGCGACATAATCAGTGCTCCAGCCCGGCTTCCAGCCTGCGGCGACAAGGATTGGGCGGTTCCAGATATGTGAGCGAGTTGGGTCTTTTACGACGATGTGCTGGACTTCAGCGCGGAAGATTGTTCGCATCAGGTGGGCATTTAAACGAGTAGAATGAATGCCTAACCAGTCGATATCTTCGTCGGCGAGTTTGGTGACTTGGCGAGCGGCTTGCTGATAACGGCGAGCCGTATCCCCTCCTCCAACCACAAGGATGAAGCGACGATTGAGCTTTATATGCGAGCGGATCAGTTTGGCGAAAGATTTCAAAAAAGCGGCGTCAATGCCGCTTTTCGGAACTACTATGGATCCGCCCAAAGATATTACAATGGGAGAATTTTTCATTTCTTTTCTTTTTTATCGTGTATTAGAGCATTGCCAAGCCAGCCGACAGCCCAGAAAACGAGCGCCCCGGCAAAAGCCGGCCAAAAGCCTTCGACATTAAAGCCGGGTACAAAATATGCAGCCAGCCAAAACATGCCTGCGTTGATTAAAAGCGTAAATAACCCCAGTGTAATGAGATTGATGGGCAAGGTGAGCAAAATAACAAGCGGGCGAATAATGGCATTGATTAAACCCAAAACCAATGCGGTTAAAAGCGCGACCCAGAAATCATCCACCGTGACACCGGGGACGATGTAGGCCACAAACAGCAAAGCAAGCGTGCTGACTATCCATCTGTAAATTAACATAACATGTTTAAATACCAATTACCGAATACCAATTACCAATGATTGAATCGCTATCGCGATATTTATTAATAATTCCTATTCGGTATATTGAGTTAAATGTTTTTAAAAGATTTAAAAGTTATAATTTTGAAAGAAACAAGTCGCCTTGATTTTATAACGAATGCTGGAGGCTACGATTAGTAATCATGAAAATTTGAGCGGAAAATCCTGTTAATCAAGGTTATGTTTGCGTTGGATTTCGGTTATCTTGTTTTCCGCGGTTTGGAGTTGTTTGCGGAGGCTTTCGGCGAGTTCCATGGCGCGTTCGTATTTTTTGAGGCCTTCGTCCAAATCCGCGTTTTCACTTTCAAACCACTCGGTAATGCTTTCGAGTTCTTTGAAGGCTTTACTGACATCAATCTTTGTAGACTTTGGCATAGGCTTGGCTTAGGACAACTCTAGAGTTGCCCTTACAGTAATTTTTGTTGCGCTTCGGATCGTTTGGCGCGGAGTTCATTGACTGTGAGGTCGGCTTCGCCGTCGCGGAGGATGGCGGTGATTTTGGCGCCGACTTTTAGCGATGAGGCGGAGGTGATCGCGCGGCCCCTTGCGTCGCTAAGCATGGTATACCCGCGAGCGAGTACTCCTTTTGGATCAAGCGACGCAAGGAGACGGATCTGCAAACGGAGTCTCGTAAGGAGCGCCAAGTGCCATTGTCGCACATTTGCGCTAAGTAGTGAAGTTTTGTAAGCGAGTTCTTGTTTTTGGCTCGCGATCCAGGCGCCGGGAGAACGCATGGCGCGGTTGAAAAGTTCTCTGTATGAGTTAACACGTTCTTGAAGCGCGCGTTCGATGTTATCGCTTTTATAAGCCAAATCACGCAATATATCAGCCTTATCGGGCACAAGGCGGCGCGCGCAGTCGGTTGGAGTTGAACCGCGCACATCGGCAGCCATCTCTGCAAGCGATATATCGCGCTCATGGCCGATACCAACCAAGGTTGGGATTTTGGAAGCGTAAACGGCTCGTACAACTTGTTCATCGTTAAAGGCCATCAGCTCTTCGAGAGAGCCGCCGCCCCGGGTTAACACGAGAGCGTCGTAATCTTTGTATTTTGCATTGGCTTGTTTTATGGCGCTTACGATATCTTCTGGCGCGCCCGCTCCTTGCACTTTAACATGATAGAGATCCACCTCTATTCCGGCCCAGCGCTCGTTTAAGATTCTAATGAAATCTCCATAGGCGGCGCTTTCCCTTGAAGCGATGAGAGCTATTCGTTTGGGAAATTCGGGCAGAGAGCGCTTGCGCGATTCATCAAATAAACCCTCCTTTTCCAGCTTGGCTTGCAACATGGCCAGCGCCTTTTTTAAAGCACCCTCCCCCACCAATTCCACTCTTTCCGCGGAGATGGAAAACTTGCCGAATTTGGGATAGATCCGGGGCATGCCATAAACCTGAGCTTTCATTCCATCTTGAAGAGGAACACGCAAATTCCAGACAGTCATAAAAATAGCGACCGCCCCCTTATCGTCTTTTAACGTAAAATTTACCCATTGCCCTTGGCTGATTTTAAAATCCGAGACTTCGCCTTCCACGCAAAGTTCGTGCACGTTCCAGGATTTTGCCAAAACATCATTAACATGGACAATGAAGTCCGAAACGGAAAAAACAGTCATATTTATAGAAGTATAAATTAGCAACTAGCAATTAGCAATTAAAAAGAAAAAGACCTCAAAGTGAGGTCCCGGTTAGCATTTACAACAATCTTTGCAATAACCGCAGTTATCGCAAAAAAAGATCAGGTCAAACGTTTCTCCGCACATGGAGCAAGTTTCGAAGTCGATTTCGAGTTCTTCAAGCTCTTCTGATTCTTGTAGAATCGAATCCACCAGCGCCTTATTCGAAGCCAATGATTTTTCTGCCTGCCGCCTTAGAGCCATAAATCCGCACGAGCAACAATAGTCGCATTTTTTACATGCCGGGCAGATATCGTTTTCTTCATAACAGTTGTAGCAGTGAAGGCAACGATAGGTTATCAGCGAGGGTTCTTTTGAAACACGCGCTTTTATGCGCGCTAGCAGATCATCCGCAAGTGCAGCAGCCACAATAACACCTCCCGCAGGCCGGACAGATGTCGCCCGTGTCGGTTAGCGTGTTGCATCCCGAGCATCTTACAGCTCTTTTGATTTTATGCGGATCTGAGTATTCACAGCATCCACAACATACGGCATACCCGCATTTTTTACATATATCATCGCGGTAAACCTTTAAACCGCACCCGGGGCAGCGCACCAGAGAGTCTCGGGGCAGGCATTCACAGCATTCCAAGCAACACTTGCAGGTATAGCAAAAAAAATCGGTTTTTGTTTTACTTTTACATTCGTCGCAGGTTAGTCGGAATTCTTCGGGCGTATCTCTGTTTGCCTTTTTTAGGCCGCTTTCAGTGACGCACATTTTTATCCTCCCCTTTTCTACAGATTGCAATCACAACATTTGCGGCAGTTTCCGCAAGCTTTGCAGAGGTCAGCCGGCTTCAAGAACTGATTACAGGTAGAACAGGCTAAAATTGCATCGGCGCAAGCACAACATTGTTGACATTGATTGCAAACGGCACAGAATTTATTCGGCTTAACCATTGAGCCGCAATTATGGCAGTAAAAACTGCTGTCGATATCCTGCCTCATGAGCCGTGCATATGCCATTTTTCCCTCGTTGCTTTCTTTTTTGCCTTATTTTGCTTAAAAGAACAAAGCAAACTTTAAGTTGCCGCGAAATAAAACATAGCAGTAATCGTGCAATTTGTCCAGATATCCTTTTTGGAATTATACATCCTTATGCTAAAATGCTTTCTTCAAAGGAGAGAATCATGCGTGAAGAAGAAGAGCTTGATGATCCGCCAGAGTATTTTGAAGCAGAGGCCAGGGATGCGGTAAAATCGCAACTCAGGCACGCGAGTTGGGATACGGAGCGCAAGGAGGTGCACTTTGCACACGAAGAGATGGGCGGGCACTATCCCATCTGCGGCAGTATGGAAGAATTGAGGCAATACTTGGTTGATAAGTACACAGAGATCTGGTATGCGGCCGCGCCGAGCGAAGGAGGCGGAGCCGTGTTCGACTCCATGGATGAGATGGATATCGTAAACGAGGAGCTGGAAGAATACCGCGAGCAAATCGAATCTCTGGGCTGGGAACTCTAGCTCTCACAAAAAATCCCCCGCGACTGCGAGGGATGTTTTTATTGTTCCATTGTAATAACTCCGGCTTTGATTTGGTCGGCTAGGCTTTCGTGCGAGATGTTGGCCAGGCGGTCGAGACGTGTTTGGCGTGCGTCTCCTTCGAGGATGTGGGGTTGGCTTGCTTTTATCTGTATGGGAAAGAGGTCGACTTCGGTGCGGTCGGGGTTGATGTTGAGGCCGACTATGAGGCCGTAATTTGTTTCCGTGGACCAGTCTTGGTCGAAGATGAAGTTACCAAGCGAGTAGATGATGGGGCGGTTGTTATAGACTTCGACGGATTGCATCCAGTGCGGGTGAGCGCCGATTACGGCATCGACTCCGTTATCGATAAACCAGTGCGCGAGTTCGATTTGGCCCATGCTGGGAGTTGATTGGTACTCGGCTCCCCAATGCAGGTACACGATAACGTAGCGCGCTTGTTCATAGGCGGACTTTAGAGCGGATTCTGTGGCGGGCTTATCCAGAGGGTTGTCGGTGATGTTAAAGCCAAGTAAGGCGACCTTGGTGCCGTTGATTTCTGATATTGTAAGTGCTGAGTCCGCGTCGTCCAAGACCTGGTCGCCAAAGACAGCCAAGCCGGCTTCGGTTAAGAGCTCGCGCGATTCTGTGGCGCCGGCGCGGCCCTGATCGAGCGTGTGGTTATTGGCTTGAGAGACGGCGTGGATGCCGATTTCTTTAAGCAAGGGCGCTATGCCCAGATCAAACATGAAGTCTACGTCGCCTTTGTCCGGAGCCGCTCTGCGCGTGGTGACCGGGCCCTCCAAGTTGGCGACCACATAATCATAGTTGGCAAAAAAGTTATCTTCGGATCCGGCGATTTTCAAAAATGGATATTTTTGAGAGCCGGCGCGGCGGGATCTTTCGGCCACGAAACGATCGAGCATTATGTCGCCTAAAAATAATATTTTGATATCGTCTTTAGATGCGGGTGAGGGCTCGACAGAGTCTTGATTATTGGTTGGCTCTTGGACAATAGGTTTCATGAAACTATTTTGAAAGTTTCTGCTTGTTTTAT
>CAYOMV010000001.1:0-30071 GCA_964405175.1 uncultured Gammaproteobacteria bacterium | reverse complement strand
GGTTTCACGGCAGGATTGGATGTCACATGAGATACTGTGGGGGTTTTGACAACAGTTTCCGAAATAGCGGAAATGGTATTCTTTGCGGGTTCTACAGCGCCAAAGATAGCCGACGTAAAAACAGCCATAGCGGATATGGTTATCACCGAACCCGTAAGTACGACTATCCAAAAATGATTTTTCATAAGATTGCCATAATCAAAGGACATCATGGTTGGAGGATATCGTCAATCCTGCCGTCTATGGATATTATAATTTCTTCATCGTTTACGGAGTTGTTTACAGTTTCCAATAGTTGCTTGTAGATGTGGCTAACACGACATGAACCGCCGACTTGGTATTCGAGGGCGCCCGTAAAATCCAGTTGGATCGATCCGTTTTCTTGAGAGACGGTTGGATCGGGGACGTTTTCGGGTAATGAAGAGTAGTAATTTGATTTCTGTTCAAGAAGTGAAGGGCCTTTTAACAATTCGTGGACGGCGATAGCGGTTTCATCTCCGCTTACAACCATGCGTTCTACTGGATAAACGGTTTCGCATTCCTGGCCTTCGGGTGTTTTTTCCGAATTTCCAAAGTAGACGGTGACTTTTTGGGTTTCATCGGTAAACGATACTTCCGCGGTGGCTTTATGGATTTCTGATCCGTCGCGTGCCGATACTTCGAAGACATGCAGTTTGCCGTTTTGGGTTGCCGGTATCATATCGAAAAATGCGGTTACATTAAACGGGCCAGGTTGGCCGATATCCGGGCTGGCAACAGTTGCATATCTTTCGGAGATAGTAATGCCATTTTGGTCTTCCAGGCGCCAATTTATGTTGTTTTCAAATGCGGTTGTGGTGCCGTAGAAGATAAAAGGATTTTCCAGCTTCGTTCCTTCCGGCAAAACAAAACTCGTCCAATCGTCGGGGCTTATGAATTCGTTTTGCCGCGGAGAATGCTGAGATTTTTTACAAATACCAACTGAAGCTGAGGTATCCGAGGACTCTACTTTATCGACGCATGTGTAGCCCATGGGGCAGGAATAACCTTGCTCATCGCCGCATTCGCAATATTCAACGCATACTTCGGCGCAAATAGTGCCGGGAGGTTCGGCTCGGCAGGGAGATCCGCAGGCGTTCCAGCGGCCGCCGGCTGATTCGCAGAGTTCTTGAGTGAGTTCCGGCACTTCTCCGGGCGCAGGCCTTGTAGAAGTTGGGGAATCAAAAGTGGATGTCGCGACTTGATCGTTTTGCGGAATATAAGGTTCGCCCACTTTAAGCCGGTTTATTTCGGAATATAGATATCTCGCTAAAACGATAATCACCAACAGCAATGCGGCGGCGGCCAGGATAACCGCAATTTTGGTTGCTTGTTTCATAGAAAAATTCGTGGACCAGTTCGCGACTTGTCCTTACTTAAAAAATTTATTTATTCGATAACAGCTCCGTTAATAAGGATCACGCCATCGAGTGAGCGCCCCGGAAGAGGTATTGTTTTTAAAGTTTGTTTTATTTGTTCTTTGGCTATGTTCCAAAAGCAATCGATTTGATTCGGGTCTTTTAACTCGGACGTAAAATCCGCGACATATCTCCCCTTTTCATTTTTGCCGACGCGGATGACTTCCGCATTTTTTGGAATCATGGTTACGAGGCCCAGTTCGGATTCGGTGTCGCCCGGACCTTTTAACAGCTCGCGGATGGCCGCTTCGTAAAAGAAGAGATCGTTTTCGCCGGTGGATACAATGGTGCGCTTTACAGGGGTTACAGTTCCGCAATTGCTCATTTCGGCGGGCCTAAAGTAGACTTCGACCGTTTGAGTATTGGTTTCGAGTTCCACGGGAATAATTATCTGCGGTTCGTTTTTAGTAGGCGCGACGATGAATTCTCCGTTTTTAGAGGTGGGCAAACGGTTGTACCAATACACTTCTCCGAAGTTGGAATAAGATGACAATAAACCGGGTATGGTGCCGGTGGCAATTATGGTTCCGGATGAATCTTGAAGCAACCAATCACGATTTTCCATGAAGCTGGACGTGGAATTAAAACCAAAAGGATTGGGCAGAAAATCGCCGGGGCGGATGGAGAGGTCGAACTCGGGCACCGACTCTTGGTTGATGGTATCAGGTATTGGAGATTTTTCTTCTGTAATAGGAGCGGCCGGCCGGGGAGTTTTGTTTGTATATTGACTGCCAAAAAATACAATCACCCAAAGAGCTCCGGTTAGGACTAAAACCAGTATGGTTAAACCAATAATTCGTTTAAGCCCTTGTTGCATAATTTTTTAGTTTGGCAGAGCAACTATCATGAGCTTTTTGCCTTGGGTGACATTTCCTCCGTTCCAATCGTGAACAGACTCCATGATGTTTTCGAATGTGTAGATGAAATCTTGGCCCAAACGAGTACCCGGGTCACCGGTTATGAAGTGGCCGTCGTCCGTATAGCCTTTAACGACGAGCATGTGATAGAGCGGTCCGCCGTTTCTAAAATTCGGATTATCCAATTCTTTGCCGGAGAAAGGCATAATTACAGGATAACCCCGAGCCAAAACGGCTTGGATGTCTTTAGCTTCGTAGACCGGGAAAACGCGGACGTCTTTATAGCCGTAATAATCTCTCATCAACTGAGCGGTTTCTTCGGCGGTTGTGTCTTCATAATAACCGAGTTTTTCATTTTGATAGTCAACCAGTTTTTTGATTTCCGAGTCAGCTTCGTCAACCGGTATTTTACCGGTACGCCCTTTGTAAAAAGCGTGGACCATGATCATACTCGCCTCTTCGCAAGCTTCTTGGTAAGGATAATCCCAATTTGCATGCGGAGCTTGGCTCATCCAGGGCACATCCAAGTTGAGCTCGGCGGGGATTTCCACATCACCGGCTAGAGGATCGGCGGGTTCGGGTTTTTTTTGCGGTTCGGCGTTTTGCGGGCTGGATTCGAGCTTAAAGTTTTCGCTTTCCGAGACTCCGCCTTCTATGTGCGACGGAGGGCCTTCGGGGAGTTCGGCGTTAACAGAATTTTCTTGCGGTTGTTTTTCTTGATAAGCGGTTGGAGAAGGCAGATCGGGTTTATTCATGATTGCCCATTGGTCACGCAGCCAGTGACGACCAAAGTATAAACCGCCTAAAAAAAGGATAACAATGCCTAAAATTACAGCAATTTTTTTATTCATATTGGAGAAATTATAACAAAATCTCTTTGTATTTTCAAGAAAAGACGCCATTCCGGCGCCTTTATGTTATTGCATTATATGTTATGTCATTATTTCAGCGGTTCGACTGTTACCGATGTCATCACATCTCCGATTTTAATTTGTTTTACAACATCCATCCCGGATAAAACACGGCCGAAGATGCTGTATTTGGGCGGGAGGGGGTTGTCGGCGAGCATTATAAAGAATTGGGAGCCGTTCGTGTTGGGGCCCGCATTGGCCATGGCCACGATTCCTTCGTCGTATGGGAGGCTGACTTTGTCGTCTTCGAATTTATATCCGGGGCCGCCCGTGCCGTTGCCAAGAGGGTCGCCGCCTTGGATTACGAAACCCGGCTCTACTCGATGAAAGGTGAGGCCGTTGTAAAAGCCTTTTTCGGTTAGATAAACAAAATTGGATGCGGCTTTGGGACCTTCTTTGGGCAAAACCTCGAAGACAATATCCCCTTTGGAGGTTTTAATACGGACTTGTTTGTTGGCAATTTTTTCATCCGGCAGGACACCGGGGAAAGCCAAGGTTTCGGGTTGTGTTGGTTCGGGCATAGGTTTTTCTTGAGGTTGGTTAGCTGGTTTAGTTGATGTTGGAGGCGGAGTCGCGGGAGTTGAAGCAACAGCCTCTGAACCGGTCGCGGCCGCATCGGAAGGTTCGGCTTGATCCGGTGTTGTCGTTGGAATAACTTCGTTGAGCTTTTGCTCTTGCTCCGAGGTTTTGGCTTGATTCGAAGTTTGCGATTCGGGCATTTGGTACTTATCGAGCGAAACCGGGGAATCGGAAGGGTTACAGCCCGCGCCTGTAGCAAGAAGAACTGACAAGGAGATGAAAAATAATAAACCTTTATTCATATGAACTTGATTTTAACCACAGGGAACGGCTATGAAAAGTGGAAAACTTTTTTAACCAGCAGGTAGCGCGGAGCGCGGAGCACGAAGCACGAAGTGTGGAGGACGGAGTGTGGAGCTATGATTCCCAGGGGAGGTTGAGATGGCCGGCGATGCCGTGGATTGCGATTTGGGTCATGAGATCGGATCGTTTCCAGTTGTCCATGGCTTTTTGCAGGTGAAGCTCGACCTCTTTGCTATGCGACGCCAAATCACGTCCGGATTCGTTACGGAGCCAGATTTTTGCGGGTTCGTCTTCGCCGGGCAGATAGAGCAAACGAGCCATCACGGCTTTGGCGCCCGATTCTTGCAAGATGACTTTGGCCGTGCGGCGCGCGATTATGGGAGCAACAACACGCGCTTTGTGCCAATCCCAACCGCATGGATTTGGGACAGACGGAAGAATCGCTCCGTACGGCCTTAGCATAGTTCCTGATTGGCCGATAGCCGATTTGATACTATGGCTGTCCATGGCGCCGAGCGGATTAATCTCTATTTTAGCACCAGACGGCAAATTCATTTCTTCGATGACTTTGGAGATTTGCTCGCGCACAGTACCCAACTCTTGAGTGCCGTGATCAAGCCGGATGGTAATTTGATAGGAGTTTCGAGTTTGATTCACGCTTGCGCCTCCAACGCGGCTCATCCAAAACCAATCCGGATCCTGCTCGCGTTTGGCTTCGAGAACTTGGGCGATTTTATTCGCGGTATCTTGAGCCGGAGGTAATTGAGACTCTGTTTCGTTGGTTGCGTAACCGAAAGCCAAAACCGGATCCACCGCCGGCTGTTTGGCGTGCAAAATGCGTTCGCTGGGAATTTTCTCCAAAGCAATAAAAGGCTCCAAGCCTTCGGGGATGCCGTAGCGGCCCAATATACGTTTTACAATTGCCGAAACGTCAAAATCCGCCGAAGTATGCAGTTCACCGGCCACGAATAAAGCGCCGTGTCCGCCGGTAACCGAAATTTTAACCCGGCTTTCGGGGTCGCGTTTTTGGTATTCGTCTACGATGCCGGCCGCGATTATATCGCAGAGTTTATCGGGTTCGGCTAAAAATGGGGTAAATCCGCTTTGCATGGGCAAAGATTAACCAATCCCCTCCCAGGAGTCAAACGAACCACTAGTATTGTTAAATAATAAATAACTAATAATAAATAACTAATAATAAATAACAATTAATAAATAATAGATAATAGATAATAGATAATAAATAACGAATATCAAGGTAATATAAGAGATTAATCAGAGATCGTTGATATCGCGCAAGAAAGAGATTTTGGGTGGTTCTTTTTTGGGTTTGGCGGCCTTCCAGACAGAGGTGACTTTGACCTCGTCGGACGCTCTATTTGCCACCTCCCGAGATTTACGCCGGCGATTGCCAAAGCGGTCGAGTTCTATTGTGGGTTCTTCATAGCCATCAGACCATTCATCTCCCCAATCTTGGTTTTCATTTTCCCAGGATGAGGCGCTATTAGCGACGGACGCAAAACGAGCAAGCTCTTCTTTTTCTGTCAGATAGCCGGGCAGTTCTTCCAAAAACATGGAAGGCCGGCAAAAACTCATTGCATCATAACCAACTACTTGAGGATAACTGAGGAAGAGCTTATTGCGCGCGCGGGTTGAGGCGACGTAGAAAAGACGGCGTTCTTCTTCTATGGCACCGTCTTCTTCCAGAGCGCGGGGAGAGGGAAATCCTTGGTTCGTGAGGTGGATGATAAAGACAGTATCCCATTCTAAACCTTTGGCTTGATGGATTGTTGAGAGAACCAAACGTTCTTCATCATTACTGCCGCCTTTTTCTCGGCGAAATGAGGCGTCGTCTAAAGTGGCATCCGCGAGGAAAGCAGGCGGATCGGGGTAAGCATCGGCGAAGATGGCGAGCTGTTCCAAATCTTCCAGACGGTCGCGCCAATCCGGGTATTCGGCTTCCAAATGATTTTTATAATTTTCAGAGTTGGCCACGGCGCGGACCATGGCTCCGGGCTTGGTGTCGCTCATGGCGATGAGTACTGATTGAGCAGACAGCCATCCGGATTGGCCTCGGGGCGGGATGGCGAGCTCTGAGGTTAGAGGCTGGAGTTCTTTTGAAGCTGATTCGCGGACTTGTTCCAAAATGGCTGACGCGGTGGCCGCGCCGATTCCGGTTTGCATGTTTAAGACTCTAAGCCAGGCCGGTTCGTCTTTGGCGTTCACCTGCAAGCGCATATAGGCAAGCACGTCTTTAACATGAGCGCGTTCGAAAAATTTTAAGCCTCCGCGGTATTCAAAGGGCACATCACGTTTCATGAGTTCGAATTCCAAAGCTTGCGAATGCGAGGAAGCACGGAAAAGAACAGCCATATTGGCGAGCGCCACGCCTTTGTAGCGCAGAGTGAGTATTTTGTCGGCCAGATAGTTTGCCTCTTGTCGCGCGGACGGGCAGGCGACGACAGTTGGTTTAACACCCGGATCTTTAAGGCCGATCAGATTTTTTTCGAATTGATTTTGGTTGTAGCTTAATGACGCGTTGGCCAGGTCTAAAATTTGCGGAGTGGATCTGTAGTTGGATTCCAGCTTAAAAATTTTAGCGTTCGGCCAAGAATCAGGAAAAGATAAAATGTTTTTTACGTCCGCCCCGCGAAAAGCATAGATGGATTGAGCATCATCACCGACTACGAAAACGTTTTTATGTTCTTCGCCCAGCTTTGAGATAATGCGGGCCTGCAGGGCGTTGGTATCTTGGTATTCATCCACGAGCACATAGCGGAAGCGCGAGCTTATTTGGGAGGCGATGGCGGGCTGGGTTTCCATGAGCTTAAGCCAATTCCAGAGCAAGTCGTCGAAATCCATGGCATTGGATTGTTGTTTGCGTTTTTGATATTCCGAGCAAACCCATTCCATGTCATTAACACAATCCATAAAATTGGGGTGCTTCATCTCTACCGCGTCTTTCATTGTGGTGCCGGTATTTCGAGAATATGAATACACGTTTTTTAAGACCGCGGGCGATGGGAAACGGCGGGCTTTTGGGTCGATATTGGCGTCTTTTAATACGGCTTTCATGAGCGCCTTAGCGTCTTCTTCGTCCAAAATGGAAAAACCGGTTGTGTAGCCAACAGCCGGCGCGAAAGACCTAAGCAAGCGATTGGCTACGGCATGAAAAGTACCGCCCCAAACGCCTTTGGCTTCGGGGCCAACGAGCAGGCTGATGCGGTCCAACATTTCGCGGGCGGCTTTGTTGGTAAAGGTGAGCAAGAGAATTGAGCCGGGTTCCACTCCTTGCTCTAAAAGATAAGCCACGCGATAAGTTACTGTGCGGGTTTTGCCCGACCCGGCGCCCGCCAATACCAAGCAAGGTCCGTCGCCATGGATGACCGCGTCCAATTGTTCTTGATTTAGTTCGCTGGAGTAATCGATGTTCTTCATAAAAACGAACGTCTAACGTCGAACGTCGAACGTCCAAGTGCTACGAATTGTGACGTTTGACGTTAGACGTTTGACGAAATAGTTGATAGAGCATATCAAGCCGGTTTTGTTAGGACAATGTGTAAAAACATGATACGTGACAAAAACTGCAATATATGGCATACTCTGCCGCGAGGAGAAAGCATGGATATCAATCTGCTCGATTCGTACCTTAAAAAACGTTTACTGCCTCGAGATTACCAGAGAAGCCAAGAGGTGATGGAACTCATGGGTATGGCCGCCGGAAAATACGGCTTGGATCCGCATATTGCCAAATATGCCGGACTCGCCCATCGCATTTCCAGGCAACTAACCGAAGAGCAACTGACTCGTTATTTATACGAAAAAGAACCGGATCTCATGAGGCGGCTCCCTCCGGAATATCATCGCAAATCTTATCTTACCGGGCCGGCCAGCGCTTGGATGAATCTCTTGGAGCTGGATGAGCGCAGCGACCTTATATTTTGCGGCTTGAAAGAGCATACCTTTTTATTTAAAAACCCTTCTATTTTGGCAAAGTGCCTGTTTTTGGCCACAGTGATATGCAGAGTAACGCGCGATGACATACGAGCGGCGGTATTGATGAAAAAGTTCCTTTCGGGGAATATGGACGCGGCTTTAAACGCCTTGAATCCAAGGGAAATTGTGAGCTTGGAGCGAACAGGGAAAGCACGGCGTTTGGCGCGAATTACCAACCCGAACTTTGATATTTAGCCCTCATAAAATCAGGAGGGCTTTTTTATTTCCAGCCACTCCCCTTCTTTAAGTTTGTCGAGTTTTATCTTGCCAATTTGGATACGGACCAGATCCGCAACCCTGAGCCCAAGCGAGGCAAACATGCGGCGGAGTTGGCGTTTTTTACCTTCGGTGAGAGTGACACGGAATATATCATTACCGAGATAGCTTGCTTTTTTAGCGACAAGGAAATCGCCGCTGTCCATAATGCCTTTGGTGAGACATGAAATGATGTCTTTTTCGTCAAGTGATTTTTTGTTTTCTACTCTCACTTCATAAACTTTTTCATGATGATAGCGCGGGTGCGTCATTTTTTGCGCAAAATCTCCGTCGTTTGTGAGGATGATGAGGCCACGACTGTTTTTGTCCAAGCGCCCCACTACGAATAGACGTTCATCGACATCAACCAGCTCAAAAATATTTTTTTCGCCTTTAAAACGGCGCGCGGTACAGGTGTGGCCCTTGGGCTTGTTTAGAGCAATGTAGATCTTTTCAGATTGATGCTTGAGAGGCTTGCCGTCGATTGTGATTTGATCATTGCTTGTGACTGATTGACCAAGTGCCGCGAGTTTATGATTGACCATGACTACACCCTCACGAATAAGTTCTTCAGCGCGACGGCGCGAGCAATATCCCGACTCGGCAATCGCCTTTTGCAGGCGCGCCTTGCGCGGGATACCGGTCGGCCGTCCGCCGGGGCCGGAATGAACCTTATTCTCCATATGCTTTCCAGCGATTAAGTATGTGCTCTTCGGAATTTCTTGCGTAATAAATATTACCTTCTTCGTCGTGGAGGTAGAAATAATAGTTATTATCGGCAGGGTTTAAGGCTGCGTCTAAGGCATCTTTACCCGGATTACAGATTGGCCCCGGTGGCAAACCCGCGTTGCGGTATGTGTTGTAAGGTGATTGGATCTCGAGCTCTTTTAGCGTGGGGCGTGGGTTATTAGCCCCAGTGACGTAGTTAACGGTAGCGTCGGACTGCAGGCGCATGCCGATTTCTAGTCGATTTAAAAATATGCGGGCGATGTTGCGGCGCTCTTCGGGATTACGGCCTTCTTTTTCTACTATAGACGCCAGAGTAACCACTTCGTGCAAGGTGCGGCCTTGGCTGGCGGCGCTTTCAGCAAAGCCGTCCGTTTGGCGCTCGAATTCGTTTAATTGCTTAAGGGCGATACCGAGCGGCAGTTGATCTTTCCAAACCCGATAAGTGTTGGGAAAAAGATAGCCTTCGAGAGAAGTGCCTTCGGGCAGATCTTGCAAAAACGGGAACTGTTCCTCCAGGCCTTTTGCGAAAGATTTGCCAACGCGAGTATCGCCTACCAAATCAGCTACCGAAGTTGCCGAGACACCGGCCATTATAAGCTTGGACTGCCAGTCATCCAAGGTTTGGCCTTCGATGAATTGCATGGTTATTTCTTCTCTTTTGGGCCCAAGTGAAATTTGGCGCGCGATCTGTTGGTAAGAACTTCCGGGCGCTATTTCGTAATCGCCCGGTTGGGAAATTTTGGCAGTATTATTTATGACCGAGAAAATTTGATAGCCTGTCGCTGAAGTGATAATTCCTCTCTGCTGTAAAAGCAAAGCTATGTCTTGTACTGACGCATCTTTTGGAATGGTGACCGTAATCGAAAAATCAGCCGGGGAACCGATATAAGCTGATGGAAAAAACCAAGCAATAAAAACACTGGCCGCTAAAAAAATAATTGCAAGAAAAAAAAGTAACTTACGCATAATGTGACTAGTATCTTGTATCTAGTATTTAGTAGCTAGCAGCAAACTGGATATACAGTGAAATAAGCTTAAATAACTGCTAGATATTAGATACTATTGTTTGATCGGTTTGCGCAGGGCTCTGTGCCCCAAACGAACCAAAACAAATGATAACAGACCTACAGCGATTCCGCCAAGTATGTCGGTGGGATAGTGGACGCCTGCTGATACTCTACCAATGATAACTCCCAATAGGATTAAAAAACCGATTATACCGGCTGTTTTATTATAAAAAAACAGCGCAACTGCCGCAGACGTGGCTATGGTTGTATGAGTTGACGGAAAAGCGCTGGTTAAAGGCGCGGGGATAAGAGTAATGACCTCGCTTAAAGCTAAAAAAGGCCTTTCCCGCATGATAAACAAAGCTATAAATTCAGACAGAAAAATTCCCAAACCCGCGGACCATAGAACCTCTTTAACTCCATGTTTCTCATAATTGTTTCCGTACGCCCAAAGCCAAGCAATAACGGGGATAAATAAAAAAATCCAAACACGCGCCAAAGCAATTGACGCCCATTCCCCTATTTCAGAGGCTAAAAAAATCTGTTGCAGCAAGATTACAATTTCTGAGTCTAGCATGAGGTTATTATAGCACAACGACACTAATTTCTAAGCACCGGATCAACCCGGCGAGAATTGCCGTATGCCTTATTTTTCAGTTTTGTTGGGGTAATTACAATAACTCGCGATTGGGCAATCGTAACAAAGAGGACGGCCGGGTTTGCAGATTTCGCGCCCAAAGCGCACAAAGGTGCGGTTTATTTCGGACCAGGATTTTTTGGGAACAAGCTTGGCGAGTTCCGCTTCGACTTTTGCGGCGTCCTTGCCATTTGCCCAACCCAGACGGCGCGCGATACGAAAAACGTGGGTATCCACCGCGATGGCCGGTGTAATAAAACAATATGAAAGAACACAGCTTGCGGTTTTGCGTCCGACTCCGGGCAAACTTACGAGTTCATCCATTGTGCCGGGCACTTTGCCTTCGTAATCCGCGAGTATTTTTTGAGCCAGAGCTTTTAGGGATTTGGCTTTATTGCGATACAGGCCGATAGTGTTCATGGCGCCCTCTATGCTGTTTAAATCGGCTTTGGCGAGACTTTCCCAGTTTGGAAATTTTTTACGGAAGCCGGGAAACATTTTTAATACTTGCGCGTCCGTAGTACGCGCGCTCATGATTGTGGCAATAAGGCTGTCGGCCGGGTTACCCAAATCCATATCCGGTTTTTGGGGATAGCGTTTTTTAAGGACTTTCAAGATTTCGGGATGATATTTCATGTTTAGAGACGCGCCATGACGCGTCTTTACTGTTTAGATTAGTGTGCGGCCGATCATGTCGTCGGGTTGAGGTATGCCCATAAGCCGCAATATGGTGGGCGCGACATCGGCAAGCATGCCCACAGGCGGAGTCATGCTCAAGTCCCCGCCGATAACATCGCCCGTGGGAGCCTTCATGCCTTCGAGCTGTTTTCCGATTATCAGAAACGGCACCGGATTGGTTGAATGCTCTTTGTCGATTTCGCCGGTCGTGAGGTTAACAAGTTCTTCGGAATTGCCATGGTCGGCTGTGATAAGGACTATTCCGCCAACAGCTAATGCGGCGTCGATTATGCGCCCCATGCATTTATCTAAAGATTCGTGGGCTTTTACAGTAGCTTCAAAGTTGCCGGTGTGGGCAACCATGTCCGGGCTGGCGAAGTTGGCTACTATAAAATCATATCCGCCTCCGGCGATTTCTTTTACTATCCTTTCCGCTATCTGGACATTGGCCATCTCCGGAGCCTGGTCGTAGCTGGAGACGCGGGGAGAAGGGATGATGACACGGTCTTCGCCGGGGAACTCGTCTTCCACCATACCGTTTAAAAAGAAAGTTACGTGAGCGTATTTTTCGGTTTCCGCGATATGCAGCTGGCGCAAGCCCGCGTCTGAAATAACTTTAGCCAAGCAAGTATCAATTTTTTGCGGAGGATAGGCAACTTCGACAGGCAGATCTTTTTCGTATTCCATCATCGTAGCCATGTGAAGATTTTCGATTTTGGTCCTTTCGAACTTTTCAAATTCCGGCAAAGAAAAAGCTTTGGTAATCTGACGAGCGCGGTCCGGGCGGAAGTTGAAGAAGAGAAGGGCGTCGTTATCTTTTATCGTCGCGACAGGCTTTCCGCCTTTCTTGATGACAGTTGGAATAAATTCTTCATCAAAAACCCCTTTGTCATACGAGGCTTGTATGGCATCTTTGGCTGATGACGCTTCTTCGCCTTCTCCTTTTACCATGGCATCATACATCTTTTGAATTCGATCCCAACGGTTGTCGCGGTCCATGGCATAAAAGCGGCCGCCTAATGTGGCAATTTGTCCAACTTTATATTCGTTGATTTTATTTTCCAATTCTTCGATAAAGCTTATTCCGCTGTTATATATGGTGTCACGGCCGTCTAAAAAAGCATGGATAGCGACTTTGCTGAATTTATTTCGCTTGCAAAGATCCAATAATGCGTATAAATGCTCTATGTGCGCGTGCACGCCGCCGGGTGAGCACAAGCCCATGATGTGAAGCGTGCTTTTATTATTCTTGGCATGGTTAATCGCGTTTAAAAAAGCCGGATTTTCGTAAAAACTGCCGTCCTCTATACTCATGTTGATGCGAGGAAGGCTCTGAAAAAAAATGCGCCCCGCGCCTATGGTGAGATGGCCCACTTCTGAGTTTCCCATCTGGCCCCACGAAAGGCCCACGGCTTCGCCGGACGCGCGAACAGCCATAGCCGGATAGTGTTCGACTATGTTTTTGTAAACGGGCATGTGCGCTCTGCTCACGGCATTGCCATCAGAATCGGGAGCGATACCGAACCCGTCGAGGATTAATAAGACGATTGGTTTAGGGCGGTCCATAACTACTTAACAGCTTCTAGCTTCTAGCTTCTAGAGGGTAGCTGGTGGCTTTTGGCTTAGACTTTAGGCTATTTTTAATTCAAACTTTTTTAAGATTATTTAATCAGATTTTTTCCCTGCATTTCTTTGGGGATTTGCGCCTTTAACAGGCATAATATGGTTGGGGCGATATCAGCGAGTGTACCTTTGCGCAGTTTTCGTTTTTTGCACAAATCGGACACGAGAACAAAAGGAACCGGATTCGCATTATGATGCGTGTCCGTATGGCCGTTTTTTGCCAAGACTTCTTCCGCGTTGCCATGATCGGCGGTAATGAGAAGATGCATCTTGTTTTTATGCGCGGCCGCGGCAATTTTTTTAATCGCTTTATCAACCGCTTCGCATGCTTTTACAGTCGCTTCAAAATCCCCGGTATGAGCAACCATGTCCGGATTGGCGAGATTGGCGCAAATAAAATTATATCCATCATTGGCCGCCTTGGCCACAGCATCCGCAATTTCTTTGGCGCGCATTTTTGGTTTGGCGTTGAATTTATGAACTCTGTGGGAGGGAATACGCAGGCGGTCTTCGTCGAAGCGCGGAGTGTCGTGACCGCCGTTAAAAAAATAGGTTACATGGGCGTATTTTTCGGATTCGGCTATGTAAATTTGCTTGTAAGATCTCAATGCCTCAACCAAGGTACCGGAAATATCATGATGGGGAAACGCGGCCAGCGCGTGGTCTAATTCTTTGCCGAATTCGGTTAGAGTAACAAAATACAGATTCTTTACTTTTGTTCCTCTATCAAAACCATCTCCATGGTTTTTGCCAAATGTTTTTTTAATGAAAGGTTTAGCTAATTGGCGCGCGCGATCTGAGCGCAGATTCCAAAAAACCACGGCATCGTTTTTTTTAATGTGTACGGGCTTGTGGCCATTCCCGATTATTGTAGGCTCAATAAATTCATCACTCTCGCCATTTTCATAAGCTTGTTCAATTGCGTCCGCCGCGGACTTGGCCTTTTTGCCGATGCCGTGAACTATGGCATTGTAGGTTTTTTCTGTTCGCGACCAATTCCGGTTTCTGTCCATGGCATAAAAGCGCCCGGTTACAGTGGCGATGTATGCGGTTTTTGGCAATTGGGATTCCAATTGAGTGAGTAATTTTAAGCCATGAAAAGGTTGGGTATCGCGACCGTCTGTAAAAATATGCAAAGCTATTTTGGGGAGCTTGCGCGCGTGCATCATTTTAGCCAATTCGACAATGTGATTCATGGCCGCGTGCGCGCTTTGACTGTTGGTTAAAAGACCCATTAAGTGCAAAGTGCTGTTATTTTTTTTAGCATGTTCCGCGGCACCCAATAAAACAGCGTTTTTTTGAAAGCGACCATCTTTAATAGCCTTATTAATAAGTATCTTGTCAGACGGTACCGGGCGCCCGGCGCCGATCGTTTCATGGCCGGCTTCGCTGTTGCCTACTTCGTTTTTAGGCAATCCCACGGCTTCTCCGTCGGCTTTGAGCTCGGTAAAAGGATATTTTTTGATGAGTTGTTTGTAGACGGGCATTTTGGCTGTAGCAATGGCATTACCTTTTTTCTTGCGAGAGATACCAAAACCGTCCAAAATTAATAAAATAACTCCGTTGGTTATTTGCTTTTCTTTAGAGTTTTTATCGGACATATATATAATTTCAATCGTTGATTTGCATTTTACAAGCAGAGCGCAAGAAAAACAAGTGGATTTTTGGCTTAAATAACAAAAATATATGATTTGCCTAAATCTTAATAAAAAATGAGCCGAGGGTTGACAAAAGCGCCATTTTGTGCTAAGTTAACGCATCGTCTCCAAATTAGGGAAACCAAGGACGATTGTCCTTTTGATACAAAAAAGAAAGAAAGGGAAAGAAAATGCCTATCGACCTGCGTCAGAATACCATGCCCGGAGGAGGTCCCGCGCCCGCGCCCCAGCCCAAGCCCCGCAAAGGCGGTGGAGGCGAACCGCCCAAGGACGACAAAGCGCTGAAGGCTTTGCAAAAGGCCCTGGACGACGCGAACGCCGAGCGCGAGCGTGTCACCACAGCCTTGGACGAGCAGCGGGAACGGTACGAAGCCTCGCTCAAGGAAAAGTCCGAGGCCGTGAAAGCGGCTGAGGACGTGATTTCACGGCTCGAGCGCGAGCTTTCCGAAGCCAAGACCGCGGGCAAGGCGCCCGGCGACAACACCTACGACTCGCTCATTGCAGAGCGGGAAAAGGTGGAAGCCGAGTGCAAGCGCCTGCAGGCGGAGCTCGAGAAAGCCCAACGCGAGGCCGACAAGGCCAAGGGCGAGCTTTCGAACAGCTTGGCGGAAATCGAGGAGCTGAAAAAGCGACTTGATGATGCCATTATGAACGGTCCTTCGGATCATGAGGTTTGCAACAAGCGAGCCAATGAACTGCAGGCCGAACTCGAGAATCACAGAGAACAGCACCGGGCAATCGGCTTGGAGCGCGATCGTTTGCAAAACGAGCTCGATGAGCTCACTGCGGAGATCGATGCCTCGCGGGAAGAGAATGCCCGCAACCAGGCGAGTGCCACACGCAAAATCGGCGACTTGGAATTGCAGATCGCGGACTTGCAGAGCAAGGTCGCTTCTGCGCATGGCCCTAATGTGGCCGCTCTCGAGCATGAGCTCGCCAAGCTCCGGCAGGAGAAAGCCGGGCTCGAAAGCGAACTCGAGGCCGCAAAGGCCGCGGGAAAGCGTTTCCAAAGCAAGTCCAACGATCTTCAGCAAAAGCTGGATCAAGAAAAGGCCGGCAATGGAAGCGCGGACCGGATCCAAAAGCTGATCCAGCAGGTCAACGGCCTGCAGGTCAGCCTTGGCGAGAAGGACCGGGAGATCAACGATCTCCAGGCCAAGCTGGCCACGGCAACCGCCGGCGACACCACGGCTCTGCAACACCAGATCGCCCAGCTCCAACAGGAGAAGGCGGGATTGGAAGCCCGGGTGAACTCGCTGAACCAGCAGGTTCGAGACCTGGAAACTGAGGTCAGTAATCTGCAGAGTTCTCAGCACCCGATGCTGCTCGAACTCCAGCGAGTCTTTCCGGAAGTGCTTGATTTCGTGGAAATGAAGTGGAAGGTGGAACACGAGGGGCGCACTAAGGTTGCAAGTCTGGATCCGGGCTTGAGCGATGAGCAGCGCAAGGCTGCGGTTGCCCAGATCCAGAGAGAAACCGAACTGCGGACAAGGGCGCTCATGCGCCAAACCAAAAAGCAGATCGGGAGCTCGGGAGTGAAGCCACTCGTAGCGGTGGCCGGCGCTCTGTTCATCGCCGTGCTCGTCGGAGTTCTCGGGTATGTTATTGGGGCACAAGGTGCGCAAGCTCCTGATGCCACAGAGGCACCTGCTCCGGCAATGTCAGAAACGACGGCCGTGAGGGCCCCGGATACGCCTCCGCCCGCAACCACCTCCGAGCCGCAGACCGTGGTCGGAGCGCCGGTGGAAGAAACGCCTCCGCCGATGCCTGCCGTGGAAGAAGTCTGCTACCCGATCACGCAAAAGATCATGGCTTTGCACCATGGCTTGCAACTTCGGGACGGCAAGATTTTCGGAGCAGTGACCGAAGGCAAGAAGGGGCATCAACGAATCGTGTGCGACAGCGCGCGCCTGCCGGATGAATCCGGTTGGACCGATGTCTCGGATTGCAAAAGCTGCGGGCCCAAGCCCGGCAGGTACGCGGTTGAACAATATTTGCCCGCTTTCACCCACCAGAGCGACGCGTCTTGTTACACCAGCCCGGCAACTTTCAATGAGTTCCAGGCATGGGATGCCAATTCGCTTCGCTTCGACTGCGGCGACAAGAAGCCGCCGTATAACGCGCAGTACGACTGCATGGACATGACGGGCTGCTTCCTCGTGAAGCCGGACCCTGATGCCACGCAGTGCGGTATCTGCGACTGATCTTTCAACTCTACATCGCCCCGGATTAATTCCGGGGCGTTTTTTATCTCAACTGAAGCAAATTACTTTTATACAATTTGTATAAATTAAATGTTATTACCGCATTTGACTATTGACCGATAGAGATTTCTGTGCTAAAAATATGTATTCTGAAAACAAAGAAAACGCCCTTTTGAAAGGATAAAAAAATGCCAGAACAAGAATTCTATTACCTCATTTTTGATGGTGGAATAGAGACTCCGGCAAAATTGGTTAGGGAGGGCGGTAAAACCAAACTGCGTTGCGACCTTCCCCATCTTAATCCGGACGCGATCATGCATGTGATGTCGGAAAATGATCTGCGAGTCTCCAGCTCGGTCATCAGCTCGATGAGAGTTGTGAGTATAGAGCAGGAACAGAGTTCTTTGAACTTGGCTCTGCGGATTCATGTGGTTATGCAAAGGGCTCTTAAAAACGACCCGAATCCTCTGCCTCAAGTAGGCGATGAGCTCTACTTGATGCCGGAAAACAGTTCGGGAAAAATCAAAGTTCTTTGCCTGGACAGAGATGAAACAAACCACACTATCATAGCCGCCTATTATTTGGACCATCTCAGATTGGGTTGTGAAGCATGGATTCGTAATGAGCCGGGTAAAAAAAGCCGCATCAAGATCGAGGATATCGAACTTATTTGTGAGAATTCGGGAGTCAATCTTTCTTACTGCGATCTGGAAATTTCTGAAGCGGTTAAAAAGACGAGTTCGACCGCTCCGGAAAAAGACTCGACAACCAAAGAGGAGCCCGTGAAAGAAGTTGATCCCACGCCAGCGCCCGATGATGTAGGCTCGGTTGAAAAGCCACGCTCGGTTCCAATCGGGCCAAGAGCAAAAACAGCTTTGCTTATGATGCTCGCATCACTGTTAACCGCATTATCAGCACTATTACTGATGCCCGCCGGCGCCGGGCAAGAAGCACGGACTCCGGAGGCGGCTACAACAACGGTTCAGTCTTCTTTGGCGGCCGGCCACGAAGAAACAACCAAGCTCACTTCGGTGATGATTGCG
Organism: uncultured Gammaproteobacteria bacterium; assembly: GCA_964405175.1. Classification (GTDB taxonomy): domain Bacteria; phylum Patescibacteriota; class Patescibacteriia; order 2-12-FULL-60-25; family 2-12-FULL-60-25; genus MWCR01. Next base: position 12,215 of record CAYOMV010000001.1, on the reverse strand, counting down.
GATCCCGCAGAGCGCAAAACCATACCGCTCACGGCACGACGTTTGTTGGCGTTTTTCGGGCAAAGCGATCCAGCCAAGCTCACGGGCAGGTTGATTGGCGAGGTTGAACCCGGAAGGCTGGGGATTTACTGCGACAAAACACCGGCCTACGACAGCAACAGTCGCACCAGCGATGCCACGGGTTGTGAGATTTCCCTCCCCGAAGACGCAAAGCCCGGGACATATCCGCTCACAGCTAAAAACAGCTTGAACTGGTTCCACCAAGAAGACCCGAGCTGTTTCCGCGAGTCGCTCACGCCGTATCCGATAACGGATACGGGTGATGGGCTCCGGATACACTTGGACGCTTGCACTTGGGTTTTCGACCCGGTACGCAAGTGTTTCGACTACTCGAGATGCACATTCACGGTTCCGCGCTTCGACGCGGAATGAACTACACCCCTTTCAGCGATGAGAGGGGTTTTTTTGACCTTGATTGACCAAGATTAGCAGGATGTACCAGGATTACTGGGATTACCAAGATTTACCGGAATTGTTCCAACAGGATGTACCGGGATTAACAGGATTAACAGGATTAGCAGGATTGACCGGGATGTACCGGGATGAATGATTAGTTATTTCGTGGATCTTGGACGGAAATTTTGATTAGTTCTTCGCGGTTGTCGTTGGGTAATACGGGGGCGGGGCGTTGGAAACCGCATTTTTGGCACTTTAAAACAACCCGGTCTATTTCACCGCGACTTACTTCGACGCCAACCGGGCGCATCATGCCGCCGCATTCGGCTTCTCTGTCGCCCGGCACATTATCCACATGCTTTGACCAAAGGCAAACCGGGCAATGATTGGTGTAGCCATTGCCTTTAACATCCGCTCCGCATTTTTCGCAGATAAAATCCTCAACAGTACGCTTCATAAACAATTAACGATTAACGATTAACGATGAAGGAATCGCTTTTTTAATTACGATTAACAATTACCGATTACCGATGATTGAATCGCTTTGCGATATTATTGATAACATCGAAAGTCTGACAGTTAAATGTTGAACGTCTAATTTCTAAAGTGTGTTTTTTGTTGTTATTTGGATTTTTGAAATGATCCGGCAAATACTTTGACATTCAATTAATAAGTCGTCTGCCATTTTTAAGGGTAGGAGCTTAGAGTCTTTCAACAGGTTTAGCCAATATTCAGTTTCTAAGGCTTCCTTGAAAGCGACGGACATCTTATTAATGAAATCCGCGCGCGATTGAGCACCGATCGCTTCACGTACATTGGCACCTATGGATGTTCCGCTTTTTAGGAGTTGCCTCGAGAGAATATATTCTTGTTTTTCTTTTGAAAGATATAAATATGCTTTGATAATGTTTAAGGCAAAGGCATAGCTTTTATCAGCGATCAAATTATCTTTCATAATATAAATTCGCGATAGCGACTCCTGCATTGGTAATCGGTAATTGTTAATCGGTAATTGTTTTGCGGTTTTTAGTTTTCCGGTTTCATTATGGGGAAGAAGATTACGTCGCGGAGGTTGGATTGGCCGGTTAGGAGCGCGAAGATGCGGTCGATACCCATGCCCCAGCCGGTGATTGGCGGGAAGCCCATTTCCATGGCTTGCAGATAATCTTCATCGAGTTCAAAGCTTTCTTCGTCGCCGGCTTCGCGGAATTCAGCTTGGCGGGCCATGCGTTCGCGCTGATCTATTGGGTCTACGAGCTCGGAGTAAGCGTTTAGCACTTCCCAGCCGGCTATGAGTAATTGAAAAGTATCAGCCAAGCGCGGGTCTTGGTTGTTGCGGCGGGCTAATGGCTTCATTTCGGTTGTGTGTTTGGTGATAAAGCAAGGCGCGATTAAGCCCGGGCGCACGGAGTGTTTGTACAGTTCATCGATAAGCGTGCCAATCCCCTTTTTGTCCATGTCCTCGATTTCCATGCCTTTGGCTTTCATTACAGCGGCAAGTTCGGCGCCTTCTTCGAATTCAAGCACGTCGATGCCGGTTTTTTGTTTGATTAAATCGGTGATGGCGTAGCGCGGAATAGGTTGCGAGAGATCGATCAAATGCTTTGAACCGGTTTTGCCGATAACTTCGAATTGGAGTTTGCCGAATGTTTTTTGCAGTACTTCGCGGAGTAATTTTTCCGTAAAATCCATGTTCCATTCGTAATCTTTGTAGGCGACGTAGTATTCGATTTGCGTAAATTCTTGATGGTGCGAAGGGTCGGATCCTTCGTTGCGGAAACATTTCGCGGTTTCAAAAACACGTTCAAAACCTCCGCCAATCAATCTTTTGAGATAGGTTTCGGGAGCGATTCTTAAAACCATGTCCATGTCGTAATCATTCATGTGGGTTAGGAATGGACGAGCTGCCGCGCCGGTGGCCACGGATGTGAGGATTGGGGTTTCGACTTCGATAAAATCATTGTCTTCCAAAAACCGACGGCAATTGGATAGAAAGACGGACCTCAATTTGAAGCGCTCGAAAGTCTCGCGATTGGCCGCTAAATCCATTTCACGATGGCGGTATTTAAGTTCGATATCTTGAACGCCGTGGAATTTTTCGGGAAGCGGAATAAGGCTTTTGCCCAAAATCTTGATGGATGTTGCCCAAACGGTTGGCTCGCCGGTTTTGGTAGTACCAAGCTTTCCGGTTACACCCAAAAAATCCCCGCGGTCGAGCAGGTCTGTAAGTTCATAATTTTCCGAGCCTACGTCGTCTACTTTAACACCTACTTGGTGACGGCCGGATTCGTCTTGGAGTTGATAAAACGCGAGCTTGCCGATAACGCGCTGGAGCATGATGCGCCCGCATACTTTTACCTCATCCCCTTCATTAACTTCAGCGAGATCGGAAAGTTTATGCGTGCGGTCGAATTCCGCGGGATGCGGTTCTATCCCCTTTTGGATAAGCGCCTCGCGGCGATTGAGGCGATCCTGACGTTCGTCTGTTGGTTGTGCCATATGAGCCAAATGTTAACTTTTTCGTGAAGTTTTGGCAATAACCACATTACAAACAACAAGATACAAGGTTGATACCTAAGCCAACCCTAAATCCCTTATCAGGGACTTGTTAACTAGTGCTCTTGTAGGGGCGCATCCTTGTGATCGCCCGTGCTATATGATTCGTTAATATTGTAAGTTGTTTGTATCTTGTATCCTTGTGATTTGGAATTTAGTCTCTCTCTTGAAAGAAACCAACCGCTTAGCTAAGGTTGAGCTACTCAAAGGAGAAGAGCAATGAGTAAGCAAAAAGCACCTTACATTTGTGGAGCGCTAACCGAGCTTGACCCGACTCATAGGGATGAGGTTAAGGATTTTTATATACAGCTGGCCGACGCGTGCAAAGCGGCAATTGGTGTTCGCGGGTTTGTACCGCATGAGCATTATGACCCAATCAAGAACGCCGACGCCAAAGATACAGTAGTTTATTCTGCAGAGCGCAGGATAGTAACGGAAGAGACTTCCCTTCTCGTCGTTTATGCCATTGAACCATCGTGGGGCGCCGGCATCGAGGTTGGTTGGGCAAATGAGCACCATATTCCAATACTCGTGCTTGTGCCGGGAGATAAAAAAGTCTCACGATTGCTCACGGGCGGGCCCATGGTGCGCGCAGTACTCAGTGTTCGCGGTTATGACCATGCTTTACAAGAGCTAAGGAAGTGGCTCTTGGAAAACGCTGACGTTCTGCAACAAAAAGAACATAATGATGATTATGGCATCGCTATGTGACCCGCTTGACTGGCGGGTTTTTTAGCTCCCCCGGGGCTTAGTGGACGAAGTGGGAACTTGGTTTCGTGAAAATCACCCCACCAAGCAGCTCACTATGTAGCGAAGTTTCGGGTAAACCAAGCGAAAGAATCTCAATATCCACAATTTTGTTTTTTTTACACAATGAAAGCCATGCTCTTTAGTGCTATACTTGACACATCAGAACTTACATGTATAAGTACTGAAACAAAACACCCGTAACATTGAGTAGTCCGGGTGTTTGCGGAGATTAATCTCCTTCGCTGACGGTGGCAACGACCTCTTTAGGGTCGTTTTCTGTTTCTTGACGAGGCTTTTCAACCTCAACCCAGAAACAAAAGGCGTCTTTTCCATAATCAGCTGCATTGATGCGCTTCCCCTTTTTGGTCGTTATCCAAGGACGACAAATATAATGTGCCATACCTGAGATATTTATTACGGCCGGACGACTTAGTTTGCCGGCAAGCCCTTAGAACCAGCTAGAAATCAGACCATAATAAAACCACCGAAGGCAACTATCCCGCCGAGTAACGTTTTCACGGTAATCGGCAAGTGTTAGAGCACCCGATAACCTTTCGGTTAGGCGGGATAGCCCCCTTCGATGGTCATTCCTTTCGGGGTGATGGAATAACATTGCCTGCCCTTGGCTCTAAACAAAGGCATGAATTTTGAAGTGCTTAATTTGATAATAGCAGGCTGTTTAGCGCTTTGCAAGTCGTTAATATGCATCACAGGCGCATCCAGGCGGCTTATGGCATGTATAGCTTCTTGAAATACACGAATCACCACATGCTTTTCCTTTTTTGCAGATTTTACAACAAGTTCTGTTGGGCGCAGGAGCTGTTGCGGGAGGGTTGTGAGCAGGGCTCGGTTTTGGATTGATTATAGGCTGAGATTCTGTCGGAGGTATGTATGTTGGCTCCGGTACTGGCGCTGGAATTGACTCAGCTTCATATGACCCTTCATTTGGAACCACCTGTCGCGCAGCAGGTTGTCGGAAATTATCGGAATTATAGGTTTGTGAATCAGTGCAACCATTACCAAAAAATAAACCCACTAGGATTATGATTAATAGTAGGCGGGATTTGGGCATAGTTCAGATTTATTTTTTAGAATTCTACGTTATTGATGTTTAATATATAGCCCAAACTTTCGATTTCACCCGCTTGACTAGCGGTTGGTATGCCAAGAAAACAGTTTTGCGTTGTATTGATAGCCGTTCCACCAGAATTGCCGTGGTCAATTTTTGCGGAAGTCATGAAATCGTTTTCGCCACCAATGTAACTACTCAATAAGCCATCCGTTATTGTTAGGTTGCCACCACCAATACCTGGATACCCATAAATTTTTATTTTATCGCCAAGTTTAGCCTCTGAATGACTACAAAAAGGTAGAGATAGGCTACGATTTGAAAGATTTTTATCTATTTCGAAGACCCAATAATCAATCATTGCATCTTTGCTTATAGTGCGAATCACTTCGTAATAATTATCGTAATTTACAAGCCCATTTTCATCACTTAAAAATATTCCACATTCAGTTGTATCTGAATTTCTGACATGATAATTAGATACTACAACATTACTTTTTACCAATGTACCTGAGCCCTGATATAAGTCATAAGTTGTATTATCTAGGCAGAAAATCTTCACCGAAGATAACATGATTATGTCGTCACTTGTCAGTTGTTTATCTTCTTTTTTTGAAAGTATTTTTGATAAACTCTGTGAAATAAACTTAGCCGAATCAATTTTAGCTCTACCACCTTCTGTGATAAAACCGTAGTAAAAAGTATAATCTGTCTTTCTTAAATCTGAAGGTCGGTTTTCTGTGGCGGTAACACTGAAGGTGCAGCTTGTTTCTTCGCAAAAAATTGCACCAACAGTGTGGCTATATGTGTCTTTATAACCAGTGCTCCAGGTATTAAAATTTTTGGTTTTACGAAAATTATCGCTAAAGAGCTGAAATGCTTCATCAAATTCTTCTGCGTCAACTAAATCAAAATAATCTCGAATGGTTTTTTGCATGTCAGTTTTGTTAATACTCGTCCCATCGTTTCTAACTAGGTTTAATTTTTCCATTTCTTTCGGTTCTTTATTGCTATATTGCATTTCTTGCCCTTCGTTACATCCAACAGCGAGTAGAACAAATATTGTCATCAATAAAAAATATTTATACATAGTAACTTAAGTTTATCGCACGGTCTCCTTGCAAACATAAGCATCCCAATCTTTATCAAATTTGCAATTTAGGCCGCATTCGTAATCGTCGAATTTTGAGCCTGTGGGATTATACATTGACACCTGCTCATCCATCCAATCACGACATTCATCTAAAGTTTTAAAAGGCCCACCCTGTATATCACTAGTTAAATCATTGGCAATTGGGTAGTAGAAACCTAGATACTCATTACCGAAACAACCTGAGGCTAATAACATGACTGGTAATAGTAATAATAGCTTTTTCATATATTAGTTGTAACTAATCGAGCCCAAAATATCATTAATCACATCTAGATTCTCAAGTAAATCACTAGCAATATAAGAATATTGATTATAATCAAAAACACTTCCTCTCAACATAACAGCGCTCATCGCGTCGTTCATTGCTATTGACTCTTCTTGTGATGTAATTTTCGGAAACATTCTATTCGCCAATCTTCCAAAAATTGGCCTTAGCGTTATAACGTATACATTGTCGCTTTCATCTACACCCGTATAAGTAACCCAATTCATATCAACCGTGCAATCGCCGCTATTACCAGCGCAACCATACGTTACCATTCCATTAACATTATTTTTGTTTAGTGGCAAAGCTCTAAGTGGACTCCACGCCCAACCATTACAAGATGCCGTATCCAGCCTTAATAATTCATTGTAATTACTTGGGGTTAGGCCATTGTCTTTTAATTTGCTTAGTAAATCTTTTGTCGGTGTTTCTGCTGGTGAATCTACATACCTTTCTCCAAATTTAATATAACACTCCTTTTCTGCCTTATCCACTGTAGTGATATTTATTATTATATTACTTTCCCAATCAAAGTTTTCATCGTTTGAGACATCGTCGTTAATAGTTAGGTTTTCAGGATACAAAAAACTTAATGCTCCTTTTTCGTATCTAATAAATCCAAAAGGAGCATCACTCTCAAGATTCGCTAATTCCTTGTTTTCATTTTTAATATTCGTGTGCTCTGGATTTTTAGCACATCCCGCTCCTATAAAAATAAATACCAACAGAAAAAAAATATAGTAATTTTTAATAGTCATAAAATTTTTATTAATAGTGCAGTCAATTATATATATTTAGTTACTAGGTATTTTTTCTAAATCACTATTAGTGATTCCCAACCCCAAATATCTCATTATCTGATAAGCAGCAACACCATCTTTCATATAGATCATCCGGCAATTTTTGGGGTAGACATAAAAGGCTTCTCCGTTTTGTTGTACTTGCAGTAGAATTTTACCCTTTAAACGATTGGCTAATGCGTTTGTATTACAAATGCTTGCAGCATCTTTTATCTCATCAGTTGTATTTGAAATAGGTATCTTGTTTAAATCATCATCTGTTATTCCCAGACCAAATGAACGCATCATTTCATAAGCTACAGATCCATCTTTCATATAATACCGTTTACTATCATTTGGATTTAAGTACCACGCTTCACCATGTTCTTCGACCTGTAGGATAATGTTACCCAGTAAACGATCAACAAGTTTCTCATCTAGTTTATCCGCAATAAATTTACCCGCCTCAGTTTGAGCACTTTCAGTTTCAAAATTATTAACCACCTCCTGGTTTGTAGCAGTCATTAAATCGCAAGCAGTTTGGGTTTCATTCCATGCATATCCAGATGCGCAGTAACAGTATTCTGCATCTCCATAAGTATTTGTGCCATAAGTCAGTTGGCAGGAGGTATTATAATCGACACAGCCGTCTGCTTTTGGATTAAATACATATCCTTCATTACAATAACATTGATTACCTATTAAGGTTGAATTTGTTGGACATGTTACACCTTCTTTGATGCAACCGCTTTTTTCGCTGTTTAATACATAGCCTAGACCGCAAAAACAAGACGAGCCTATACCTATCGCACCTTCACCATATTGGCTTAGGCAATAAGCGTCCATTAAAACGGAATAGTTACCATAATTATAAGCGCCAGAACCATCGTCTTCTTCATAAAGTGTTGTATCTGAATCAACCCTGGTTCTGTATGTAATATCACAGGTCTGATCATCATCCTGTAATACAATCGTATCCCAAATATCTAAATCAAAATCCGTACCCAGATTAACTACGATTTGTTTATGTAGATATCTGTTAAAAGTGGTTGATAAGCATCCAAGACCATATCTGATTTTATAGTATCTATTATCATATTCACTTTTTATTATCGCTGTTTTATCGCCACTGTCCAACTCTTTTAAGTAAAAATAAACATTATTTTGTTTCTTTACACATCGATAATTATCGTCAAAGGTATACCCATTATCACATTCGCATCTATTATTAAAACTATTATAACTTGAGTGACTTCCGTGTTTTAAGCTGCAGACTGTTTCACCATTCGTACACTGGTTATTGTATATTACATAACCAGACATGCATTCACATCTATCATATAAAGTACTGTATCGTGACATTAAACCTAGCTGATCTCTACAATACGAGGATGTGCTAATGCATTTAGCCTGCCCAAAAAGATCTTTTCCAAAAATGTATCCATAGTCACATTCACAATTCCCCGTGAGCGAATTATAGCTAGACATGTAGCCGTAGTTATCTTGGCATATACTGTTCTTTGATACACACGTTGTACCGTATAGACTATCCTTAAATGCATAACCGGACATACACTTACAACTATTAGCATATCTGTCATAGTAGGAAAACATCCCATATTGCGTACATTCTCCATAAGCTTGCACCGTTGTAGTATAAAAAATCCCGCTAATTATTAATAAACTGATGACAAGATAATGAGTAGTTTTCATATTAAAAGCTTTTTGCCAGAAGGCTTTGAGTCTTATTATTTATATTGTGCCTCATTTAGGTTAAAGAGACAATAATTACAATGAAAAAATAAAACACAGCCAAGGTCAAGGTCTATGGAGTAATCAAGTGCAAATATGTATTTGAATATAGGAGCAAACCAGAAATTAATTGACTTTCTTGGTGGTAATTCTAGAAAAATCAGCAATAGCAAAACAAAACCCCGCTTTTTCAAGCGAGGTTTTGTACTGGCGGGCCCGACCGGATTCGAACCGGCGATCTTCACAGTGACAGTGTGACGTGTTAACCAGGCTACACCACGAGCCCATTTGTTTGTGAGCGGTAATGTATCATAAGGCTAAAAATATGGCAAGATTGTTGGCGTATTTTTAAAACAGCCGTTAACGGCTGTTTTTTATTAGTCTATTGGGACGAATTTTTTTATGGGGATGTGAGTGAGATCTGTGTTGGTTATGCCTAGGCTGTGGTAGCGCATGAGGCGGTAGGCTTCGGCGCCGTCTTTTAGGTAGATAACCATGCCGTCGGCGGGGTTGATGTAATAGGCTTCGCCGTGAGCTTCGACTTGGAGAACTATGCGGCCCTTGAGCCTGTTAACGAGGTTTGTGTCGCCGTTTTTTAGTTTTTCAAGATCAGCGTTTGTGATGCCCAGGCCGAAAGCACGGAGCATTTCGTAGGCCGTGGGGCCGTCTTTCATGTAATAGCGGTTTTTGGTTGTCGGGTCCAGGTACCAAGCCTCGCCGTGGTCTTCGACTTGCAGGAGAATACGGCCCGTAAGGCGGTTAACCAAACGCGCATCAGTAGATTGCAGTTTATCGATTTCCGATTGCACATAAGAGTCGTTGGTTTGGTCGGTAACAACTTTAGTTACCGGAAGTTGGATTTCATCTTTTGTGATCGGATCTTTTATTGCATCCGCATCGTCATCGGCAACCGGCATGCAAGCATAAGCATCATTATCCCAGGCATAGCCTTCGATGCAAAAGCAATCGTCCTCTTCTGTGTCAAAATAGCCGTTTTCCAAATCTATGCACATTCCGGACGAACCGGATAAGGCGATGTCGTTGGCTAAAAGAAAGTAATTTATTATGGGCAAAGAGATGAGATAGCCAACACTGTCGGTATCTACGGCGATTTCGGTGGGGATGCCCACGAAATTATTGTATTCATCAAAAGCGGCTCCGCCGGACGAGCCGTGGTCGATATCGGCATCGGTTTTGACTCGCCATTCATAGTATTCGCCGTCAAAATAAAGAGTTTCAAATCCGCTTACAGTGCCTTTGGTGTAATTAATGCTCTCGCCTCCGGTGCCCGGATATCCCAAAATGGTAATACTTTCGCCTATGGAGAGACCGTAGCCTTCGTAAAGTTCGGGAACATAGGCTGAAGGCAGAAAGGCTTCGTATTCGCTTTTAAACTGTTCGAAAGGAATTTTATTTTTATCTTCTTCGATAAAATATTTTATTTTCAGCACGGCGATATCAAGATCTTCGTCCTCTGCCACGGGTTCTAAGACAAAACTACATAGAGGCATTTTGGTTTCGTCGTAAGTGAAGCAAAAAATCGCTTCCCAATTGGAGTTTTTGAGAATATCTTCTATTACATGATAATTGGTAAGCACGTGGCCGTCGTCGTCGATAACCGTGCCCGAGCCGGAGCTCACCACTTTAGTGTATTCAAATTTATCAGTAAAAATCATTATACGGCCCACAGAATATAATTCGTTGTACCTGATTGAAGCTTCGGCGGGGTTAATGCTCGCGAAAAGCACAAAGGCTAATGGTAATAAAAAAATACTATAAAAAAGTTTCATAAGAATTTTCTAATCTTTATAAATCCATTATACCTAAATCTGAGCAAAAAGCGACTATCTGATAAAAAATGCTACCGATATGGCATTTTTTTCTGTATAATTGTTAATATGAGTTTTGCAGAAAGAATGAAGACGTCCGCCGAATTACAGGCCGATGAAAAACGCCGGGGCGCCAGTCTTGATGATATGAGAGCCGAATATCTGGCCGAAGTTCCGGAACTGGTTGTTTTTAAAGCTCCAACTTGGCAAGAAATTGAAAGCAAATACGGAGGAAAAGAGGAAGCGGAAAAAAATTTTAATTTAAAGGTACAAAATTTATTTAGGCGTTTGCATAATACAATCAGTTACAGCTCTCAAGATAAAGATGTTATCGAGTTGATCAGTGAGATGTACGCTATTTTTTTGTCCCATCAACAAAACCCTTTCAACGTTCCACCATGGATGCAAAATTTTTCTGATTATGAATCTTTTGTCACAAATGTAGTGCCCGATGCCAGCTTGCGCGCAAAAGCCGCTTGGTCTAACTATCTGCTGATTTTTTTATACCGAGTCGCGGTGATACAACGTTATGTCGAGATCCATGAAACAGATTTGACGGAGGATGGAAGTTTGGCCGGCTTTTATAATATCGAAGGCGAATGGGCATTTGTTGAATCGGATGATCCCATGGATTGGCAATATCCCGGAGCACATGAGTATCTCGAAAGAAATATTGCGTTAGAGGTTGAAAGCATGGTGGAGAATGGATACCGGTACTGCGACTTGAGCCACATGACATCTTCCGCGGCTTTGGAAGGAATCGCAAAAACAGGCGGGCTTATATCATCAAAAAGATTGCATGAACGCGGTTTAGCGCCTCTTACAGGTGAATATATCACTAAAGCATCGGATGATTTTGGACATAAAACCTTGAACGAAGTTTATGCCTCAGGAGGCGATCCGGTTTGGGGGTATCAAACACTGCGCTGGTTTAATGAAAGGCCGGTTGCTTTTGGGATTAACAGAGAAAGGCAAAGACAAACCATTAAGGAACAAAAAATCGCAAAATACGGCGGCGGGTTTCGCGAAGAAGAAAGCGATTGGGGTTCGGAGGGAGTTCTAATGGGCTATGAAGTACCCCTTCAAAATATTGACCGCATTTATTGCCTTCAGGATAGTATGGAAGAAATGCGTGAGTGGGCCAAAGAACACTGCGCTCACGCGGAGTTGGTCTGCTGGGATGCCGTGGACGTGATTCATCGCTATGGCTATCGAATAGAACAAGCGGCTATCAGGAATCAAACCACCCCGGCTGAAGAGTGGAAAAAGTTATTAGCCAAAATAAACTACAAGCACATAAAAGAGGTTGCAAAGCCCACACCCAAAGCAAATGACTAGCCAAATTCTGCATGTGTGGTAATGTGTGGATATATGGCATATTGGCTCGTAAAGACCAATCCTGAGGTTTTTAGCTGGGAAATGCTAAAAGAAAACGGAAAAACACGCTGGGACGGAGTTCGCAACTACCAGGCACGCAATAATCTCCGGGAAATGAAGCCCGGGGATTTGGCATTTGTGTTTCATACGGATTCCGAACCCGGAGTATTCGGGGTTATGAAAATCGTAAGCGAGGCTTATGACGACCCAACGACTACAGAGGGTAACT